>JBKHFT010000001.1:0-77306 GCA_046540055.1 Alkalispirochaeta sp.
GCGGGTGCGGGAGCGTGCAGGCGTCGCCGGCCCCCCCGCTCCGCTAGGAGACGCGCCAGCTCTCGCCGGGGGCCATCTCCTTCACGGTGATCCCCTTCGGCGCAAACCCTTCGGCGCTCTGCGCCAGGGGCGGGAACGTCCGGTAGTGAATCGGGATCGCCGTCCCGGCTCCCACGAACTCCGCCGCCTTCGTCGCGAGTTCCGGGCCCATCGTGAAGAGATCACCGATCGGGAGGGCTGCAACGTCGGGGCGGTAGATCTCTCCGATCAGCTTCATGTCCGAGAAGAGTCCGGTGTCGCCGGCGTGGTACAGCGTCGTGCCACCCATCTCGACGACCAGCCCGCAGGGCATCCCCATGTACCGTCCCTCGTAGGACGACGAGTGGAACGCCTGGGTCAGACTGATCCGTCCGAAGGGAAGCTTCACCGCGCCACCGGGGTTTGCCCCCACCGCATCGGTCACTCCCTCTTCACCCATGAAGTTCGCGATCTCGAAGGCGCCGATCACCGTCGCTCCCGTTCGCTTTGCGATCGCCACCGTGTCCCCCACGTGGTCCGCGTGACCGTGAGTCAGCGCGATGTGGGTGACCTCGAGCTCCTCCGGCTTGTGTACCGCAACGGGGTTCCCCGTCAGAAACGGGTCGATCGCGAGGCGGTACGTCCCGTCATCCAGGAGAAAACCTGAATGACCTAAGAATGTGATTGTGAGTCCCATATGGTAAAGGTAATCGAACCCCGAGGGTTCGGCAAAGCCGCTTCACCCTCGGGGCCGGCGAGGTCTCTGTACGCGGGGTACGTCGTCAGCTGGACTTGATCTCGATCCGGCGGGGTTGGGCTTCCTTCGCCACCGCAAGGGTGATATCGAGGACGCCGTTCTTCATCGTCGCTTCGATCTTTCCGGTGTCCACCGTCTTGTCCAGCGTGAAGAACCGGTAATAGTCCCCGACGCGTCTCTCACGGATCAGCACCGCCCCGTCCACCGACCAGTCCGGCCGGCTCCCGGAGATCGTCAACTGATTGTTTTCAACGGTGATCGTGACGTCGTCGCGGGTCAGCCCCGGCATCTCCAGACGCAGATGGATCTCGCCGTTCCGCTCCCACACCTCGTAGGTGGGGTAGATCCGGGGGCGTCGGTTTTCATCCTGCCGCCCCTCGGTGGCAACGTCCCGGTTTTCCCGGGTCTGTACATCCTTACTCATAACGCACCTCCTTCGCTTCGATTATTTCACCTTGATCCCGATCCGTTTCGGCTTCCGCTCTTCCTGTTTCGCGAGGTGGATCGAAAGAACCCCGTTGGTCAGTTCCGCCGACACCTTGTCGGGATCCACCGAGTCAGGAAGCGAGATGGTCCGCTGAAAGGTGCCGTACCACGTTTCCCTGCGGTAGTTCTTCGCACCGCCCTTTTCGTCATCATCCGTTATAGCGGGCTTCTTCTCCCCCCGGATCGTCAGCACGTTGTTGACGATATCGAGGTCGATATCCTTGCCGTCGACACCGGGGATGTCACAGGCGACGAGGATCGCATCGTCGGTCTCGACAACATCGAGACGCGGCGAGATCGACCGATCAAAGAGACCGGTGGCACCGTAGCCGAAGTCATCCTCGAAAAGGTCGTTGATCTGGGATCGAAGCCGCTCAAACTCGCCGAACGGCCACAAATCACGTCTGTGTGTCCGATACATAAGCAACTCCTTTCGTTCTCCCTGCGGGAGAGCTGTGTTTGATTCATTAATGGAAATGCAACGCCCGTGCCAAGTGCAGAAATCTTATAAATTGTTGTATTGCAATGATATAAAAACACCCCCTGATAATGACAGGGGGTGCGGGTTGTGCCGGTGTGACACGGAACCGGTCGCGGGGATCGCCGGAAAGTGTGTCAATCAGACACACACGGGACCTTCCGGACCGACTGAGTGGATCAATTCGAACCGGTGGGTGCCTGTGGAAGGGGCATCTCGTTCTCGATCTCGATCAGCTCTTCGATCTCCGCCTCCTCCTTCAGGTCTGCAAGGTAGTGTTGCACCGCAACGTTCCGTTCCTGCTCCAGGAGAAACGTTTCGATGTTGTCCTGCGCCTCCTCGAACGTCTCAGTCCGTCCCGAGACCTTGTCGGTCACCTGCAGTATGTGATACCCGAACTCCGTCTCCACCACATCGGAGATCTCACCCGGTTCGAGGGCGAACGCCGCTTCCTCGAACTCAGGGACCATCTGCCCCCGCCCGAAGCGACCGAGCTCGCCGCCGTCCGACGCACTCGGCCCTTCGCTGCGCTCCCGGGCGACGGTGGCGAAGTCGGCGCCGTCAACGATCTCCTGCCGGATCTCCTCGATCTCAGCACGTTTCTCCGCGAGCGTCTCCTCATCGGTGATCCCCTCGGTGGTCAGGATGATGTGCCGCGCTTCCACCTGGTCGGAGATCTCGAAATACTGCGGATTGTCGTCGTAGAAGGAACGCATCTGCTCCTCCGTCACCGCGACCTCGTCGTAGGCGCGCGTCCGGATCACCTCTTCGATCACCATTTGCCTGCGAAGCTCCCCGAGAAACTCGTCCTCCGTGAATCCTTCCTGTTCGAGAGCCATCTGGTAGGCGCTCTCGTTGGGAAACTGCCCCTTGAACTGTCCGAGCGTCTCGTCGACCTGTTCATCACTGACCTCGACGCCGAGACGGGCCGCCTCCTGTTCGAGAAGTTCCCTGGTGATCAGACTGTCAAGAACCTGTCGCTCCAGCTGCGGACGGTACTGCGGATCGAAAGCCTGCTGGTTCTGCGCTTCAAACCGGGCGATATTACTCGCCAGCACCTGGTCGAACTCGCTCCTGGGAAGAAGTTGGCCGTTGACCCGGGCCACCGCGTCTTCTACGGTGATCCGCTCACCTTCCCGGGATTCCGTCTGTTCAGTCGCCTCGGTGCCCTCTGCACCGGCGTCTTGCGCCTCTTTTTCCTTGTTGCCGCCGGCAAACGCGACGGTCGCAACGAGGAACAGCGCTATCACCGCCGGTAAAAATCTCTGCTTCATAGATGAAAGCCTCCTGTATTCGTCCTGGTAGTGCACCATAATTTGCATAGATATGTAAAGGACGGGAGCAAAAGGTGGCCTGGGGCTATTCTTGACTCCCCGTCCCGGGCGGGCTACTGTAGACGGTGTAACCGATTGTGCGCGGACACCACCACCGGTACCCCGCACCTTCGGCGTCGCGATGTACTCATCGCGACAGAATCAAAAGGAGCGCTATCATGTCGGACAACGACCAACAGCAGCGATTCTCGTTCAAATTGAACGCGAAAGCGCTGACGATCGTACTGATTGTGCTCGTTCTGATCGGTATTGCAACCACCAGTTTCTTCGTCGTCGACCAGACGGAAGAAGCTGTCGTTACCCGCGTCGGACGTTACAACCGTACCGCCCCCCCGGGACTGCACTTCAAGATACCCTTCGGAATCGAGCAGAACTACAATGTACCCACCCAGGTGGTTCAGAACATGCAATTCGGGTTTCGCGTAGAACAGGCCGGTATCAACACCGTCTTTTCCAGCGCAGATTTCCCCGAAGAGAGTCTGATGCTCACCGGCGACCTCAACATCGTCGACGTCGAGTGGATCATCCAGTACCGCATCGACCGACCGACAGATTGGCTCTTCAACGTCGAAGATCCGATCCGGACGATCCGGGATATCTCCCAGTCGGTAGTGAACCGCCTCGTCGGTGACCGGTCGATCATCGATGTCCTTGGTGACGAGCGCCCGAACATCGAGGTCCGTGCCCAGGAGCAGATGAACGAGATCTTCCAGAGTTACGCCCTCGGGGTGAACGTCACCGCCGTGCGGCTGCAGAACATCGTCCCCCCCGCCGGACGCGTCCAGGACGCTTTTGAAGACGTCAACCGGGCGGTCCAGGACATGAACCGCCTCATCAATGAAGGGCGGGAAGAGTACAACCGTGAGATTCCCCGCGCCCGGGGTGAGGCGGAGCAGGTCGTCCAGATCGCTCGGGGGTACGCGGCGGAGCGCGTCAACCGCGCCCGTGGTGACGCCTCGCGCTTCTCCAACGTCCTCGCCGAATACCGCAACGACCCGCAGACGATGCGTACCCGTCTCTACTACGAGATGATCGAGGACGTGTTCCTCCCGACCCAGGACGCCGCAGGGGACGATCTCGCCGGACGGGACGTGCCGGAGCTGATCGACCGCGGTCTTTCGAACTTCATACCCCTCCTGAATATGCAACGAGACGAGGCGGTCGAGGGAGGTTCCCGATGAGAAAGCTCGCAGGATTTCTGACGGTACTCGTCGTACTCGTCGTTTTTATCGTAGTGCTGGGTCCCTTCTACGTCGTTACCGAGGGAGAACAGGCGGTGGTAATCCGCTTCGGGGAGATCGTCAAGACAACCCAGGAAGCGGGGCTCCACTTCAAGACCCCTGTGATCGATCAGGTGGTTCCCTTCTCGGCAAAGCTTATCTCCTGGGACGGTGATCCCCGAAGGATGCCTACCTCGGAGAACCAGTTCATCTGGGTTGACACCACCGCAAGATGGCGTATCGAAGATCCCGAGTTGTTCTACCGTTCCGTCACGACGATGGAGCGCGCCTACTCCCGCCTCGACGATGTCATCGAGAGTGCGGTACGGACGGTCATCTCCGCCAACGAGATCGAAGAGGCGGTGCGGGACTCGAACGTGATCAACGAGATCAACCGGGAACAGGCGCTGCCCAGCGAGGCAGAGCAGGCCCTCCCGGAAGATGAGGTCTCCACGACGGCCCGCCAGGGACTTGAGGAGATCGCCGACATGCTCTCCGTGGTGGAGGACCGCGAGGAGATCAGCCGCGGGCGGCAGCAGCTGTCCGAAGAGATGCTCGACCGCGCCCAGGAGACGGCGAGTGAATTGGGGATCGATCTTCGGGATATCGTGGTTCGCCAGATCCGCTACTCCGAAGACCTCACCGAGAGCGTCTACGACCGGATGGTCTCGGAACGTACCCGGATCGCCGAGGCGTACCGCTCCTACGGACAGGGGCGCAAGCAGGAGCTGATCGGTACGATGGAGAACGAGCGGAGGGCGATCCTCTCGGAGGCGTACGAGCGGGCGGAAACGATCCGTGGTACCGCCGACGCGGAAGCGGCGCAGATCTACTCTACCGCGTACCAGCAGGATGCGGATTTCTTCGCGTTCTGGCGGGCGATCGAGTCGTACCGCCGGACGATGCCGGAGTTCCGCAAGACTCTCAGCACCGATATGCAGTACTTCGACTTCCTCTACTCCGAGGACGGTTGATACAACCCCCGCCGGCGATACCCACGCGCCGGCGGGTAGCTGCGCGGGGTAACCGCGAGATGACACTCGGCGGGTACACAGTGCTTGTCCCTGCCCGTCCGAGTTGCTACCATGCGCTGCATGATTGCAGCGCCTCTTTCCCTGCTGATCGACAAGCTCCCGGTAGTAACCCGCATCGGCTCCCGGGATCCCGGGATTACATCCCTCCGGTATGACTCACGTCAGGTTGATCACGGTTCGATCTTTTTCGCGATACCCGGCGATCATGTTGACGGCCATCGGTTTATCCCGCAGGCGGTCGAGGCAGGGTGCGCCGCAGTAGTCTGCGAGGAGCTTCCCGAGACCATATCCGACGATGTGGTGTACATCCAGGTTCCGAAAACGCGGTTCGCCCTCAGCGCGATCGCGGCGCGTCTCAATGGACACCCCTCGCGGTCGATCCCGGTCGTCGGCGTTACAGGAACCGACGGCAAAAGCACCACCACCTACCTGATCGACCAGCTTCTGACACTCCTCGAAGAGGATTCGGCGTTCATCTCCACCGCCCTCGTGAAACGGAGCTTCAAGGTTGAACGGAACCCGTTCCGTCAGTCCACCCCGGAAGCACCGGAACTGCAGGGCTTCCTCAGAGAGGCGATCGACCAGGGAAAACGCATCGCCGTTGTCGAGGCAACCTCTCACGGATTGAGCGAGAAGACCGCTCGCCTCAAGGACCTCGAATTTCACGTTGCGGTCTTTACCAACATCTCCCACGAACATTTCGATTTTCACGGGAACTTCGAACAGTACCGGAGCGACAAGGCAAACCTCTTCCGCGCCCTCGATCGCACCGCCGGCCGCAAGAAGGACCCGGAGTTTCCCATTTTCGGCGTCGTCAACGCGGATGACCCGAACGCCTACTACTTTCAACACGCCACACGGCAGCGGGTCTATACCTTCTCCGTGACTTCCGCGGAGGCGGACCTCTACGCGACGGAGATCGTCCCCGACATGGAGGGCACATCCTGCGTGGTCCACTGGCGCGGCGAGTCCCGGGAGGCGCGTATCCCCCTCCCCGGGCCGTTCAACGTCGAAAACGCTCTCGCGGCACTCCTGACGGTGGCAAAACTTCTCGACTACAACCCGCTGGATATTCTCGAGGTCGTACCGCGTCTGACCTCCCCGCCGGGGCGAATGGAGATCGTCTCCCGGGAATTTGATTTTGTACCGATTGTGGACTACGCCCACACCCCCGGAGCGTACGCGAAAGTGCTCCCCCTGGTGAAACAGTACACCTCCGGGCGGCTCATCGTCCTCTTCGGATCCGCCGGCGAGCGGGACCTGGAGAAGCGATGTATGCTCGGTGAAGAGGCCGCCCGCCACGCGGATCTCCTGATCCTCGCCGACGAAGACCCCCGCGGTGAAGACGGAGGCGCCCTCCTCGAGGAGATCGCACGGGGAGCGCGACACGTTCGTCCCGATATCCAGGAGCGGAGCGAGCTGGTGATCATCAGGGATCGCCGGACAGCGATCGCCCACAGTCTTGAGATCGCCGGGAAGGGTGATACGATCCTGTACCTCGGGAAGGGCCACGAGGTATCTATCATATACGCCGACCACGTTCTCGAGTGGGACGAAACGGCGGTTGTGATGGAGGAACTCGAGAAGTTCGCCGCGAGAAGGAGAAGCTGATGACGATCGCGCTGTTGTACGGAGGTCGCTCCAGCGAGCACGAGGTGTCCCTGGTATCTGCCGCGGCGGTGCTCCGGGAGCTCTCCCGGGACGACCGGTACGAGGTCGTACCGATCGGCATCACCCGGGAGGGCATCTGGTATCGCCAGAATTGCGGACGGCAACGGGAGCGCGCCGCCGCCGGTGAGGCGCTGATGATCGAAACCGCCGCTTCCCGGGTGGTCGTCCTCCCCGGAGCGGGCCTCGCGGAGCTCTCGAGACCGGATGCGCCGATCGACATCGACTGCGTCTTTCCCGTTCTCCACGGTTCCTACGGCGAGGATGGAACGGTGCAGGGGCTGCTGGAGATGGCGGATCTTCCCTACGTCGGCGCCGGCGTCGTGGGCAGTTCCGTCGGGATGGACAAAGTACGGTCGAAGCAGCTGTGGTCGGAGCGGGGATTACCGATCGTGCCCTACCTTACAGTGCGGGAAGATCGACGCGTATCTCTTGGTGAGCTCACAACGTCCGTTACCGCCCGGATCGATGAAGCGTTCGGGTATCCTGTCTTCGTGAAGCCGAACGCCGCGGGATCAAGCGTCGGCGTCAGCCGGGTGACCCGACCGGAAGCGCTTCCGGAGGCGCTCCGTCGGGTGTTCGTCGTCGACCAGGTCGCGCTGATCGAGCAGGCGTTGCCGGTACGGGAGATCGAAACCGCGGTTCTCGGGAACGACCAGGTCCGCTCCTTCCCTCCCGGGGAGGTGATCCCCACCCACGAGTTTTACGATTACGCGGCAAAATACGAGGACCCCGACGGCGCACGTCTGGTGATCCCCGCGGAGATCCCCCCCGATCGTGGTGAGGAGATCCAGCGAATCGCCCGGGAAGCGTTTCTCGCGATCGACGGCGCCGGGTTCGCCCGGGTCGACTGTTTTCTCCACCGGGAGACCGGCGAGGTGTACCTGAACGAGATCAACACGATCCCCGGCTTCACGCCGATCAGTATGTACCCGAAAATGGTGGAGGCCGGGGGAGTTCCCTACGGGGCACTCCTGGAAGAACTGATCACCCTCGCCCAGACGCGGGCGGCGGCGCGGAAACGGCGAGACTACGCGGCGCGGTAGCACCGGCACAAGACACCAGAACGAGACGCCGGACTCCCCGGAGCGGTAACGGTGGTGAGCCTGCGGGAAGGGCGGCGCACCTGCCCGCCGTTGTATCAGGGACGGCTCGCCGCTACCAGTGCTCCCATCCGACGATCCGATCCCGGGAGAAGCGATCGGTCACCTCTCCGTCACCGGCGGGTTCACCGATCAACAGGATCATCACGACCCGCATCTTGTAGGGCACACTGAGGAGCGATTTCACCTCCTCCTCCCGGAACGTCGTGATCGGACAAGTGCCCAGTCCCTCGTGCTCCGCCTGGATCATCATGAACGCCGAAGCGATCCCGATGTCGACGGGATAGCTGAGCTGGCCGTTGGGCATCTTGTAATCGATGTTTGTCGTACAGATCGCAATCGCAACGGGCGCCTCGCCGACATAGGTCTGACCGTAACACGCGTCTTCAAGGGTCTGTCGGGTGTCCTCGTTCCGAATAACGATGAACCGCCACGCCTGCCGGTTCTTCGCCGAAGGCGCTCTCCGCCCCGCTTCGATGATTCGATCGAGTTTCTCCGACGCCACCGGTGTCCCGGCAAAGCTTCGGACGCTTCTGCGATTCATTATTTCTGGAAGTAGTTCCACCGGGGAATCTCCTTGACCGGTCGGCCGTCGCTCCATATGCTCAATGCCACGTGTCTGGATACGTTTCGAAAACGACATATATTGTAACCCTACTCGTCCTGTTGTTACAGCCCCTCTTTGCACAGGAACAGCCGTTCTCGGAAGCTCTCGAACTGTTACAGGACGCCTCCGCCGCGTCCTCCGGGAACACCACGGTGAGTCTCGTCGGCGGCGGCGAAGGAGGCGGTCACTCCTTTTATCCTGATCTTCGCATCGCCTCCGATGCTCCGATGACAACGCTCCTGGTCGTGCCGCTGCAGGAGATTACGCCGCAGAGCGTTCCTGCCCTCTTCAGCCTTCCACCGTCGGTGCACGTACTCGTTACCGCCCCGCGTAGCGCCCCGGCGGCTGATGCGATCGTCGTCGACGAGTTGCTCTCCGTCGATCGTTCTACCGCCATCGTCTACGTCGCGCCCGGGGAGGCTTCCCGGTGGCGCCTTGCCGTAGAGGGTGAAGTCTCACCGGCGTGGATCGCCCAGGCGGTGATCGCCGCGGATTCGGCGCTCTTCGATCCCGTACCGGTCAACGCCGCCCGTCTCGGCCTGGGACGCCGGGATCCTGTCCTTGAACACGCCCTCGCTGCCGAACAGAGCGCGGTACGCCTCGAAATCCCGGACTTCCGGGACCTCCCCGAGGTGGTCGCGTCCTTCGCCGATGCGGTAGCAACGACGATCCACGGGGAAGTACGTCGGTACGAACGAAACTATCTCGTCCTTCCCTCCGTCTCAATTCCGTTTCTCCCCTCGCCGACGCCGCCGATCGTCGTCATCGAGGCGGTTCTCGTGTGGAGCGTCGTGATCGTTGCAACCCTCCTCGTTCTCTACGGGGTGAGCAGGCCGCGGCGCGTGCGCCGCTACAGTCAGGCGATCGCCCACAATCTGGTCCTCTTTCTCGTACTCTTCACGATCCTTCTCGCCGGGCTGGTCTTCGCAAACCTCGCGATACGCGCTACCGGTGCCTTCTTCAACCTCGAAGGGCTTGCCTATCCGCTGGCGGTCGGGAAGTTCGCCGTCGCCTTTGTACTCCTCACACCGCTGTATCCCGTACTCCACCGACGGTTCCGCCGCGCGTCGTCGGTGTACAGCGGCGCCGCTCTCTTTCTGCTGATCCTCGGAAGCCTGATCGCCAGTGTGTTCAGTCTGATTCTCGGGGTATTCTTCGTCCTTGCCTTTATCTTCGGATTCCTCTTCAGTCTCTCCCACAACGCGATCCTGAAGTCCCTTTTCCTGATCGCGGCGTTTGCTCCGGGGACGTACCTCGTGATCTCCGTCGCCGGGTTCGCCGACCAGGAGACGATCACCACCCTGCTGACCCCGGCGATCTGGAGAGAGATCGTCACCGCGGTACTTGTCATGCCCCTGATGCTGATGTTCTTCCGCCTCGATATCCTGGTCACGCGGATACCTCTTCTTCCGATTATGGGAATGATCTCCCTCACCGCCGTTGCCGTCTCCGTGGCGGTGGTTATCACGGAAATCGGTACGCCGGTCCCTCCGGCGGTCGTCGTCCTCGAAAGGTACCCCGAACCGGGGGATGCTCTCGTCGAATCGGTGCCGGAGAGCGGGGAGATTCTTGTCACCGGGACGGACGGAGACGCGGAGGTCACCCTCCTGAGACAGGGAGAGCGCCTCCTCCAGTGCACGTCCCTTCCGTGCAGTACGACCGTACCCGCCGGGGCTCCCCCGGTCTCCGTTATATTCGAGGTGGAAGAGGCGCTTGATCGCTACGCGATCAACTACGAGATCACCTTTCTCCGTCCCGCCCGGCGAATCGAGTTCTCCCTCCGGACCGACACTCCCGTGCAACTCTACGCCACCGACCTGCCGGGGAACGTCTTCCCCGGAGACACCGCCGGAGAGTTTGTATTCACCCCGGGGCCCTACCCGCCACCGATCGTCTCGGGAACGATCGTGCTCCGGGACGTAGACCTGCCGAACCGGATCATCGCTTCCGTAGACGCCCGCTTTGTTGGTGAGGACCTGATCACCTCCAGGGACCGGAGCGGTCCGAGCGCCACGATCCGGTCTCATCGCACCGAGTGGACCGTTCAGGCGGAGCGACAGGTACGATGACGCCTCTCTTCTTCCACGTTGATATGGATGCGTTCTACGCCTCGATCGAACAGCGAGACGACCCCGCCCTCCGGGGGCAGCCGGTCCTCGTCGGGGGACGGAGCGGTCGTGGCGTCGTCGCGGCGTGCAGCTACGAGGCACGGAGCTTCGGCGTTCACAGCGCGATGCCGATGCAGCAGGCGATCCGGCGGTGCCCGCAGGCGATCGTTGTGCCCGTACGGATGCGGCGCTATCGGGAAGTATCCCGACAGGTGATGACGATTCTCGAGCGACACGCTCCTGCGGTACAGGCGATCTCAATCGACGAGGCGTTTCTCGATATGTCGGGAACTGAACGGACCTTCGGCGATCCCGTCGCACGGGGGGCGGCACTGAAACGGGCGGTCCGGGAGGAAACGGAGCTGACGATCTCCGTGGGAATCGCGTCGTCCCGCTTTATCGCCAAGCTCGCCAGCGACGTGGACAAACCGGACGGACTCTACCGCGTCGCTCCCGGGGACGAAGCCGATTTCGTTCTGACCCTCGAGCTGAAAGATCTCTGGGGCCTCGGCGGCCGCACCCGGACGCGGCTGGAGCGGCTGGGGATCACCACCGTCGCGGACCTCCGGAGCCGGCGCATCGAGTTTCTCCGGGGACACTTCGGGCCGTCGGCGGGAGCGTTCCTCTATCGAATCGCCCGGGGCGAAGACCCGGGGATATACCAGGGCGGGCGTGATCGTCACAGTATCTCCGCAGAGGAGACGTTCGAGGAAGATATCGCCGACGCGGAAACGCTTCGGCGACACCTGCTGTTGATGTCGGAGGAGGTGATCCACCGGTCGATCATCGAAGAGTGGCGAGGGAAAACGATTCAGGTAAAATACCGGTTTCCGCCGTTCGAAACGCACAGCGCCTCGAAGACGCTCCCCCGGCAGGTGGAGAGCAGCGACGAGCTCGCTGCCCTCGCGATGGAACTCCTGGAGTCGCGTCGGGAGGGGCGCCCCCTCCGACTCCTCGGGGTAGGGATCGCCGGAGAAGCGAGATCACCGCAGGAGGCACAGGGGGACCTCTTCGCCGCCGAGGAGAGCCGCCCCGCCCCGATCGACCCGACGATCGTCGAACTGCGAAAGCGGTTCGGTCACGCAGCGATCGGTCGGGCGAGCACCCTCGGAACTGAAGACCCTACAGACCCGCTCTGAGCTCCCGCGCTTCCTCGAGGTTGCGCCGTTCACTCGGCGAGGGGGACCGGATCCCCTCGAGGCGGCGGATCACACCGTCGAGAATATCCTTCGCTTCCTCTTTGTCGGCGACGTCGGGTACGGAGACGCTTCCCTCGTAGTAGTAGCCCCGTTCTACCGGCGTCGAGGCGCTGCGGTAGTCATCGGCGATACCGTTGAGTGCCCGTCTTCGCTTCCGCTCGTTCCAGTCCCGGGATATCAGGTGCGACGCGAGCTGGACATAGAACGCCTCACTCGTCTCTTCCCGGATACCCCGATCCACTTCCGACTCGAGAAGCTCCACCGATTTCCGTCCGAGGGAGACCGCCCATTCGACGTTTCCGAAGGAGACGACCCCGGGAACTTTCGCGTAGAGCTGGCCGAGTACGTAGTAGCTCTCGGCGTGGTCGGGGTCGAGGGAGATCGTCTCGATCAGAAGATCCCGCATCTCCGGCGCCCGGAAGAGGCTGTTCAGCACGCCTTTCGTCTGTCCCCACCGGCCGACGTTCGCGGAGGTCCAGTAGTGTCCCAGGGGGTTCGACGGATCGGCTTCGATCGCCCGCTTTCCGTATCGCTCTCCCTCTTCGTAGATCGCCAGGAGTTCCTCCTCCGACGCTCCGGCATCCTCCGCCTGGTCGCCACGCATCAGCGTCGCCGATGAGAGACGCCAGTAGACCTCGCCGCGCTGCGCGCCGTCTCGGGCATCCCCTTCGAGGGAGGAAAGTTCCCTGATCGCCTCGTCGGGGCGCTCATCATCGATCAGGTCGTCGACCTGCACGAGAGCATCGTCGAACTGCGCCGTTACCGCGGCGGTAACACCGAACGACATAAGCAGGACCAGGACGGCGATCCGTCGTCGTCGTGAAACCGCTGTACCTACCGTGCTGTACCGTGTCATACCGAACGTTCTCCTTCGCTCCCCAGTGTACCATCGTTTTCGATCTTCGGGATATGCGGCGCACACAGTACCGCGAGCTCCTCGAGAAACCGTCGATCCCCGTCATCGAACGCGTCGGGTCGGTGAGAATCGATATCGATCTCCGCTACGAACTCGCCCTCCCGAAAGACGGGCACCACGATCTCGCTTCTCACGTTGATACTGCAGGCAAGGTAGTTGTCCTGCTTCGTGACGTCGTCGACGAGAAACGTCTCGAGGCGTTCCGCCGCCTGCCCGCAGATCCCGCGTCCATAGGGGATCCGCAGGTGGTCCGTCGGGGCCCCCTCGTAGGGTCCGAGGACGAGGAGCCGTTCCTCGGGAATCGCGATGTAGAAGCCGAACCAATCGTAGTGTGGAACCTCGGCGTGAAGCAGTGAACAGACGAGCTGCAGTCCCACCTGCCGGGGGGCTCCACGTTCGAGTTCCCGTCGGCACCGTTCAAGAAGCTCTACCCTTTTCATAGATCGCACTATCGCGTATTTTCTGAGGCGGAGACAAGGGATGCCACAGATCAACGAACACTACACCAAACTGAACGCCTCGTACCTCTTCAGCGAGATCGCAAAGCGCGTACGCGCCTGGGAGCAGAACAACCCCGACAAGGAGCTGATCAAGCTCGGGATCGGCGACGTCACCAGACCGCTTCCGCCGTCGGCGATCACCGCCCTCCACGAAGCGGCGGAGGAGATGAGTGACACCTCCACGTTCCGCGGGTACGGCCCCGAGCAGGGGTACCCCTTTCTGCGGCAGGCGATCGTCGCTCACGACTATGCCCCCCGGGACGTCGCGATCACCGAGGACGATATCTTCGTCAGCGACGGATCGAAGTGCGACACCGGAAACTTCCAGGAACTGTTTTCCACCGACAGCGTGGTGGCGATCCCCGACCCGGTCTATCCCGTCTATGTGGACACGAACGTGATGGCCGGCCGCACCGGTGAGTTTTCCGACGGGCACTACCGGGGGATCGTGTATATGCAGGGCACCCGGGAGAACGGATTTGTCCCGTCCCCGCCGGAGCAACCGGTAGATCTCGTCTACCTCTGCTTCCCCAACAATCCCACCGGCGCGACGGCGACGCGGGCACAACTCGAAGCGTACGTTCGCTACGCCCTCGAATCGGGTGCGATCATCCTCTACGACGCGGCGTACGTGGAGTTCATCCGCGACCGGGAGATACCGCAGAGTATCTTCGAGATCCCCGGGGCGGAGCGCTGCGCCGTGGAGTTCCGGAGTTTCTCCAAAACGGCAGGCTTTACCGGTCTGCGCTGCGCCTACACGGTGATCCCCCCGACGGTCGAAGCCTTCGACGGATCGGGGAAACGGTACTCGCTACGGGATCTCTGGTCCCGGCGGCACACGACGAAGTTCAACGGCACCTCCTACCCGATCCAGCGCGCCGCGGCGGCGGTGTTCTCCGAGACGGGAAGCCGGGAGATCCGGGAGCTGGCGGACTATTACCTTGAGAACGCCCGGATCATCCGCGACGGCGTCGAAAAGCTCGGTCTCCCCTGCGTGGGAGGCGAGAACTCACCCTACGTATGGGTCGCCGCGGGCCGCTCCTCCTGGGAGCTCTTCGACGAGTTGCTGAACAAGGCGGGAGTGGTCACCACCCCCGGCGCCGGGTTTGGTCCCGGTGGGGAAGGATTCATCCGGATCAGTGCGTTCAACGATCGGGAGAAGGTGGAACGCGGAATGGAGCGGATCGTGTCGTCCCTGCAAAATTCCTGAAAAAAAATCCTTGACAAATGGATTGACAAGGTTTCGTTAATTTTTTATCTTTACGCCGTACTGAGGTACAGCGACCGGGCGGAATTGGCCGCCATGTTGGTCCGGTTCGATTCCGGACGGTCTCAAAGGGAAGTAGCGGCGCCAAAGGTAAGTCGCTATTTGAAAACAGAAAAGGGAAAGTTTCTGGCCCACTACCCTGATAAGGAGGACAGCGATGACGCTTGCCGTTCTTACCATTGGTGGACTGGCCCTCGCAACGGCCGTTACCTGGTTGAGGGTGAACGCTGATCGGACCTACCGAAAAGCAGCGTAACCCGTGCGTTGGTGGGAGTCGCCGACGACTCCGTTCTTTTCGAGACGGTTCCTGGCCGCACCGCAGGGCCGTATGACCGGTACTGCAGTTCGTCTGCCGCCGGTTGTGAACAAAAACCCTTCCGGGTCGCCGGAGGGGTTTTTTGTTGGTCCGACGATACGGCGTCGAAATCTGCTTGACCGCGACCGGGGGGTATCGTACCCTGAAAAAAATGGCAAAACCGTTCGTACCGATCACCCTGAAGATGAATTTCCTGATTCTCGTATCTCTGACGATCGGGATCGGCGCAGTGACGGTATATCTCGGATTCTCCCTCACCCGTACGATCGATACAACGACCAGAGATTCCCTTGCACAGGAAGCGGACATCGTCTACCAGGCGATCGAACAACTCATGCTCCCGGGGGAGGCACCGCTGGTAGTCGATTACTTTCAGGGCGTCGCCGGGATCGATCCGCGATACCAGGTATACCTCTATCGAACCGACGGCACCCCGGCGTTCTCGGACAACCGAACGATCGCCGACGTGAACGAGCGTCTCGGATCCTCGGACTTTCCGCCCCGGCCGGCGGGGGTGTCCGAGAGCGTCGCCCCGCCGATCGAAATCACCCCCGAATTCGAGGGGGCAGCAGGGGTACCGGCGCGACAGGTCATCTTCGAGGAGCGGACCGCAGAGGCCGTCGTTGTTCGCTTCTTCCGTCCCCTCATCAACCTTCCGAAGTGCACCGTCTGCCACGGCCCGGATCACACCGTCCGGGGAGTTCTCGATCTGCGTACCGATATTTCCGGGAGCGTCAACCGCCAGGAACGGGCGATCTACTCCAGCGTCGGTGCCTTCCTCATCCTCGTCGCAGCGGTCGGACTGATCATGTCCCGCTTCGTCCGCCACGCGTTTATCGCGCCTCTCGTGGAGATCGGCTCCGCCTGCGAAGCGGTCACCGAGGGCGACTTCAGCCGACGGAGTGGGGTACGAAACAACGACGAGCTCGGCCGCCTGAGTCAAACGGTGAACCGGATGATCGAAGGGCTCTACGAACGGTTCGTCCTCTCACGGTACGTTTCTTCCTCTACCCTCGCCTCTCTGGCGGAGGAACAGGGCAGCCGCAGCGAGACCCTTACCTTTCTCTTCAGCGATATTCGCGGATTCACCGCGTTTACCGAGAAAAACGCTCCCGAGACGGTTGTGAATACCCTCAACCGCGTCCTCGGCGACCAGACGGAGATCATTACAAAATACTCGGGTGATATCGACAAATACGTCGGCGACGAAATCGTGGCGGTCTTCAGCGGTCCCGATGCGGTCACTGCGGCGGCGCGAGCAGCCCTAGAGATCGCCGAACTCTTCACCTCCGCAGAGAAGGATCGGTACGAAGCACTCCAGGTAGGGATCGGCATCAACGCGGGACCGGTGATCGTCGGAGAGATCGGGAGCCGCGCCCGGGCGGACTTCACCGCCGTCGGAGACAACGTGAACGTCGCCGCCCGCCTCTGCTCCGGCGCCTCCCCGGGAGAGATACTGGTCAGCGACGCGTGCGCCGGCGCCCTGGAGAAAGTACACGCCGACCTGGAGGGGCCCTACCGGATGGTTGTGAAGGGAAAGGCCGAGGCGCTGCGGGTATTCAAACTTCGTGGCATTCCTGCCGAGGTGGCTCGGCAACCCGAGAGCGGCGAGGCCGCGGAAAGCGAGGCCGCGGAAAGAGAGTACGATACATGAACGATACCCCCCGCCGACGCGACGGGCTCCGCCACCTCGTCGCTTTTATCGGAGCCCTCTCGCTGCTCCTCGTCACGATCGGGTGCAGCGAACCGGAGGAACCGCTCCTGTCCGTACCGTACCACGATTGGGATGAAACGACGGAGCAGCTCCTCGATTTCACCGTACCGGGGCACGGATCGGGACTGCGGAAGATCTACGCGAACTCCGTCGTTTTCGAGACACCCCTCCCCGAAACGGGGGAGATCACCTACCCTGCAGGAGCGGTCTTCGTGAAAGAGGTATACGAGACCCCTGCTCCCTCCGCGGAGGATACGCCGGCGATGCTCGTGGGGATGGTGAAAGCCCCCGACGATCCGCGGTCCCAGGGCGGATGGGTATGGGTCACCCGGAATCCTGCCGACGAGACGGAGACGGTCTTCACCGATCGCTTCTGCATCACCTGCCACGGGAACGCGAACGAAGAGCACCCCTACGGGTCAGGGAATCCCGACGGGGCGTTCCGGGACTACATTTTCCACACCCCCGCGATCGAAGGGAGTCGATGAACCATATCTACGGCATACTCCGCTCCCTCGTGATCTACTACCTCCGCCCCGGTCTCTCCCGGCGGCTGGTCGAACACTACCGGGAGTTCGTTTCACCGGGTTCGGTAGTCTTCGATATCGGCGCCCACCTCGGCAACCGGACACGGGCGTTCTCCCGTCTCGGCGCGACAACGATCGCCTTTGAGCCGCAGCAGCGCCCGGTGGCTTTTCTCGAGCGTCTCTTTCGCACCGATCCCCTGGTGACGGTAGACCGCCGGGCGGCAGGCGACCGCGACGGCGTCGTACGCCTCTACGTCTGCCCCGTGAACCCCACGATCGCGACTACCTCCGACGAGTGGGCCCGGGAGGTTCCCCGACTCCCGGGCTGGAATCGCTTTTCCTTCTCCGAGGTGGAAGAGGTACCGATGGCACGCCTCGATACGTTGATCGACGAGTACGGTGAACCGGCGTTCATCAAGATCGACGTCGAGGGGGCGGAAGCGGAGGTCCTCGCGGGCCTTTCGCGACCGGTCAGGGCGTTGAGTTTCGAGTTTCTTCCGGCGGACCGGGACGTTGCGTTCCATAGCGTTCTTCGCCTCGAACACCTCGCCCGAGAACGCGGGGGCGCATATCGCTACAATTTCTCGCTGGGAGAGGAGCTGCGACTCGTGATGACCCACCGGTGGTGGACCGCGGATGAACTCCGGGACTACCTCGGCGAGTTCCCGCCGGACGGCCCCTCCGGGGATATCTACGCCCGCTACGAGGACAACCTCCAGGAGGGCGGCCGATTCCGTCAAAGCGTGTCGGCAGACGTTCCGGCAGACGTGTGATATTTCGCGTCAGGTGGCATCGCCAGGGGCGCGATCCTTCTATCCGCGGGTTTCACCGGATTTCACCGGATTTCGTCGGCCCCCTTTCGGGAGATCTCCTGATTCCGGTACCGCCGATCCTCCGTCACGTCCCGTCCGAACCATTCGGGAGGGACAAACGCGGCGCACGCATCCGGTGACGGAAACTCCACTTCGATCAGCACCAACCCCGGGCAGGGTGCGATAAACCGGTCGATTTCGGCGATCACCGGGTCCGCCGGGGCCGGTGATCGTTCGGTACCGCCGGTGTCGGCTGAATCGATCGTCACGAGAAATCGTTCTTTTCGTATCTCCGTACCGATGACAAGGGGGTGGAGTATGTCCCACTGCTCCGCGGTGATTTCGATCTCCGCTTCACGGCGTTCGGGCATCGCGCCGCGCTTTACCGTCATTATCCGACGCTCTTGTCCGGCCCGTATCGTCTCCCGGAGCCGCACCTCTCCCTCGTCCCCGGCGCGGAGCACATACCCCTGTCGGACGGCGATCCGCTCGTCGGGGGTGCACCGGTCGATCGCGTTCTGAAGGTCCGGCGATTCGGGATCGGGAAGAAACTTCCGTTCCAGTTCGTACGCGGCGTGGGCGCTCACGGTGCCTTCATCCCGACGGTACCCGCTACCTCGTCCCAAAGGCTGCGGTACGCCGACAGCGCTTTCCCCGGCCGGGGTAACTCGGCAAGAGGAAGACGCCGGCTGGACATCTGCTCTACGATCGACGCGTAGGGAATCTCAACGGGCCATACATCGGGAAGAGCGGCAGCAACCGACTCCACGATCTCCCGGTGAAGCTTCCGGCGCCGGTCGACCATGGAGAAAAAGCCACGGAGCAATGGTCGTTTTGACGCGCCCCGTCGCTTGTCGAGAAACACCTGCATCTTCCGGTAACTGTCGACGGACAATGGACTTGGCAGGATCGGGACGAGTACGAGGTTTACCGCCCGCAGAATCGCCTCACTCTCCATATGCAATCCCGCCGGGGCGTCAACCACAACGAGGTCGTACCCCTTTCCCACCCGTTTCAGCATATCCGCCAGTCGTTCGGTTCCGTCTTTCCCGTCTGCCAGCAACTGCGGAAGTTTTCGTAACGAGAACGATCCCGGGAGCACGTCAAGATTCGGAAAATCCGACGCAAAGATGTGGTCGGTTACGCCTTTGCTGTTGCGGGCCACCGCCTTCGCCTTCGCTCCGTCGTCAGCATCGATACGAAAGATATAACCCGCCGCACCCTGCGCATCGAGATCGACCAGAAGGGTTCGCAGCCCCGCTATCGATGAAAGGTGCGCTATATTGACCGCCGTGCTCGTCTTTCCCACCCCACCCTTCAGGTGGGCAATCGCAATCTTTTTCATCGGACCTCCCGTGCCAATTCGGTCAGCACCTTTTCCCGAGCGATGCCTTTCTCGCGTTCTACCTGAGCGAGCATGTACGCCGTCGCGGCGCGAACATCTCCGCTCGATTCTTCGCTGCGCCGTTTCAGGATTTCGTGAAACCGCGCTTCTTCAAGGACCAGATCGTTATACGTACCAAGGAGGTTCTGCAGCTTCCGGAGTCGTTTCACCCGCTTCGGGGCGTGTTCACTCTCGTCAAGAACCGAAGAGAAGATCTCGTGGAGATACCGATACTTTTTCGCCGCTTTTCGAGCGGCGTGTATCTTCTCGTCTTCGAGCTCCGTCCCCGCTGCGACGTATGCGTTCTGAAGACGGGCAACCAGCTTCAGGAATTTCTTCTCTCGTCGCCGAACCCAACGGGTTGCGCGCAGATCAAGCCGTTCCCCGTCGGCGCGGGCTCCATCGGGTGCACCCGGTTCGGTGTTGCTCTTTCCCGACACCGCGCCGTACCTCGATGCTGGACCGCGAGCGAGAAGCTCCTCCTCCAGGTCGATTTCGTAGTTCCCGGGAAGGAGGGCGAACATTGCGTTGTACCGTTTCTCACGGGACCTGGAGATATCCCGAAAGAGGTGCTCCACCTCGTGCCGAAGGGGGGCCGGAGCGGCGCGAAGGTAGTGATCCCGACGCAGGAGGAACACATCGAGGTCCCGGGCGGCTCCCGTCGCCTGCCACACCGCGTCGATGCGGTCTACGGCGTACCAGACCCCGTGGGCAGGTGCCGCTGCCGGCAGCGATCCAAGCCCGGACTCCTTGAGGTAGCTTCGGAGGCGTCGAATTGCAACCCGGTAGTCGTGGAGAAACTCAGGATCCGCCCCGAGACCAAGCCCCGGACGGACGGTCGCCATCGTACCGACAAGGCGGGACACGATGTGTCGGTGCGCCGCCTCGGGGTCATCGTCCCGCCGGATCGGCAGGTCAAGGCGTGTGTCGAAATCGAAGGGCCGGCGGTCTGCACGGGCGGCGAGGGCGTCGATCACCCCCTCCATACCGACCGGTATCCCCCGGGGGATCGATGCAACGTATCGGCGGTACCCCCGGAGCGGTCGGAGCAGGAGAAATCGCAATGGACGGTGCCTGTCGTCGGAATCGCCGGGACCGTCCAGGGTAACTTCGTCGAGGATCGCTACGGTTTTGCCGGTACCATTGAGAACCCGACCTCGCCGGAACGAGACCTCGCCGAACCCCATTCGCAACAGTACCCGAGGCGCGACCGAGCACGACAGTTCGGCGACATCCCGTTGGCTCGCCGCCTCCGGGGCGATCGGCGTCGGTACCGGTAGCGACCTCTCTACCCCGTGACCGTTCGGTGCGCTCTCCTTCTCGTGTCGAGTCTGCTGATAGGCGTAGTCCATCATCTCGAGTCGTGGACTTTCCTTCGCGTGGTTCCGGGTGTCCCTGCCGGCTTCGAGAAGGATTGCGAGGCGTCCCGAAGCGAGAACCCGCCAGTCAAAGGTATCGACGAGAGTGGCACGAACGGTTCGAGTATGGTCGATGACAACCTTGTACGATGGATCCTGTGTTCGAAGCCGGTTACGCAATGCGGAAACGCTGTCGGAGCACCACGGCGCGCTCGCCGCGCCGTGGTCCAGCGTGTACCGGGGATCGGCGAGGAGCTCCGTCATCGCGGGCCCTCCGGAAAAAGATACCGAACGGAGCTGATGATATGCTTGTGCCCGAGGGATTCCGCCAGTTGCTCCAGATCAGCTCCTGCTGCAAGGCGCCGGCGGGCGTAGGTGTGACGGAGAACGGACGGTTTGACTTCTGTTGCAATACCCGCGGCTACACCGTAGTCGTGCAGTGTCTTCCGGATATACCGATTCAGGATGCGGGTGCCCCGGGACGTGACGAAGACGAGATCCGACGCGCACCGGGGTCGCACCGCCAACCACGCATCCAGAAATCGTGCCGCCGAAGCCGGCACCCCCACCGTGCGACAGGAACCGTCCGATGCCTTGTGCAGCAGGATCCGCCGGTCCGTGGTCTCCCCGTGCACATCCCGCAATCGCAGCCCGCCGCGTATGGTATCGGAATCGCCCTCTTTCCCGAGGAGTTCACCCGACTTCGCGCCGGTTTCCAGCATGAGAAGGATGATCGCCATATTTCGGATGCCGACCTTCGTACCCAGGTCGGGTTGGTCCAGGAGGCGGGTGAGCTCCCCGTCAGTAAGAAATGTATCGTGCACCTGTTACCTCGAAGTACCGAAAATTAATTTTTCGGTACTTTACTTCTACCGCGATCCCGTCGTGTTGTCAACCCGTCACGACCGCCCCGGCGGTCACAACCGCGGAGCGCGGATTCCCGGTGGCCGTCTCGATCTTCCGGGATGACATGATTCCCGTGGTGCAGCAATAGAAAAGCAACGCCGGCATCATCGGGACTGGTCATGAGGAGACCACAAGGCATCCGGTCTCGGAGCATAATATTGAACTTACGTTCACTGGAGCGTTCGGCAGTCCGAGCGAATGCACCACACCGGCTCGCCGTGGCGGTTGCGGCGTGCCTCGACAGGACAAGGATGTCGTCAAACGAGTTGAGCCGGGAAAAGAACCCTGCAGGACGGGTCGTTCCCTGCCGGCTTCTCAGTACACAAACGCAGCCGACGCGACGGCCAGACCCGCTCCTGAGGCGACGAGGACGACGGTGTCGCCGCGTTGTATGCGCCCTTCCTGTACGGCGGTGTGAAACGCCATAGGGACGCAGGCGCTGCCGGTATAGCCGTAGCGGTCCATAATGCAGGTCGTCTTCTCTTCCGGAAGACCAAGAATCTCCATTACCTCACGGATTACCGAGCGGTTGATCTGGGTGAAGATGATGTGGTCGATGTCCCTCACCGAGCGGTCGATCTTGCCAAGCAGCTTCTCTACCACCATCGGCCACAGCTTCACGTTACGGTCACCCGGGAGGCGTTGCAGAAGTTGCAAGCCGTAATCTTCCGCTTCCAGGCGTTCCCGGGTAGCCGGTTTGCGCGTCCCGCCGGTATACACACCGACGTAGTCCCACTGGGTGCCGTCTGCGAGGAGTTGTCCGCCAAGGTAGCGGGAGGTGTCCGGCGCGGGCCGGTGCTCAGTGGCCGTTTCGACCCCTCTCCCGGCGGTATCAGCCCGTCCTCCTGCTCCGGCGCCGTCCGCACTCTTCTCGAGCACAACCGCGGCCGCGCCGTCGGCAAAGATGGAGTAGCCGAAGGCGTCGCCGGGACGGAAGTAAGCGGGCATGTTGTACACACCGGCGACTACGGCATATTTGATTCCAGGATCGGTAGCCACCAACCGCGCAACGGCGTCCAAAGCGGCGACGAATCCGGAGCAACTCGCCCCGAGATCCCACGTCCCGGTGAATCTCTGTCCACCCTGAATCCGGCCCTGTATGAGCATGCTTGTCGCCGGCGAGATATACTCCGGCGTATCGGTCCCGACCACAAAAAAATCGATCTCTTCCGGCTTCACCCCGGCGTCTGCGATTGCGCGGCGAACGGCGGCCTCGGCGAAGTCGGCGGTCGTCTCATCGATACCGCGAAGGTGGGCGATATGGCGCGTCTTGATACCGAGCTTTTCCTCGATCCGTGCCACATCAAAATCGACACCGGCAAGCCGTCGCACCTCATCGTTACTGATCGCCTCGCCGGGCGCATACAAGCCGGTACCTGCAATTCGTATCATACCGTATCTCCTATTCCGTGGGCCAACAGTTCTCCGAGCTCTTCTATCAGCTTCAGCGGGTCCGTTACCCGGTCGCTGAACAGCACTTCGATGCCGAGATAGTGAGAGAGACCCATAAGAAAATTCGCCACCAACGGTCGCTGCGTTGCGGGGTAGCCGGCAAGGGTGCCGATGTAACCGTGCTCAAAGGCGTCATAATACGCCTTCACCGCTTCCGGCACCACGAATTCCGCCTCACGTACGATGTCATAGTATTCCCGGTGATGGCCGAAGTAGGTGAGGAAGTTCCACATGCCAAGAAGCTCACGGTCAAGACGGGTGCCGTTGTCGGGAGCGTGAAGGGTAAGATAGTGCCGGGTGCGGCGACCGATCACCTGCACAACTTCGGCGAGGAAGTGCTCTTTACTCTCAAAGCGTTTGTAAAACGTTCCTACCGAGAAGCCCGCCTCCCGCGCTATGTCGGTCACCTGTACGTTGAAGAAGTCCTGCTTGCCCAGAAGGCGCAACCCTGCGGCAACAAACGCTTCGCCGCTGTCGGCGGGGCGCTCCCGCTGCAGTGTCCGGGATTGCGGCTTCTGCTGCGGTGCCCCGGATTGCGGCTCCTGCTGCGGTCCGCCCTCCGGCTCGGGGGGCGGCAAAGCCTCTTCCAGCCGCACCTCCCTTTGCTCGGGGAAAACGCCCTTCTCCACAATGCGCTGCAGAAGCTCGTTGTCGGTTTCGATGTCGTGGTACAGAGAGCGGGTAGCAACGAAGCGCAAACCCGATAGAGCGAAGAGGTACTCCGCCTCGCTTACGCTCCGCCCGAGTACCCGCTGCAGCGTGGTGACGTAGAGTTCCCGCAACCGTTGTTCGTACACCGGGCGGCGGTACTGGCCCTCCCGGAACATCGTGACCTGTCCCGCATAACGCCGGGCGGCACCGGTAACGGTCTCCACCAAACTCGCCAGGCGCTCTGAGCGAGTCTCCCCGCCGACGGCCTCCAGGTCCGCGCCGAAACGTGTAAGAAAGTCGTCCAGGAGGTACACAAAGAGATCATCCTTGGTACGGTAATAGCGGTAATAGACGCCGTTGGAAACTCCCGCACGGCGGCAGATCTGCGCTACGGAGACGCTCTCCAACCAGCAACTCGAGAAAAGCTCCAGCGCCGCATCCCGGATTCGCTCTACCGTCGTCGCGGCCATACCATTCCTCAGAGCCGCTCAATTATGAGGGCGGTTCCCATACCTCCGCCGATGCACAGCGAGGCCAGACCGTACCGCGATCCGCGCCGCATCATTTCATGGAGCAGGGTAACCGTGATGCGGTTGCCCGATGCGCCGATCGGATGCCCCAGAGCGATCGCACCTCCGTTCACATTACATCGTTCCCGAATAGCCGTTTCGTCAAGGTCGTGCTCGTCGGCAAGCTCCCGGATCACGCCGAGGGCCTGAGCGGCAAACGCTTCGTTCAGTTCGATCAGTTCCATCTGCGAAAGGGTCATACCCGCCTCTGTGAGGGCGGCGCGAATCGCCGGCACCGGACCAAGCCCCATGTAAGCCGGGTCAACCCCGGCCTGTCCATCTGCAACGATCCGCGCCCGCGGGGTGAGCCCGTAGCGTTTGACGGCGTCCTCGGAGGCGAGAATGACCGCGGAGGCGCCGTCGTTAATGCCCGATGCGTTGCCGGCGGTCACCGTTCCTCCTTCTGCAAAGGCGGGACGCAGTCTCGCAAGTCCCTCCACCGTCGCCTCCGGCCGCGGATGCTCGTCGGTGACGATCTCTGTCTCCGCCTTGCGCTGCCGGACCTTCACCGGCGCGATCTCCGCAGCAAAGCGCCCCGCCTCAATGGCGGCTCCCGCCTTGAGCTGACTCTCTACGGCAAATGCATCCTGCGCCTCGCGGCTGATCGTGTACTTCCCGGCGATGTTTTCGGCGGTTACGCCCATATGATAGTTATTGAACACGTCGGTCAGACCGTCAAGAATCATGTGGTCGACGAGCTCCAGGGAGCCCATTTTGGCGCCAAAACGCACCCTGTACGGGGCCAGGTACGGCGCCTGGGACATATTCTCCGTCCCCGCGGCAACCACCACATCCGAGCGGCCAAGGCGTATTCGATCGGCACCCTGCATGATCGCTTTCATGCCGCTCCCGCAGAGCATGTTCGTCGCGTAAGCCGGGGTTTCCGCGGGGATACCGGCCCCGATCGACACTTGCCGCGCCGGCCCCATACCAACGCCGGCGCTGAGAATGATACCGAGAATGAGCTCATCCACCCCTTCGGGAGCGAGGCCCGCGTGTTCCAGTGCCGCCGTAACGACCGTTGAGCCGAGTTCAGTCGCGGAGGTGTCGGTAAAACTCCCACCAAAGGTCCCGATCGCGGTTCGTTGCGCTGCACAGATATATACGTCCTTCATCGTTGCCTCCTCCTCAGAAGTAGCCGAGCTGCTCGGCTTCCCGGGTCAGGGCCGCACGGTGGTCCGGATGGGCCACGGAGATAAGTGCCCTGGCGCGCTCCGCCACGGTGCGCCCCAACAGGTGCACCGCGCCGTACTCGGTGACAACCCAGTCGATATCCTGGCGAGGCACCGTGACCGCGCTCCCCTGGGCGAGCATGCCGGTGATCGTCGAGATCGTACCCTTCCTGGCGGTAGAGCGAAGTGCGATGATTCCTTTGCCACCCCTCGCCATCGATGCGCCCCGGTGGGTGTCAAGCTGCCCACCCGTGCCGGAGTACTGCACGGGACCAAGGGACTCGCTGCACACCTGCCCCGAAAGATCGACGCTCAGGGCGGTGTTGATGCTGATCATGTTGTCGTTCCGGGCGATCACGTAGGGGTCGTTGACGTAGCTTCCGCGGAGTTCAAGAACCGCCGGATTGTCGTGCAGCCACTCGTACATCTTTGAGCTTCCGAGGGCGAAGGTGAAGACAAACTTGCCCGGCCACAGGCTCTTTCTCTTGTTGGTAATAGCACCCGCCTCAAAGAGGGGAATCATGCTTTCGGTAAACATCTCGGTGTGAATGCCCAGGTCTTTCTTGTGTCCGAGCAGAGCAGCGACGCCGTTGGGTATGCCGCCGATTCCGATCTGCAGCGTCGCTCCGTCCGGAACCAGAGCGGCGATATGCCCGGCGATCTCCTGCTCCACCGTGCCCGGCTCCGGATTGGGAATCTCCGGCAGCGGGGTGGTGTATTCCACGATCATATCCACGTCCTGCAGATGAACGTTGGTGTCGCCGTGAATCCAGGGAACATTCCGGTTCACCTCCAGAACGACCACGTCCGCCGCCTCGATCGCCTCCTTTTCGTATACGTTGGAAAGACCGAGGTTGAAGAATCCGGTGCGTTCGCTCATCGGCGTCGCCGGTCCCCAGAAGACGATCGGAACCCCCTCTTCCCGGAGCGCGGTGATCTTGCGCGAGCCCGCCTGGTGGAGGTTGTTGGGGATGTATTCCACCAGCTTGTAGCCCGCCTTGGCGGCCGAGCGGTTTGAAGGACCGTAGAACCAGTTCTCGTTGACGAAGGTTCCCTCATACTGCGGGTCCTCACAGAACTCGTAGGAGTTGAGATTGAGGCAGGATAGGATCCGGAGATGCTCAAACCGGTCCGCAAAGCGGTGGACCTCCCCCATAAACCCCCGGGTTTCCATGGAGGCCATCCCCACGATCACCGCCGCACGCCCGGGGAGCGCGGCGATCGCCTCTTCAATACTCCTCGCCTTCTTGTTGTAGCTTGCACTCCACGTACTCATACCGCCTCCCGCTTCAGAACACCAGACCGCCGTCTACCCTGAGAACCTGGCCGGTGACAAAACTCGCCGCATCGCTTGCCAGAAACGTCGCGGCATTCGCAATGTCCCCGGGTTCACCCATGCGCCCCAGAGGCGTCCTGGAGACCATCAGATCCAGCACCTTCTGCGGAACCGTTTCGGTCATGGGGGTTCGAATGAACCCGGGGGCGATCGCATTGACACGGATCTGCGCCCCTTTGCGGGCAAACTCCTTTGCCCAGGTTTTGGTCATCGATATCACGCCCCCCTTTGTGGCGGCGTAATTGGACTGACCGATATTGCCGTCGATACCGACAACGCTGGACATGCTGATAATCACCCCGGCGTCGGCCTCAAGCATCGTCGGGAGCACCGCGCGAGTCACGACAAAGACGCCCTTGAGGTTTACACCTATTACCGCGTCCCAGTCGTCGTCACTCATCTTCTGGACAAGCCCGTCCCTCGTTATCCCGGCGTTATTGACCAGGACGTCCAGTCCACCCTCGGTATCCACGATGCGGGCGACCGCGGCTTCCGCGCTCTCCCGACTGGTAACATCAAGGTCGATTCGTCTAACCGACGGATACTCCTTCTCAACCTCGTCAAATCCGTCAAAGCCAAGATCTCCGGCGTAGACGGCTCGGGCACCGGCAGCAGCGTATGCCTCAATGATCGCCCGTCCAATGCCGCGAGCTCCGCCGGTTACCAGGCAGATTTTTCCTTCCAGATTCATGCTTTGCTCCTTACCTGTTCAGTTCTTTTGTTCTTACGACCCCACCGGATTACCGCGGAGGCCCATACAAATCCGATCCCGGCCCCGACCATCACGATAATGTCGCCGTCGGAAATCCTGCCGGATCGCAGCCCCTCTTCAAGGGAGATGATCTGGTCGTTCTGACCGATGTGTCCGTATTGATCCAGGTAGGTTGTCTGCTCGTCGGAGAGACCAAGTTCCTCAAGCACCAGATGGTGGGTACTCCGTTTGAAGTGAAGAATCGCCAGATAGTCGATTTCCGCCTCGCTCAGCCCCGATTTGTGCAGTGCCTCTCGTATCACGTGGTAGAAGTTCGGCAGCGTCCGTGCGCCAAGTTTCTTCTTGAAGCTCTCGACATCACGGATCACGAAGTGCATCCGCTCCACATCCGGCGGTTCCATCGGCCATTTCGCGGCTCCGCCCACCTCGACAACGCAGTCCTCCGAAAACGAGCCGTCCCCCCGAAACGCGGTACCAAGGATCTCGTTCTCTTCGTGCCCTCGCCGCAGCAGTAATGCAGCTCCGCCGGCGCCGAGGTCGTACATAAAGGAGGTCTCCGGCACGTTGAAATCGATCATGTCGCCGTTGCGGTAGCCGCTGGCAAGGAGGACCGTTTTGTACTGTTCGTTTGCGACCATCAGAGAACGCGCCACTTCGATGCCGGCCATCATGGAGCCGCACATCGCCTCCATATCAAAGGACCAGGCGTTCTCCGCCCCCAGCTCGTGAGCGATCTTCAGACCTGCAAGCCAGTTCAGATAGTCCTTGTGCTGTCCACCGTTATAGATAAGGACGTCGATTTCCCGCGGATCGATCCCGGCCATCTCGATCGCCCGGCGGGAGGCTGCGATGGCCATAGCGCTGGTGGTATCGTCCGGACCGGGAATCGGCTTCGACTGGACGCCGAATTTTTCCCGAATCACGTGTTCGGGAATACCCGACCGTTCCGCGATTTCCGCAGCATCCATCCGCGTCTCCGGGGTGTAGGTTCCATGGCCGATAATCCCAACCGTCATGCTACCGTCTCTCCTCTCCATTCGCTCTTCCCTACAGCCCCAGGTAGGAGCGCTCGATTTCCGGGTTATTGGCGAGCTCGTCGGCGCTGCCGGAGAGGACGATACTGCCGTTCTCAAGGACGTACCCGCGGTCGACGATCCGAAGGCTCTCCCGCACGTTCTGTTCCGTCAGCAGAATTGTTACGCCCCCTTTCATCTCGCTGAGAACTGTAAACAGGCCATGGACGATGGAAGGCTGGAGGCCCAGAGAGGGCTCATCAAGAATCAGCAGGCGAGGCCGCGCCATGAGGGCGCGCCCCACCGCAAGCATACGCTGCTGGCCGCCACTCAAGGTACCGGCAAGCTGCTTTTCCCGCTCCTCGAGGATCGGAAAGTGAGAAAACACCTCCTGCAAGCTCTCATCCATCTTTTCGCGGGCGTGCTCGATCTGCTCCGCTCCGACGACGAGGTTTTCCATCACCGTCATGAGGGGAAAGAGCTCCCGCTCCTGCGGCACCAGGGCGATACCGCCACGCACGATCTCGTGAGTAGGGCGGTTATGGATCTCCTGCCCTTCAAACGTGATCGACCCGCTGTCTACCCGGTTCATCCCCAGAACGGCGTTGATCAGGGTCGTCTTGCCCGCGCCGTTCGGTCCGAACAGCCCGATCACCCCGTGATCGACCTCCAGACTCAAATCATTGAGTACGTTGATCCGACCGTAGCCACTCTTCACGTTCCGTATCGACAGCATCACGCGCCCCCTCCCAGATAGGCGGATATCACTCGCTCGTCTTTGGAGACTTCCGCGTAGGGCCCGGCGGCAATAACGGCTCCCGCATCGAGCACAACAACTCGCTCGGTGAGCTCCTTGATGACACCCATAACGTGCTCCACGACACCGATTCCAAGATTCTTCTCCGACGCGATGTTGCGAACGGTACGGATAACGTCCATCGTTTCGTCGCTGTTGAGCCCCGCCATCACCTCGTCAAGGAACACCACCGAGGGTCCCCCCGCAAGGGCCTTGGCAATTTCCATCTTCTTGGTTTCCAGAATGTTGAGTTCCCCGGTAGAACGGTCCAGCCCGGTAAGCCCAAGAGACCGACAGAGTGAGCGAGCTTCCTCACGGGCGCGCCGGAGCGTATGCCTTTGGGCAAAGAGAAAGCCGGTCATAACATTTTCCACCAGACTGAGATCCTCCAGGGGGTGAATCAGCTGAAAGGTACGACCGATACCCAGAGCGGCGCGGCGGTGCGCGGGTACGCGTGATATATCCTCACCGTTAAAGAGGATCTCCCCCTCGGACGGCGGATAGATACCTGCAAGCAGATTGATCAGCGTCGTTTTTCCGGCGCCGTTGGGACCGATGATCCCGACGATCTCTCCCGGCCGCAAGCTGAAATCCACGCTGTTTACCGCGATAAGACCGCCAAACCGGCGGGTGAGGTTTCGCGTTTCGAGACCGGTCATCGGTCACCTCCTCGGCGGGTCCGCGCCTTTATCAGTCCCACGATCCCCTGAGGCATAAAGAGCAGGACGAACACGATAATGAGGCCGTAGACAACCAGGTGGCCGTAGGGAATCACCAGCTTGAGGTACTCTCCCAGAACCCCGAGCAGGATCGATCCGACCACGGGTCCCCAGGTTCCGTACATGCCGCCCAGAAGCGTCATCGCCAGGGGGATGAGGGTGAAGTTCACGTGAAAGGAACTATCGGGCGTGACAAACCCGAACAACTGGGTATACCCGGCACCGACGGCGCCCTGAATACCGCTGGTAATTGCGAAGACGATCAGCAGGTAGAGGTAGATGTTGATTCCACTCGATTTCGCAACCGTTTCGTCGTTCCGGATCGCCGTAATCGCGTAATAGATTCTGCTGTGGCGAAACCACTCCGAAGCGCCGATCACCAGTGCCGCCAGGACAAGAATCATGAAGTACGTCGCAACCGAGTCGCCGTTGAAGGCCACCTCCGGCAGGAGCATCCCGTTTGGCCCGTCGGTAAGGGATTTCCAGTTATGCGCTATGACTCGAAAGATTTCCGCCAGGGCAAGGGTTACGATTGCGAAGTACATACCCCGCAGACGAAGAACGACCGCGCCGATACCAGCGGCAATAAGAGCTGTAAGAAGGGCGGCAAACAGAATCGTAAGAACCGGGGGGATTCCCAGGTATTTCGCACCGATTGCCGCAACGTACCCGCCAAGTCCGAAGAAACCGGCGATACCGAAGGAGAGCTGACCGCTCCGTACCAGCATATCCCAGCTCAAAGAAAGCATCATATAGATGAGCACCGTCCGCGCAATCGTCTGCGGATAGGGGCCGGCCAACAACGGTAGAATCGCCAGGATGAGACCGGCACCGATCGCCACCAGCAGTACCAGCCGGGGTGAGAGCCCGGACTCTCGTGTGAGTTGATTGCTCATGATCGGGACTCCCGGAAGGATCGAATCATTATGGCGAATATGATCAGTCCGAAAAACATGAGGGGGGCCCAGCTCCCTCCGCCGGGGATCGCCTGGATCGCCGCCTCGGCGATACCCAGAATGACGGCGCTGATCACCACCATCGGGAGGTTCCCGATACCCGCCATCGCGACCAGAGAAAAAGAGCGCATCGTGTAGGCGCCGCCGACGGTAGGAAAGATGGAAAACTTGGTCATAAAGAACGACCCGACGATACCAAGCAGCACCGCGGAGATCGTGAATACGATCGTGTATGTCCCCTGGACATCGATACCTACAATCCGGGCACCCCTGGGGTTCTGTCCCACCGCAGTGGCGGCTTTACCGATTCGTGTCTTCTTCAGAAACCAGAGGAGTCCGAAGAGACTCGCCAGTGCCAGAGCGACAAAGACAAAATCATAGGTACCAAAACTCACCTCGCCTATTGTCAGCGACGACGAGACGTAATCGACACTGATCTTCCGCGGTTGCGACGTCGCGATGAGGTTGACCGTCTGGCCAAGAACCATCGCGATGCCGAACGTAAGGATCAACTGGTTGAGTTCAGGTCCCTTGACAGTATGGGCGATCGTCGTTTTGTACATGACCACACTGAGGATGAGCATCACCCCGGCGGTCGGAAACAGCGCGATAAGCGGATCGATGCCGATTGCGCGTGCAAGGGCATAGGTTATGTAGGCGGCGACCATCATCATTTCGCCGTGGCCAAGGTTGACAATGTGGACAATACCGAGAACCAGCGCCATCGGTAACGCCACCGAGGCGTAGAGTCCCGCTCTCTGCAAACCGTACACCACGACGGTGGGGCGCCAGAACAGTATCAACAGCACAGCGATCCCGGTGGCAGCCGCTACGGCAACCTGAAAACGGTTAAACTTGTTCATGTGTGCATGACTCCAAAAAATGCGGCGGGCGGTAACGCCCGCCGTCGTCGTTACCGGTCGTTCCACCCGGGGAACGGGTAGTCAGGCTCCGCGGTGGAGAACTCGAAGGGCCACAGGACTTCCTGCTTCCCGTCCTGCCATTGCAGAATCTTCTGCTGACGGATTCCCTGGTTGGAGATAACCTTGGACGGTGAAAAGCTGATTGTTTCACCAAGAGGTGATTCGTAGGCGATATTCTGAAGCGCCTCGATGACTGCTTCCTTTTCGGTTGTCCCGGCGGCCTCTACAGCCTCGGCGAGAATCATGATCGCTGTGTAGCCGAGAGGCGCAAAGTAGGTAGCCGGCTCCTCATCGTACGTATCGACATAGCCTTCATAGAACTGTCGGCTCACATCGCTCACGTCGTTGAGCGCCGGGGCCCACATGCCGTAGAGAGTAACGCCCTCGGCCAGGGCCGACTCGCCGAAGTCGGCGGGCCATCCCGGAGGAGCACCGACAAAGAGGGGAGGTACAAAATTGATCGCCCGGGCCTGTTCCATCATCGGTAGCGCATCGGCGTCGTATCCGGCCCAGATAAAGACGTCCGGGTCGTACTCTTTGGCCCGCTCCAGAACGGGAGTGTAGTCACCACCGCCTGCGGCGGCTGATTTAAAGGACTCGCCTTCGATTTCCATATCGGAGAAAAGCTCTACCGTGGCATCAAAGGAGGCGCTGCCGAAGGCACCCTCTTCGTACGCGAGAAACCAGCGTTCAATTTCGATATCCGCGTAACGTTCCGCGATGGCGTTCCACCCTTCAACGTAACTGGCACCCTGGTTGTAATCCCACGGATGCAGGTGAAAGTACCAGTCCTGATTCTCACCGATCGCCTCTTCGGCGAGGTGACTTGCCGCACCGGTCCACATTGTGACCTTCTGGTATCGCCTGAGCGCGGGGGCTTGCCCGAGATGCACGTTGCTGGCCATACCACCCACGAAGAAATCGACGTCTTCCACCGTGGCCAGGCGTTCGATAGCGGCGGCTCCTTTTTCGGGACTGAACTCGCTGTCGATAACAACCAACTCCACCGGACGACCGAGAAGGCCCCCGTCGGCGTTAATCTCGTCGACTGCAATTTGCGCGGCTTTGCTGCCCTGGTCACCGGTAATATCGCCGAGGGGCCAGACACCGCCGAACTTGATCGGTTCGTCTCCCTCCTGTTGGCCACCGGCAAAGAGAACGCCGACTACGAGAAGCATGAGTACCGCAAGGACCCAACTACATTTCTTCATTTCTCCCTCCTTATTGGAATGAAAGGTGAATCATCTCTCATTCAATTCATTGTGGGGTGAACCACCCCGGTTGTCAAACGATTTCTTATCGCGGGACTTGCCGCGCGCCGAATTCTTCTATCAGCGTTCGAAACCGGTCGGGGTCCTCCACCATCACTGAATGACCAACCCCTTCAAGAGACTGTAACTCCCCATACGGGAACGCATCCGCCGTCGCCCGTGCCATTTCATCGGTTATGAGCGCGTCCAGTTCACCCCGCACGACAAGGACCATCTTCCGGACCTCCCCTACCCGTCCACGATAGTCAAAGCGTTCGAGGGCGCGGGGGTTTCCGGTAAAAGCGATCGGATTCATCTGCATGGCGGTTTCGGTAAGACGCTGCAAGAACGCCTCGTCCTGCATCGTCGGTGTCACCGACCGGAGCGCATTTTTCAACAGCTCCGGATCATCCTTGTAGCGCTCAATCACCGGATAGTATTCCTCCGGAGTAAACAACCCCTCCACGGGGGCAGAGTCGACCAGAAGCAGGCGGTCGACAAGGACCGGATAGTCGACAGCCAGAGCGATCGCGACGGCACCGCCAAGGGAATGACCAACCACGTACGCACCGGTAACCTCGAGGGCGGTAAGAAACTCGGCAACATACAACGCGTAGGTGTCGATCTCTGCCGTATCCAGACGGCTGGAATCACCGAAGTTCGGCATGTCCAACGCGATTGTCCGATAGCCGGGAACGTTCATCACCGACTCGAACCAGAGCTTGCCCCCGGTGTTACCGTGAATAAAGAGCAACACCGGTGCACCGGCTTCCCCATATTCCCAGTACGCGATCTCAACACGTGCAACGGTAATTCGCTTCGTTTCGTACACCGCCGGCTCCCGATTCACCAACTAAAGGTGTTTGTTGATGAGAGATGATTCACCCCTCGCACAACCTATTGTCACCCGGGTTTTTGGAGCCGTCAAGGTTTATTTCCGGTCACGATTCACTTCCGAAGGGACAGACCGGCCATCGACACGAAAACATCCCAACCCCCTGGCAGCAAGATCGAGAGGTGTTAAGCAAAAAGAGGGATACAGGGAAATGGGGCTCGAATCGTAAGCAGAGCATGCAAAAGGACGGTACTTCGCCGCACCGGTTCCGAAGGAATGGACGTCTTGTCGTGCTGGTGAAGCCGGAGTATCATTTGTACTCACAATGGCACGACGCACGCGATTGTCTACCGAGCTTCTCAACGAGATTCGTGACATCATTTCTCGCGAGGACTTTCAACCGGGACAGAAGTTCTACTCGGAGCATCAGCTCGTTGATCGCCTCTCGGCGAGCCGCCCGTCGATCCGGGAAGCACTCAAGATGCTGGAAGGAAACGGAGAGGTTTACATCCAGCAGGGACGAGGTGTCTTCATCGGACCGGAGCGGATGCCCGACCTCGATTCCCTCTCGGACTACATTCGCGCTCATCGTGAGCCCCTCCACGACCATTTCGAAGTGCGCCTCCTGATCGAACCTGACGCCGCCCGGTATGCTGCACACCGACGAGACGCGGACGACCTGGAACAGATGTGGGCAGCTATCGCGGCGTTCGAGGAGGCTGCGAAAAACGCCGATCACCGTGCGGCGGTGATCGCGGATGTGCGCCTCCACGAGACGATCTCGCGGGCAACGCGCAACAGAACCCTGTTTCAACTGATGCGAGCAATGACAACGTCCCTGACGGAAGGGTGGATGTCCAGTCTGGGAATGCGCGGTCGGATCGAGGCGTCCGTAACCGAACATCGCGCTATCGTCGATGCGATCGCCGGCGGAGACGGAGAAGCGGCAGCGGAGGCGATGCGTCGTCACCTTTCCCACGCGGTGGACAGCATCGAGGAGATTGCCGAAGAGACGGGAGATTCTTCTTGCGTTTCCAGCGATTCGTGATACCATAACTTGTAAGACAACTTACATCTTACAAATATCACGGAGGTAATGCGCCATGCCCGTTACCATAACGACCCTTATTGAGAACTCCCCGAGTGAACACCTGGGCCTCCAGGCGGAACACGGTCTTTCGTTTCTCATCCAGTCAGGAACCGAATCAATCGTCTTCGATACCGGACAGAGCGATCGCTTCCTCGCAAATGCGTTGGAGCTCAACCTCGATCTCCCGCGCATCGTGACACGAGTCGTGCTGAGTCACGGCCATTACGACCATACCGGGGGTCTCCGCTCACTCCTCGATCAGACACAACAGAGCATCACCATTGACGTTGGCACGGGGTTTTTCGTACCGAAGTACGCACTGAACGGCCCGTCTCTGATCTATCTGGGCAACAACTTCACGCGGGACGAGCTTATCGGCCGGGGTCACACGGTGACCGAGCACAGCGCCGAAACGACCGAGATCGCTCCCGACGTCTACATCATTACCGCCTACCGCCGGGATGTCGATCGGGAATGGCCCAACGAGCGGTTCGTCGTTCCTGACGCATCGGGGAACATGGTGATGGATCGGTTCGACGATGAAATCTCGATCGTCGCTCGTACCGACCGAGGGCTGGTCGTTCTCGTCGGCTGCTCCCATCCGGGGATCCTCAATATCCTCGCCACCGTCGAGGATCGTTTCTCCGACCCGATCTACGCCGTTCTGGGAGGCACGCACCTCGTGGAAGCATCCGGATCCCGCCTTGATCGGGCGATCGAGTCTTTGGCCGCCCGGGGTGACACGCTCCTCGGTATGTCCCATTGCACGGGAGAGGAGGCGATGGGTCGTCTCGCCGAGGTCTCTCCCCATTACTTTCACAACCACACAGGAGTTCGTCTCATCGTACGGTGAGAGAAAACCGGAAGAAACAAGGAGCAGTACATGGCAAGTGGATTTCTGTTATTCGCCATTATCGGTTTCGCGATCGTCGGATCAGTCGTTCTGATTTCGCGCTACCGATGGCACCCCTTCATCGTGCTTCTGCTGGCCGCCTATTTCGTCGGTATGACCGGCGGTCTCGGCGTGGACGGCACGATCGGGAAGATCACCGAGGGATTCGGCGGAATCCTCGGCAGCATCGGTATCGTGATCATCGCGGGAACAATCATCGGGACGATTCTCGAGAAGACCGGTGCTGCATTGACGATGGCAAACACGATCCTCGGGGTTGTGGGTCCGAAGCATGCGCCCCTCACGATGAGTCTCACCGGCTACGTCACGAGTGTTCCTGTCTTCTGTGATTCCGGCTTCGTGATCCTCAGCCCCATCAACCGCGCCCTCGCGGAGAAGTCGAAGATCTCCCTTGCGGTGATGGCAACTGCGCTGAGCTCCGGCCTGTACGCGACGCACTGCCTCGTCCCCCCGACGCCGGGGCCGATCATCATGGCGGGGAACCTCAACGCCGACCTTGGCCTCCTCATACTTGTGGGAGCAGCGGTCTCCGTTCCGGTGATGCTCGCCGGATACTTTTACGCGATGAGAATCTCCTCACGGTTTCACATCGAGGCCAACCCCGAGGCGACGGTGGAGCAGCTCATAGAAAAATACGGGAAGCTTCCCGGAGCCCTTCGGTCGTTCGCACCGATCCTCGTGCCGATCATCCTGATCGCGCTGAAGTCGATCGCCGACTTTCCCGCCCATCCCTTCGGCGAGGGGTTTGTGAAGGATTTCTTCAATTTCATTGGAAACCCCGTTACCGCGTTGATTATCGGTGTCGGTCTGGCGATGACGCTGGTGCCGGAGCAGGAGAAGGGCAACGGATTCAAGTGGATCAGAAGCGGCATCGAGAACGCGGCATCGATCCTTGCGATCACCGGTGCCGGAGGGGCTCTCGGACTGATCCTTCGGGAACTCCCGATCGCCGACGCCTTGAGCGGAAGTCTCCTTCAGTTCAATATCGGACTGCTGATCCCCTTCATCATCGCGGCTCTCCTCAAGACGGCGATGGGTGCCTCGACGGTCGCAATGATCATCACCTCCGCGATGATTGCGCCTCTGATGGGAGAGCTGGGAATGACCACCTCCTTCGCACGGATACTCGTGGTACTCGCGATCGGCGCGGGCTCCATGGTCGTCTCCCACGCCAACGACAGCTATTTCTGGGTGGTATCGCAATTCTCGGATATGGATACGGCGACAGCGTACAAGACGCAATCAGGGGTCACCCTTGTCCAGGGAATCGTGGCAATAGTGATTCTGATGATCCTCCGGGTTCTTTTCGTCTGACGAACGGGAGGTCTCCCTCAATATGTTCCGGGCGCTCCGTTGAAGGGGCGCCCGGTTCGTTTGTCCGGGTGGCGGACCGGTGGACCGGCTGCTACAGATCCACCCAGCGTCCGTCGTTCTCGCTTGATTCTATCGCTGCAGCGATAAACTCGAGTCCCCGGAGTCCGTCGGTTGCAGTGGGAAAGGTCATCGCCGGCGGATCGGGGTGGACCCCGGCGATCGCGGCGGCGATCGCCTCTGCCGCGTCGCTGTAAATCGTGGCAAACGCCTCGGGGAACCCTTCGGGATGTCCTTTCACAATCCTGCTTACCCGCCGCGCCGCCGGCAGAACCCCCGGTCCGTTCGGCACGAAACGGCGGATCGGCATGTCGAGGGAGCGGAACTCCAGCTCCTGGGGAACTTCCTGGTACCATTCGATCGTCCCCCGGGAACCGCTGACACGGATTCTGAGGGAGTTGTCCATACCGGCGGCGGCCTGGGTTACCCAGAACACGCCGCGGGCGCCGTTGCTCATCCGCAGAAGCGCGCCTCCGAAATCGTCGAACTGCCGCTCCGGAACGATCGCTCCCAGCTCCGCGGCGAGGGACCGCACCTCGAGCCCCGTCACGTACCGTAACAGATGGTGTGCGTGGGTACCGATATCCCCCATCACCGCCGACGGTCCCCGCCGGGCGGGGTCGAACTTCCACGATCGGGGGGTACCGGGAATCCGTTCCAGCGCTTCCGCCTTTCCTCCCTGGACGTACTCGACCTGCACGAGACGGATATCCCCGAGCTCCCCCGCCTCGACGAGGGCACGCGCCTGTCTGACCATCGGATATCCGGTATAATTGTGGGTGAGACAGAACACCCTTCTCGCCTCGTCCACCTTCCGGACGAGTTCCTTCGCCTCATCAAGGGTGTTTGTCAGCGGTTTGTCACAGATCACGTGATATCCGTGGTCCAGCGCCGCCATCGCGTAGGGGAAGTGTCCGTCGTTCGGGGTCATGATCGCCACCGCGTCGATCCCGTCGTCCCGCTTCCGTTCCGCTTCAAGAAGCTCCGCCACACTTTTGTAGATACGGTCGTCGGCAACACCGTACCCCCGGGCGGCAAGGGCAGACCGATCGGGGTCGGAGGAAAAAATCCCCGTTACCACCTCATAGCGGTCGTCCATGTTGGCGGCGATCCGGTGAATCCCACCGATAAACGATCCCGGTCCGCCTCCGATCATCGCCAATCGGATCTTCCGTCCCAACATCTCCATCACGGGGTTTTCTTTCATCGTGTGCTCCTGTTCATACTGTAGACCGAGTTCGTTCACATGACAACGATCGCACCGTGGCGCGTCGGGGGAGCTCCCGGGCGATCGATGTCTATTCGTCTATCGCAGCCAGCAGGAGGTCTCCGACGCTCGAGGTGGTTCCCGTCCCGCCCATATCGGGGGTAAGGACACCTCTGTCACCGGTAACGATCGTCTCGATTGCAGCGAGGATCTTCGCCGCCGCCTCGGGGTGGCCGAGGAAGTCGAGCATCAGCTTCACCGTCCACACCATCGCGATCGGGTTGGCGAGGTTCTTCCCGGCGATCGTGGGTGCCGACCCGTGAACCGGTTCGAACATGCTGGGGTACTCTTTCTCGGGGTTGATGTTTCCCCCGGCGGCGAAGCCGAGACCACCCTGGAGCACGCCTCCCAGGTCGGTGAGGATATCGCCGAAGAGATTCGAGGCGACGACGACGTCGAAATCCTCGGGGCGCTGGATCATGTACATGCTCATCGCGTCGACGTGGTACTGGTCGGTGGTGATCTCCGGATACTCCCCGCCGATTTCGGCAAACACCTCGTCCCAGAAGACGAGGCTGTGGTTGAGGGCGTTGCTCTTGGTGACGCTTGTCACTTTCGAATGGGTTTTCCGTCCCAGGGCGCGGCGGGCGTCGGCGCGGCTGCGAGCAAGCTCGAAAGCGTAGCGCATCACCCGTTCGGTGGTCTTTCGGGTGAAGACAGAGGTCTGAACCACCGTTTCATCGGGGGTACCACGCCTGACCCGTCCACCGACCCCGGCGTACTCACCTTCGGTGTTCTCCCGGACGAATACCATGTCGAGATCGGCGGGACCTTTCCCTTTGAGAGGGCAGTCCTCCTCGGTCAGGAGCTTCACAGGCCGGAAGTTCACGTACTGGTTGAAGCCCTGCCGGATCTCGAGGAGAAGGTCCCGGAGGCTGATGTGGTCCGGCACCCCCGGGAAGCCCACCGCGCCAAGGAGGATCGCGTCGGTGTCGCGCAGGCGCTCCATCCCGTCGGGAGCCATCATCCGGCCCATCTTTGTGTAGTACTCGCACCCCCAGTCGTAGTGGTCGTAGACAAAGGAGAATCCCCCGTCCAGGGCGGCTACCCGTTCGAGGGCGCGCAATCCCTCGTGCATTACTTCCGTTCCGATGCCGTCACCGGGTATCACCGCGAGTCTGTACGTTTTCATCGACGCCTCCTTCGATACGATCAGATAAAAAAAAGCGGTGAGGCGGCGCTACCTGTATACCGCCCCACCGCAGGGTGCTTTCGTTCCGGCTCCGGTGGCCGACGTGAACGGCCGATCCGGACCCTGCTTACTGCGCCTGGAGCTGCGTCGCGATCGCCTCGCCGAGCTCGTGGGTCTTGGCGGTACCGCCCATATCCTTCGTCTTGATCTCGCCCTTCCCGAGGACCGTCGCAACGGCGTTGTGAATATCCTCGGCGGCTTCCTGCTCACCCAGGTGTTCGAGCATCATCCGTACCGATTCGATCGTTGCCACGGGGTTCACGATCGCTTTGCCGGTGTACTTCGGTGCGGAGCCATGGATCGGCTCGAACATCGAGGGGTAGTCTTTCTCGGGGTTGAGGTTGGCCCCTGCGGCGAATCCCATACCGCCCTGAATCATCGCACCGAGGTCGGTGATGATGTCACCGAAGAGGTTTGACGCGACGATCACGTCGAAGTAGTCGGGGTTCTTCACGAACCACATCGTCATCGCATCGACGAGGGCCATATCGGTCTTGATGTCCGGGTAGTCCTGTGCAACCTGGTTGTACACGGAGTCCCAGAACACCATCGAGTAGTTGAGGGCGTTCGACTTGGTGCAGTTGGTGACCATACCCACTTTGTCGCCGTCGCCGAGCTTCTTCCGTTTCCGGGCCATATCGAACGCGTACCGCATCGCCCGCTCGCACCCCTTCTGGGTGAAGTAGCCGGTCTGGGTCGCGAACCCTTCGGGCCGGCCCATCTTGAAGAACCCGCCCGCGCCGGAGTATTCGCCTTCGGTGTTCTCCCGAATCACCACCATGTCGAGGTTCTCCGGGGTGACACCCTTTACGGGAGAGTACACGCCGGGAAAGAGCTTGATCGGCCGTACGTTGACGTACTGGTCAAAGCCTTTGCGAATCGCCAGGAGCATCGTGAGACTGATGTGGTCGGGGACCTTGTTTGCATCGCCGATGCACCCGAGAAAGATCGAGTCGTAGGGTTTGAGGATCTCGAGGCCGTTTTCGGGCATCATCTCGCCGTGTTCGAGGTAGTAGTCGCAGCTCCAGTCGAACCAGGTGTTCTCGAATGTGATCGAATACTTTTTCGAGATCACATCGAGGACGCGTTCCGCCTCTTTCGTCACTTCCGGGCCGACACCGTCGCCGGGGATCATCGCAATTCTGAACTCTTTCATCCCTTTCCTCTCCTCTTGTGTTGCGCCCGTTACGCGTACGGGCCGGTTCCCTTCGTTCTGTGTTCCCACGCCGTTTCCATCGCCGCGATAAGGGGCAGCTTCTTGCCGCTCAGAAAACGGACCATCGCCCCTCCGGCGGTGCAGATGTAGGACATCTTTTTCGGATCGGTGAAGCGGCTCGTAGCACTGACACTGTCACCGCCACCGACAACGCTGTACCCCGGCGCGTCGGCGATCGCCCGCCAGAGCTCCCGGGTGCCGATCTCCCATTTCGCCTCTTCGAACACCCCGGCGGGACCGTTCACGAAGATCGTTCCCGCAGTTGCGATCACCTCTTTGTACGTTGCGATCGTCCGGCTCCCGATATCGGGAAAGAGCCCGTCCGGCAGGTCTCCGTCGATCCCGACTTCGGCGCGGGAACCGTCCGGCTTCTCGTATGCAAGGTCCAGAGGATAGCGGATACGCCCCGGGTAATCGGCGAGATATGTGCGCGCCGGCTCGATAAACGCGTCGAGGCTTCGCTTTTTCAGGAACTCGTCTACCCTCGAGCCGAGGGAGTAGCCGTCGGCGAGGAGGAAGACGAGACCGGTGACACCCACGGTGAGGATCGTATCGGCGCTCCCGTTGGAGAGAACCTGCTCCATCATCCCGAAGGCGTCGGAGATCTTCGCTCCCCCGAGGAGAAAGACCGCCGGCCGGGGTGGCTCCTCCATCACCGTCGTCAGGGCGCTCACTTCGTCGAAGAAGAGGGTCCCCGCGGCGGAGGGAAGAACTTCCTGGAAGGCGACCATACTCGGCGCGTTCCGGTGGGCCGCGGCGAAGGCGTCGTTGATGTAGAGATCAAAGAGGGGTGCCAGGCTCCGGACGAGCCAGGTTCCGGTCATCTCCGGCGCGGTGAGGGGTACGTTATTCTCGAAGCTGCTCACCTCTTCGGTGAGGTACCGCAGGTTTCCGAGAATGATCAGTTCCCCCGGCTGGAGCGCTTTCACCGCTTCCACCGCGGCGGGGCCGCAGACGTCGTCGATGTAGCGCACCTCCCGACCGAGCAGTTCCGTCAACCGTTCCGCCTGTTCCGCCAGGGGAATCAGGTTCTGGTAGTCCAGGGTGTCCCCCTGGTGGGCGATGATCGCGATCGCCGCCTCCTGCTCGAGGAGGTACTCCAGGGTGGGCAGGCTCTTGCGGATACGGTTGTCGCTGACGATCTTCTTCGTCTTCGGATCGATCGGTGAATTGATGTCGAGGCGGAGGAGCACTTTCTTCCGGTGCAGCTCCACCTCTTTCATGCTCGTGATCTTCATCGCGCTTTCATGTTCAGGTATTCGTTGGTCTTCGCCGTTCCCTCTTCCCGGGTGGTCTGCATCTTCATCGCCGCGCGGACGGCGTCGATATTTTCGGGGATAACGACCGCCTCCTGGGGAATGTTGATCGCAAACATGATGTCGTCACCGGACATCACGATGCTCTCCTCCCAGACGGCGATCTCGTACATGTCGCCCCGGGGATTCCCGAGGTCCCGGGCGTACTTGAAGAGGCTGGCGTTCCCGAGGAACCCGTCCTCGAGGCGAACAACCCGGACCCGTGGATGGGCGTGGAAGATCTCCAGGAGTTTCTCCTTGCTGATCTTGTCTCTCGTGGATACCACGGGGGTGATGATGTGCCCGTGGGTCACGGGGGTATGCACGAGAATTCCCGTTGCGTCGACGTGGGGCATGATCGTCATCAGATCCTCCGCCTGGTGGCTTGGCGCGTGGTCGACTTTCAGCGCGTTGGTAAGCCCGCGATGGTAGTCGCCGGGGTCGGCGACACGGCGAATGATCGTGATCGCCGTCTTGGGTACCCCCACGGCGCGGTCGATCGCATCGATCGCACGGATCAGTCCGGTAGTATTGCAGCTCGTCAGCTTCAGGTAGTCTGCACCGACGCCCTTCTCGTAGTTGGCGTAGCCGTGGAAGAAGACGTCGGCGATATCGTTCGTCTCGCCACCCTGGAACACCGCCTTGGTGTTGTACTTCCGGTAGAGTTCCTTGTTCTTCGCACCGATACCCGCGCTGGTAGCGTCGAGCATGATATCCACTTCCTGCACCAGCTCTTCGAGGGTACCGCTCACGGGGATACCCGCGTCGGTGAGGAGGTTCTTCTTCTCCGGGACCGCGGTAAAGAGCTTGTACGGCATTCCCCGCTCGGCGAGGGCGCGCACCGGCAGCGTCGGGGCGACGTCGGCGACACCGACAAGTTCCATATCTCCCTGGGCGGCCACGCCGTCGGCGAGACGCTGTCCGATCACTCCGTATCCTGCAACTCCAACTTTCGTCATCTCTCTGCTCCTCTCTGTGTTATTGTTGTTTCTTCTTCAACGTCTCACGCACCCGGTCGGCGATCCGGGCAGCAGTGAGGCCGTACCGTTCCATCAGGTAATCCACGAGACCGACCTCGCCGAAGAGATCCATGATCCCGTGGCGCACCACCAGCGTCGGATACCGCTCGGCGAGCTCCTCGGCGACGGCGCTGCCGAGACCGTTCTTCACCTGGTGGTTCTCGCAGGTCACGATCGCCCCGGTCTTCCGGGCGTACTCCTCGAGGAGATCACCGTCGACGGGCTTGATCGAGTACATGTCAAGGACCGCGACACTGACCCCCTCCTTCTCGAGGAGTTCCGCCGCCTTCAGACTCTCGGGAACGCAGATGCTTCCAGCGGCGACGATCGTGATGTCCTTGCCGTCGCGAAGGACCTTTCCTTTTCCGAGGGGGAACGTCTCACCCTCGGCGTAGATCCGGGGAGCCCCTTTGCGCTGGATCCGCATGTAGGTGCAGCCCCGATGGTCCACGAGGCGGGGGATGATCTCCTCTGCGGCGACCTCGTCGGCGGGTTCCACGATCACCAGGTCGGGGATCACCCGGGTAAGGGCGATATCCTCGAAGGGCATGTGGGTTCCCCCGTTGAACTCGGCAGAGACCCCGGGGTCGGTACCGACGAGTTTCACGTTCTGCCGCGCGTAGTTCGCGCTGATAAAAAACTGGTCGAAGGCGCGGCGGGTAGCGAAACAGGCGAAGGTCGTGGGAAAGGGGATCTTGCCCATCGTGGAGAGTCCGGCGCTGACGCCGACCATGTTTGCCTCGGCGACGCCCATGTTGATGCCCCGATCGGGAAAACGCTTCTGGAAGTTGATCGTCTTGTGGGCGCTCATCAGGTCCGCATCGAGGAGAATGATCCGCTCATCCTTCTCGGCGAGCCTGATCAGCGTCTCGACGTAGGCGGCGCGCATCTCTTTGCTGCCCTCGGCCATGAACGGTGCGTACAGTTTTGCCGGTGCCGTTGCGTTGTTGTTGCCGGTACTCATTGTGCCGCCTCCTGTGCCCGGAGGGCCGCGATCATCTGCTGCGCCTCTTCCATGCCGAAGTTCATGCTGTGGTTGGCGGGATTCCCCTCGGCGATCGCGGCTCCCTTCCCTTTCACCGTATCGAGAATGATCATACTCGGGCGGCACTGTTCCGCTTTCGCCCGCTCGATCGCGAGGTCGAGCTGCTGGAAGTCGTGACCGTCGATGCGCTGGACGAACCACCCGAAGGCGAGCCACTTCGCGTTGAGATCCTCGACGTTCATGATGTCCGTCATCCACCCGTCGAGCTGCATCTTGTTGTAGTCGGTAAAGGCGATCAGGTTGGAGAGCTTGAACTGGGGAGCGCTCTGCGCGGCCTCCCAGACCTGCCCCTCGTTACTCTCGCCGTCACCGATGATGCAGAAGGTGTTGCGGTCGCGCTTGTCGATTTTGTTCGCCAGGGCGATCCCGACGGCGGCGCTCAGGCCCTGCCCGAGACTCCCGGCGGTCATGTCGATCCCGGGGGTGCGGTTCATGTCGGCGTGGCTCGGCAGATTGGTACCCCCCACGTTGAGGGTGTGGAGCCAATCGGTCGGGAAGAAGCCGTGATACGCCAGCGTCGAATAGAGCGCCGGTCCCGCATGACCCTTACTCAGGACCAGCCGGTCCCGATCCGGTTTCCCCGGATTGTCCGGATCGATCCGCATGTGCCTGCGATAGAGTATCGACAGCACCTCGACGATCGACATCGATCCGCCGATGTGCCCTTTCCCGAGAAACCCGATCATATCGATCGTGAGCGCCCGGATCTCGAGGGCGTCCTTCTTCAGGATCGCGATATCTTCTTTCGTCAGCATCCCCGCACCTCACTCCTCTCATGCCTCACGGCATGCATCATATTATCAGACAATTGCGTACATTATGGGGTGTCCCCTCCCGGTTGTCAAAGGGAAAGCTACGGAAACCGGAACTTTCCCGGGACAATTTCACAACACCATTGTGGATACTGACCGGAGTTCAGTACTTCCGTGCCTTCTCCATCTGTTCTTCGAGTTCTTTCCGGGCGCTCTGGACGCCTGTGCTCGCGGAGACCTCCGGGACGCCGACGCGCCACCAGCTCTCGTAGCCGTGGGTCATCGATTTTTGCGTGACCTTCACGTCGATCACGACGGGGCCTTCGGCGGTGCGGGCGGTTTCGATCGCCCCGGCGAGTTCGTCGAGGGTGCGGACGGTGATCCCCGTCGCGCCGTATCCTTCGGCGATCTTCGCGTAGTCCACCGTCAGGTAGTCGCCCAGGAGTTTCCGCTCGTTTCCGCCGTAGGGTGCCCCCGGTCCGTCGGCCCCGGCGGTGCGCTTCCGCCACTCGTTGGCGTAGCTCGAAATCCCCTGGTTGGTCTGGAGGTTGTCGATCACCTGGAAGCCGTGGTTGTCGAAGACGATGATCGTGAACCTGATTCCCTCCTGCACCGCAGAGAGGAGCTCGCTGTGGAGCATCACGAATCCTCCGTCCCCGACAAGGGCGTAGACATCCCGGTCCCGTCCCGTGGCGATCTGCGCACCGTAGGCGGCGTTTACCTCGTAGCCCATGCAGGAGAAGCCGTACTCCATGTGGTAGGTGTCCCGCTCACGAGGGCGCCAGACGCGCTGCATGTCTCCGGGAAGACTCCCGGAGGCGCTTACCACTACGTCTCCCGGCCTCAGGAGCTTCTCGTTGAGTTCACCGAGGACGCGGGTCTGGCTGAGCCCCGCGGGGTCGTCGGTGGCGTAGAGGCGGTCCACCTCGGCGTTCCACGCGGTTCCGACCGACTCGACCTCGTCGGTGTATCCACTCCGGTACCCTTCCTGCACGAGGGCGGCGGTGAGCTGCTCGAGGGCGACCCGGGCGTCGGCGATGAACGGCTCGGCGTCCATCTTGCAGGAGTCGAAGGAGTTGACGTTGATCGTCATCACCGTGAGGTCGGGGTTCTGGAAGGCGACCTTACTGGCGGTGGTGAAATCACCGAGACGTGTGCCCACTGCGAGAAGGAGGTCCGCATCCCGGGCGATCACGTTCGCCGCCTCTCCGCCGGTGACGCCGATTCCCCCGAGGTTCCACTTGTGGTCCCACGGGACGGTGCCCTTCCCCGCCTGGGTCTCCCCGAAGGGGATACCGAAGCGTTCGGCGAAAGAGGCCAAGGCGTCACCGGCGTCGGAGTAGCGCACCCCGCCGCCGCAGATCATCAGCGGCTTCCGGCTGCCGGTTATCATCCGAACCGCTCGCCTGAGGGCGGCATCGCTCAACGCTCGGCGTTCCACATGGTGAACCCGCTTCCGGAAAAACTCCTCGGGGTAGTCGTAACTCTCGGCCTGGGAGTCCTGGGGGAGTCCGATCGTGACCGCTCCCGTTTCGGCGGGGTCCGTAAGGACGCGCATCGCGTTGATGAGGGTGCTCATCAGCTGTTCCGGGCGGGTGACGCGGTCCCAGTACTTGCTCACCGCCTTGAACGCGTCGTTGGCGGTGATGTTGGGATTGTGCCCGTGCTCGACCTGCTGGAGAACCGGGTCGGGCTGGCGGTCGGCGTAGGTGTCGCCGGGAAGGAAGAGGACGGGAATGCGGTTGACCGTGGCGGTCCCCGCGGCGGTGACCATGTTGAGGGCGCCGGGGCCGACGGAGCTGGTCACCGCGTAGATCCTGCGGCGGTTGTGCTGCTTGGCGAACCCGATCGCCGCGTGGGCCATCGCCTGCTCGTTCTTTCCCTGCCGGAAGATGAGGTTGTGTTCCGTCTCGACGATCGCTTCGCCGAAGCCGACGACGTTTCCGTGCCCGAAGATTCCGAAGATCCCTTCGACGAACTTCGTCTCCTCACCGTCGATCTCGATGTACTGGTTGTCCAGGAAGCGCAGAAGCGCCTGAGCCATCGTCATTCGTACTGTGTTCACGATCGTTCCTCCTTGATCGTCCGGTCGTGCGGCACCCGGCTGCGGGGGCGCCCCCCGCGGCATCGAGGCCGGGGGTGTTGCCACCGTGCCGTCGTGGCCGGGAGCGTTCCCCCTGGGCCGGGTGCCGAGGGGTGTATCATCTGCCGTTGAGTTTTTCCTGGTGCGCCAGGACCGTCTCAAGATTCGCATCGGGCCAGATCGGTGCATCCCCGTCCATCACCCAGGTGTGTTCCTTCCGGAAGATCCGGGAGTCGGGACCGAAGCGATCGTCGGGCAGGTGGGGAATCATCCAGATGTAGTACATCGTGTATCCCGGTGCGGCACATTGCGAGTGAGTGAGCCCCGGAGGGATCGCGTAACTGTCTCCGTTGGTCACTTTGAACACCTCGTCTTCCTGTTCGGCGTGGCCCCAACCGTGTTCCGGGAAGAAGCGGTAGTGGTACACCTCCGGCTGGGCGTGGTCGTGGGGAGGGTAGCTCGACCACTTGCCGGGGTGGTTGATTACCTCTCCGAGGACCATCTCGCTCTCCGGGGCGGTGGCGGCGTCGAAGATCGTCCGGACCGTCCGGGTGCTGGTATCCTGGAGGGTACCCTCGCCGAAGCGGTCGGAGCGGTACTCGCCGGGTCTCCAGAGGCGCGGGGTAAAGGTCTTCGGATTCTTCACCTTCTGGATCGCGAGCTCCGATTCGCGGCCGATACTGGTGATCGTCACGGGGGTGCCCGTCGGGACGTGGAGCGCCGTCGGTTCCTGATCGAGGAGGTTCGTGCGTTCCACCTCCGCCGACTCCTCACCGTCGGGACCGGTCCACTGGAAGCGGACCTTCCCGGTCATGAGCAGGAACGCCCGTTCCTTGGCGTCGTCGCTGGAAAACGCCTCATCCGCCGCGAGTTTGAGAATACCGAAGTCCATCAGCATCTCCGGGTGGGTGCCGTCGATCTCGGTAACCGGGGTATATCCGACCGGAAAGGGTTGTCCCGTTCTCCGTATTATCATCGTTCCTCCCGCCGCGACCGCCCTGAAATTCGCGACGGTCCGTACCACCGTCGCTCTGGATCGCGTATTGTCTGATAATAGGAAAAATTGTACCTGCGAACACGGCCGGTGTCAAATCGAAATGGCAGCAAGGGGTGCTTCAGCGGGAGCCGACCGGGTCGCGGCGGGCGAGCCGGCAATGGCCGTTGATCGAGGGGGCGTGGCCGGTGGCCCGGGTTGCGGGCGGGCGAGCCGGGTGGACGTTGGTCACACGGTTCGAAGGTTGACCGTCCGGAGTGGTTCGACGTAGTGGTCGGGCACTCGATCGGTAATGAGGGTATGTATCCGGTCGAGATCCGCAACGGGGTAGATCGAGATCTTGTCGAACTTCGTCGAGTCCGCGATCAGATACCACCGGTGCGCCATCCGGGGGATCTGCGAGAAGATGCGGGTGCTGACGATCGAATCGACCGTGAGGCCCGCCTTGAGGTCAAGACCGGAGATGCTGGTGAACGCCTTGTTGACGAAGATGTGATCGAGCTGCGCGTGGGGGGAGTCCCAGCTCGAGAAGAGGGTCTCCTTGTCGGTGCTGGCGACCTCACCGCCGATCAGGTAGACCCGGGCGCCGTTGTGGAAGAGGTCCGGCAGGGCGGTGATGTTGTTCGTGAAAACGGTGAGATTGCTGAATCCCTTCAGTTCCCGTGCGAGAATACAGCAGGTCATGCCGGACCCGAGGAAGATCGAGTCGCCGTCGGCGATGTACTCCCGTGCCGCCCGGGCGAGAGCGGTACGCACCGGGTCGTCGTAGATCCGGTCGGCGGGCCCTCCGGGACGCTCCTCTTCGACCAGGGCGGCACCCCCGTAAAAGCGTGAGGCGATCCCCTCCTCGGCGAGGCGGGCGAGGTACTTTCGTATCGACACTTCGCTCACGGAATAACGGGAGCTGAGCTCGTTTACATAGACCTTCTTCTGTGACCGCAGCAGCTCGCGGATCTCGTCCAGTCGGTTCGTTGCCATCTCCTGCACCCTTTCGTCTCGATCATACAATGATACCGTAATCTGTTCAATCGAAACTTAACCGAAACTTTACACTTTCTATCATAACTTATAGAATACCGAGTAACGTTCGAACGAAACTTCGAACCCAGACGACACGGAGGATACGATGTCCCAAATGAGTTCTGATCCGGCGAATCAAATATTCGATCTGTTGCAGCGCGCGCGACGGGCCCAGAAGATCGCTGAGGGCTTCACTCAGGCGAAGGTGGATGAACTTGCCGCAGCGGTCACCTGGGAGATCGCCGCCAACGATGAGCTGGTACGGGAGCTGGCGGAGTACTCCTTCGACGAGTGCCGTCTCGGTGACGTTCCCTCGAAGATCGCGAAAGTCGCGGTGAAGTGCCGCGGAGTATTCTTCGACGTCAAGCACGAAAAAACGGTGGGAATCATCGAAGAGCTCCCGGAGCGCGGCCTCGTCCGGATCGCCAAGCCGGTGGGCGTGATCGGATCCCTCGTGCCGAGCACCCAGGCGGAGATGCATCCCCTGATCCAGGCGATTTTCGCAGTCAAGGCGCGGGATGCGATCATCTTCGCTCCCCATCCGCGGGGCAAAGGTACCACCAAAAAGACGGTTGACCTGATCCGGGGGGTGATGAAGAAATACGACGCACCGGAGGATCTGTTCCTCACGATAGAAGAGCCCTCGATTCCGCTGACAGACGAGCTGATGAAACAGTGTGACCTGGTGATCGCGACCGGAGGCGCCCCGATGGTCCACGCCGCGTACAGTTCGGGTACGCCGGCGTACGGGGTCGGCGCGGGAAACGCGATCATCGTCGTCGACGTCGATGCGGATCTCGCCGACGCCGCGAAGAAGATCAAGGCGAGCAAGACCTTCGACCTTGCCGCGGGGTGCTCCTGCGACAACAGCGTCGTGATCGACGAGTCGGTGTACCCCGCGATGCTCGAGGAGTTCCGGAAGGTCGGTGCCCATCTGCTGGACGCCGAGGAGAAAGCGAAACTGCAACAAGCGATCTGGCCGGAGTGGCCGGCGAACCACGTGATCAACCGCGATATCGTGGCTTCACCGGTTGAGAACATCGCCCGCATCGCCGGAATCACCGTTCCCGAGGGGACCGCGTTACTTCTCGTCGAAGAGAGCGAGACGGGAGCGGTAACCCCCTTCGCGGGAGAGAAGATGAGCCTCGTCACCGCAGTGTACAAAAGCACCGGGATCGACGACGCGATCCGTATCATCAACGAGAACCACGCGTACATGGGGGCGGGCCACTCCTGCGGCATCTTCTCGAACACCCCTGACCATGTAGAGAAGGTCGCCCTCGAGACGTACACCACCCGGCTGGTAGTCAATCAGCCGCAGGCGGCTACCAACACGGGGAACTGGGTCAGCGGGATGCCCTTTACCAGCTCCCTCGGATGCGGTACCTGGGGAGGCAACATCGTCTCCGAGAATATCGCCCTGAAGCACTACATGAACAACACCTGGGTGATCCGTCGGATTCCCAACCGGGAGCCTACCGACGAAGAGCTCTTTTCCGGCTTTATCCCCCGGGCCTGACCGACCGGCGGATCAACGGGTATGAAGCAGATACCGACGATCGCCGCGACCGACGCGGCGGAGACGATCAGAACGGGAAGCACCGTGGCGATGAGCGGGTACGCGATGGCGGGTTACCCGAAGGCGATCGTTCATGCCCTGGTGGAACGGAAGGAGCGGGAGCCGGCGTTCGCGTTCTCCCTCGTGACCGGGGCCAACGTGCCCTGGCTGGACCGGATCCTCGGCGCCGCCGATATGATCAAACGGCGCACCCCGATGATCGCCGACCGCGCCCTCGCCTCCCGCGCCAACAACGGAACGCTCAGGTACGTGGAACAGCAGATGTCCCGAATGCCCGGGCTTCTTCGCCGCGGGGCCTTCGGGCCGATCGAGGTGGCGATCGTCGAGGCCCTCGGGTTCGACAACGACGGCGCCCTGATCCCGACGAGCTCGGTGGGGATGACCCACCACCTGATGAACGCCGCGGAACGGATCATCGTCGAGATCAACCGGGCACAACCGGAGGAGTTGCGGGGACTCCACGATGTGTACCTCCCCCTTCCCCCGCCGAAGACCCAGCCGATCCCGTTGACCCGGGTGAACCAGCGTATCGGCGCGACGGCGATCCCGGTTGATTCGTCAAAGATCGTTGCCGTCGTCGAGACGGAGATCTCCGAGCGCCTCGATCGGGAACCCCGTGGCAACGACCTCACCGGTCGGATCGCGGCGCACCTCTTCGATTTTCTGGAGGTCGAGTACCGGGGATGGAACGGCACGCTCCCGCCGATCCAGACCGGGTTCGGCAGTATCGCAAACTCCGTCGTCGACGCGTTTCGCGACGGTCCCTTCCGGGAGCTCCAGTTCTTCTGCGGCGGCGTCACCGAACCGGTGATGGAACTCCTCGCGGCGGGGAAAGCGACGGCCCTCTCGATGGGGGGACTCGGGATGAGCGAGCGGATCGAAGAGATCCTCCGGGGAACGCCGGATATCGCCGATCGCCTCGTGATCCGGAACGGCGATATCACCAACGGCGCGGAGGTGATCGGTCGCCTCGGGTTGATCGCCCTGAACACGGGGATCGAAATCGATATCTACGGTAACGTGAACTCCAGCCATATCGCCGGAAGCCGTGTGGTCAACGGGATCGGCGGCGGTGCCGGGTTCGCGCAAAACGCGGGACTCTCGGTGATCCTCATCCCCTCCTCGGCAAAGGAAGGGGCGATCTCGAACATCGTACCGATCGTGTCCCACAACGATATCGGGGAACACGACGTGGATATTGTGGTTACCGAGCACGGCATCGCCGACCTCCGGGGACTCGATGAGATCGAGCGGGCGGAGGCGATCATCAGGAACTGTTCGGCGGGTGTCTATCGGGACCAGCTCGACGCGTACCTGTCGGCGGCGCGGACGCGGTGCGGCGGGCACCATCCGCAGCTCCCCGATGAGGGATTCAGATGGTACCGCCGACTGAGCGAGGAGGGAACGATGGAGGAAAAAAACGGATGAACCGGATCGAACTATACGAGGTGGGACCCCGGGACGGATTTCAGAACGTCCGGGAGTACATCCCCCTCGAGACGAAGCTGGAGATCATCGACGGACTGATCGCAACGGGGATCCGGCACCTGCAGATCACTTCCTTCGTCAGTCCCAAGGCGGTGCCGCAGATGAAGGATGCCCGGGAGGTAACGGAACGGTGCGTCGCAGCGTACCCCGACATCGATATGTTCGCCCTCGTTCCGAACCTCAGGGGAGCGGAGGCGGCCTGGGATTCGGGGCTGAAACGGGTCACCTACGTGGTCTCCCTCAGCGAGAGTCACAACAGGGCGAACATCCGCCGGACCCATGAGGAGTCGTTCGCCGAACTCGACCGGATTCGCTCCGCCCTTCCCGACCTCGAGGTTGCGATGGATCTTTCCACCGCCTTCGGGTGCCCCTTTGAGGGCGCGAAGACCGCCGACGATGTCGTCCCTTTTCTGCAGCCCTACATCGACGGCGGGATCCGGTCGGTAACGCTCTGTGACACGATCGGGATCGCCAACCCCGCAAGGGTGCGGAATACGGTCCGCGCGGTCCGTTCCGCCTTTCCCGAGCTCGATCTGCAGATCCACATCCACGACACCCGGAACATGGGCATGGTGAACACCCTCGTAGCGATCGAGGAAGGGGTACAGAAGGTGCAGGCGACCCTCGGGGGGCTCGGGGGATGCCCCTTCGCACCGGGGGCCTCGGGGAATCTCGCGACGGAGGACGTAGCGTTCATGCTCACCGAGATGGGGTACGACCTCGGAATCGACGTGCCGCAGCTGGTGGAGCTCGCCCGACGACAGGCCGGGGCGATCCCCACGGGGCAGTTCAGCGGGCACCTCTACACGATACGCGAAACATGACAGGAAGACGGGAGCGCGAGAACCCCGGCAATCGATATCACATGAACAGAACGGAGGAATACGGAATGGCGGACCCACAGACAGTTGAACGGATAGAGCAGATACAGCGGATAGAGCGGATCGCGCACAGGATGCGTCGGAACGTCGTCGAGATGGGCTTTGTCGCAGGGGACCGGGGCGCCCATTTCGGGCCCGCCCTTTCGAGTATCGAGATCGTGGCGAGTCTCTTTTTCGGGATCATGAAACACGATCCGAAAAACCCCGCGTGGCCGGAGCGGGATCGCTTCGTCCAGAGCAAAGGGCATGCATGCCTCTCCTACTACGGCGCTCTCGGCGAGGCGGGGTATATCTCGGCCGAAGAGATGAAAACGTTCAAGCAGGACGAGAGCTTTCTCGCGGGGCACCCGAGCCGGCACCTCAGCCACGGGATCGAGATCTCCTCGGGTTCCCTGGGCCACGGTTTTGCTCTCGCCTGCGGGATGGCGAAAGCGGCAAAAGTCAAGAAGGAGACGCACCGCGTCTACTGCCTCGTCGGGGACGGTGAATGCAACGAAGGACTCGTCTGGGAGGCGGCGATGAACGCCGCAAAGAACGGGCTCGATAATGTCGTCACCGTCGTCGACCGCAACGGGGTGCAGCTCGCGGGAAAGACGAAAGAGATCATGGATATCGATATCGAAGCGCTCTGGCGCGCCGCGGGCTGGGAAGTACTGGCACTCCCCGAGGGGAACGACGTCGCGCAGGTCCTCTCCGCGATCGAATCGATGCGGGACTCGACCTCCGGGAAACCGCACGTGATCATCGCAGAGACGGTGAAAGGAAAGGGTATCTCCTTCATGGAGGACAGCCTGGACTGGCACGCCCGACCGATGAACCGCGAACAGTACGAGCAGGCGAAAATGGACCTGGCGATGAACGAACCCGGCGCGCGCGATCAGGGTTCAACCGAACAGGCAAAGGCGTAGGGGAGAGACACCGGATGAACACGATACCTAACGAAAAACTGCAGGAGTGGTCCGAGAAGGGACACCGTACCGCGATGGGAGAAACCCTGGAGATGCTCGCGGAAGAGCATCCCGAGATCGTCACGGTGACGGCGGACCTCACCCCGACCGCCCGCCTCACGGGCTTCAAGAAGCGATTTCCCGATCGATTCTTCGACGTCGGAATCGCTGAACAGAATCTGATCGACTTTACCGCAGGCCTCGCGATCGAGGGGCTCCGTCCCTTTGCCGTGGCGATCGCGGCGATCGTTCCGATGCGGGCGGCGGAGCAGATGCGGGATACCCTGGGGTACATGAACCTCCCCGCCACCGTCGTGTCGATCGAGGCCGGCGTGCGTTTCGGCCCCCTCGGAAACACCCATTACGCGATGGACGATATGGCGGTGGCCCGGGCGATCCCGAACTTCACCGTCATCGCCCCTGCGGATCCGCTGAGCGTCCACAAGGCGCTCTGTGCGGCGGCGGACCACGACGGCCCCGTGTACATTCGCCTCACCGGTGGGCCCGGCTTTCCGGTGCTTTACGACGGTGATCTCGATTTCAGAATCGGGAAGGCGATCGAGTATCGCCCCGGTAGGGATGTGGCGTTCATCACCAGCGGCTCCCTCCTCGCCGAAGCGATCGGTGCGGCGGAACTCCTCGAGAAGAAAGGAATCTCTGCGCGGGTGATCGATATGCACACGGTAAAACCCCTGGACACGGAGATCCTCGATTCGGTGTTCGCCGAGAACCGGCTGATCCTAACGGTAGAAGAGCACTCCCCGATCGGGGGCCTCGGCGGCGCGGTGGCGGAGTACAAGGCGGGATGCACCAACACCCCGCGGCAGGTGATGGCGAGTCTCGGGGATTCGTTCCAGGTCCTCGGTGACCACGCGTACCTGATCAAAAAGAACGGGCTGACCGCCCCGGACCTGGCGGCGACGGCGGAACGGAATCTGTAGCGGCCACATCGGGTGAGCCGGCGGGGCCGGTCGGTCGGACGAGAGTCGAACCGGACGGCTCACCGGCGGGACGACGGCCGACCCCCGGTCACCGCGCGGGATCGGTACTGTCCCGGACGATCAGTCGCGGCTGGATCGCGATCACCCGGGGGGTACGCTCCGCCTCGGCTCCCGCCGTTCTTGCCTCGATCAGTTCGAGGAGGAGCTCACTCGCCAGGAGGGCGATCTCTTCCCGGGACTGGTGGACGCTGGTAAGCCCCGGGATGGTGATCCCCGCGAGGGGGGTGTCGTCGTACCCCGCCACGGCGATATCCCCGGGCACCCGGAACCCGGCTGCCTGGAGCGCCTGCATCGCGCCGAATGCCATCAGATCGTTTACCGCAAATACCGCATCGACCCGGCGGAAGCGATCGATCTCTTCCCGGACGATGCGAGACGCCGTCTCGCTCTGGAAATCACCGGCCAGAATGAAATCGGGATCAACGGTGCCGCCCCGGGCGGTAAACGTCTCCACAAACCCGGCGATCCGCTGCTGCGACTGCGTTTCCTCTCCGCCGGTTATACACGCGACGGAGGTAAATCCCTGGTCGAGGAAGTGCTCCGCCACCAGTTTTCCCCCAGTCCAGCTGTCTGAGTAGATCACGTCGTACCCCGGGGAAGCGTCGGCGGGGGGGTACTGGGTCATCACGAAGGGCACGTCCCGCTGCTCCAGAAATCGCGTTGTCTCGGTATCGATCCCGGACTGGACGATGACCAGCCCGTCCACCTTCTTCCGGGTCACCAGTTTTTCGACGTTCCGGAGCCCGGTGAAGCGGTTCTTGAGGAACGCGACGATCACGTCCTTGTCGGCGCGCTCGAGACTCTTGCGGAAATCGTTGTGCAGCGCGGCGTGGTAGAGGAGCACGTCGAACCGATCGTAGTTCTCCGGAAGGATCACGCCGATCGTTCCGGTGGTGCTCGTCACCAGCCCCCGGGCGCTCGCGTTGAACTCGAATCCGTGCTCCTCGGCGATCTGCTTGATCCGCCGCTTCGTCTCCTCCGCAACAAGATCGCTGTCGTTGAGGCTTCGTGAGACCGTTGATACGCTTGTCCGGGCGAGTTCGGCGATGTCCTTGAGTGTCACGTTCCGACCCTGGGCGTCACAGTTCGACTACCCGTTTCTCCCTGAACGACCGGGTCAGGGCGAAGCCGACCTCCGTCGCTTTGGTGCCATCCTTCGCGAGAATCGACGGCTTTTCGCCGTTGATGATACCCCTTATGAAACTCTGCGCCTCGAGGAGAAACCCCTCCTGAAACCGTTCATAGAAATCCTGGACGCACTCGACCCGGGCACCCTTGTCGTCGAAGATCTCGACGCGGTTCTTCGCAGGGGTCATCCCGATCTTGAGGATTCCCTTCGATCCGGTGATCTCGGTGTGGGTGTCGTGACCGTGGAAGGCGGTACGACTCGCGGAGATCACCGCCATCGTTCCGTTCTCGAACCGGCAGAGTGCAACGGTGTTGTCCGCGTCGTTCACCTCGGCAAATCCGGGGTGGACGTAGCTGCCGCCGATCGCGTAGACGCTCGTGATCTCGGAACCGAGGAACCAGCGCGCCAGATCGATATCGTGGGAGTTCATGTCCATGAAGATCCCCCCCGAGGTGGGGACAAAGGAGATCTGAAACTCGGCGAACTCGTCGGTATCGACCGTTTGCGCCCGGACCAGGAACGGTTCGCCGATCGCGCCCTCTTCGATCTTCTGTTTGGCGTAGGCAAGGCTGGGATCGAAGCGGCGGACGAACCCGAGCTGGAAGTGGAGCTCCGGCGCCGCCGCGACCGCTTTCTCGACGTCGTGGCACTCTTCGATCGTAACACCCATCGGCTTCTCGGAAAAGACGTGCTTCCCGGCGGCGAGGCCCCCTTTGATCTGCGCGGCGTGGACACTCGAGGTGGAGACGAGAAAGACCGCGTCGATCTCGTCCGAAGCGATCATCTCCTCGTAGGACTCGTAGGTCTGTTCCACTCCCAGTTCCTCCCGCGCCCAGGCGAGCTCATCGGGGACAACGCTGCAGGCGGCGACGAGGCGCGCACCGGGCACCCGGTATCTCAGATTCCGGGCGTGACGCTTGCCGAGTCGGCCAAGACCGACAATTCCGATTCTGACTTCATTCATGTGACGGACTCCTTCCGTTGGTACCAGTTTCCGCGTCCGCCGCAAGGAGAGTGATCATCTCCCGGGCAGCGCGTTTCAACGCCTCAAGGGGCGCCTGTGTCAGGGTCAAATAGTCGAACTCCTGCGGTCGTGCGGCGAGCTCCTCCCGGAGGGTCTCCCCCCAGGCGCGCCGCAGGATCGTACCGATATTGAACTTCGCCACCGGTCCCCGGGCCATCGCGATAAGATCCTCGTCGGGGACGCCGGAGCTTCCGTGGATCACCAGGGGGACGGAGGTCTCTGCGGCGATCCGGCGCAGGAGGTCGTGGTCGACGGCGGCGCGCTTTTCCGTCAGCTTGTGAACGGTCCCCACCGAGACCGCCACAGCGTCAACCCCGGTTTCAGCACAGAACCGCGCCGCCGTCTCCGGCTCCGTGAGCTCGTGCCTGATCGTGTTCGCCGACTCGTTGTACGCAACCGAGCCGATCTCACCCTCAACGGAGACGCCGCAGGCGTGGGCTACCTCGACGATGCGCCGCGTCTGCACCACGTTCTCCTCGAAGGGCAACTGGGAGCCGTCGAACATTACCGAGGTGTACCCCCCCCGGATCGCGCGGTAGACCGTCTCGGCGGTGTAGGTGTGATCGAGGTGTACCACCACCGGCACCCTCACCGACGCCGCTACCGCCCTGAGAGCGGGGCCGAAGATCTCCACCGGGATGCGGCGGATCACATCTTTGTTGGTCATGAGGACCACCGGCCGCCCGAGGGACTCGGCGACATCCGCCACGCACACCGCTTCTTCGAGGCTGAAGACGTTGAACGCGGCTACCGCAGAACGCTCGGCGTTCGCCGCAGGCAGAATTTCCGAGAGGGTCGATTCCACGGTGTCCTACCTGAACTTGGCGATCATGTCTTTCAGGCCCGGGATCGTGTGGACCTGGTACTCGTGGTCGGGGTGGAAGTACTGCTTGAGGGAGCGCTGGTTCCGTCCGACGAGGATCGTGAAGTAGTACATCTCGTACCCGGGGGCCGCCACGGAGGGGTGGTAGCTCTTGTCGAGGAGGATCGTGCTCCCGTTCTTGACGTGGTAGACGGGGCCGAAGTCGTCGTCCCCGACGTAGGCGAACTGGGCACCGAAACCGTGGTCGGGGTTGAAACGGTAGTGGAACACCTCTTCGTGATCGCTCTCGATCCCGGGGCGCTCGATGTGGTGCTTGTGCGGGGGAAATCCGGACCATCCCCCGGCGCCGACGGTGAAGAGCTCGCTGACGAGGATATTCCCCGTCTTTCCCGCGACGTTCTGGCCGAGAACGTGGTAGATCCGGCGGTGCGTCTTCGTGTCGTCGCTGCCGTACTGGACGGTGTCCACGTCGTCCGGGGAGACGCGAAACGGTTTCTTCTGCTCGTTGTCCGCGGTGGTGCGCCCTCCGGCGATGAAGAGCTCGGCACGGTCACTGGTCGCGGTGATCTCTACCGCCGCACCTCGGGGGGCGTAGACCGAGTCCGGTTTTCCCGCCCAGAGGTGTTCCCGGGTCCCGACGTCCTCGAAGGTCGTTCCGGCGACGGTGATCGTCACCGTTCCCGAGGCAACGACGCAGACCGACTCGTGCTCGGCGAGGCGGTAGGTGTTTGTCTCACCGGCGGCGAGTCTGACGTCGTTGAAGTAGACGAGGGGGGTCCAGTTGTTGTCGACATCGACGATCGGCTCATTGTTGTTGTCATGGGGTCGTACGTGACAGGGCATCTGCGTTCTCCTTGATATAGCTGGTGATTTCTTCCCAGGTGGCCATGTCCTCGGCGCACCGGGTCTTCGAGATATTGATCGAGGCGTTGGCGGCGCCGGCGGTCAGTGCGTCCTCCAGGGACGCCCCACGGAGGAGGCGCGAAAGAAACGCTCCTGCAAAGGCATCTCCGGCGCCGTATACTTTCGCCGGGACCACCGGAAACACCGGGCCGTGTACGCGGTCCCCCGTTGCGGTGTAGGCGGTGGAACCGTCTTTCCCGCGTTTCACAACGACGACGGCGGTTCCTCCGGCGAGGAGGCGCTGCGCCGTGGCGGCGTCCCGTTCGACCCCGGACGTTCCGGAGTTACCGTAGACCGCCTCGAGGGCGTCGAACTCTTCCCGGGTACCGATCACGACGTCGCAGGACTCGGCGGCAAGCATCAGTGCCACCGACGCGGTCTCGGGACTCCGCCACGAGTACGGACGGTAGTCGATATCGAGAGCGACGAGGGTGCCCGCTTTGCGGGCGATCCCCATCGCGAGCATCGCCGCGTCCCGCGAGGGAGACACCGAGAGGGCGGTACCCGAGACGAGGAGCATCGCCGATGATGCGAGGTACCCTTCGTCGATCTCCGCCGGATTGATCAGCAGGTCCGCGGCGTTGTTCCGGTAGAGAACGGTGTTGGACCCTCCGCTGCGCGTCTCGGCGAAGGCAACACTGGTACTCGCCCCGGTGGAGTCGAAGACGATCTGCGAGGTGTCGACGCCGAGCTCCCGGAGGGAGCGAACGACAAAGTGGCCGACGGGATCGTCGGCGGCGCGGGTGATCATACCGACCCGCATCCCGAGGCGCGCCATCGCCACCGCGATATTTGCCGGAGAGCCACCGATCGATTTGGTGAACCCCGGGGTCTCCTCGATCGAGAGCCCCGGGTCGGTGTAGAGGTCCATGTTCGCCCGTCCGAAGGTCACGCAGTCGAGGGCGCGCCCCGGAGGAACCGGGAGCGGCGACGGGACCGGGCGCGACCCCGGAGCGGATGGAGCCGGGGCGGCAGGAACGGTGCCGGCGACCGGGCGCGACGGGGAGGTATTCTCCGTACCCGGGTCGGCGGTACCGGGGAGCCCGGCTGTTTCCAACGGTTCATCCCTCCTCTTTGGTTGCGTCATCTCAGTAGAGCCGTACCGTTTTGAGCATCTCCTGCTGTTCCTTGTACGCCTGGACCACCTCTTTCTTGGCGGACACTTCGGGGATCCCGACGCGCCACCACGCCTCGTACCCGTCGGTCATCGATTTCTTCACCGTCTTCACGTCGATGAGGACCGACCGGGTGCTCTTTCGGGCGGCCTCAAGAGCGGTCTGGAACTGTGCAGCGGTGATCACCGAGAAGGAGTCGCAGCCGTACCCTTTCGCCACCGTGGCGTAGTCGATCAGGATGTCGTCGCCGCTCAGGGTGTTGGAACCGGCGTCGCGGTAACGGAACTCGCACCCGAAGTGGGGGATTCCCTTGGAGCCCTGAAGGTTGTCGATACAGTGAAATCCCTTGTTGTCGATGAGAACGATCGTGATCTTCCGCCCCTCCTGGAGGGAGCTGATCAGTTCGGAATGGAGCATCAGGAATCCTCCGTCCCCGACGAGGGCGTACACTTCGCGGTCGTCGCCGACGGCGAGTTTTGCGCCGAATGCACCGGGCACCTCATAGCCCATGCAGGAGAAGCCGTACTCGAGGTGGTAGTTCTCCGGGTTCACCGGGCGCCACAGCCGCTCGAGGTCGCTGGGGAGGCTGCCCGATGCGGAGACGATCACGTCGTCGTCCTTCATGAACGCCCCGAGGATCCCGATCACCCTGGTCTGGGAGAGACCGTCGGAGTCGTCGAGGTTGAACAGTCGCTCTACCTCGGCGTCCCACTCTTTCCTGATCGCGGTGACGTCTCCGCCGAAGGAGGCGATGTACCCTTTCGACCGGAGGACCGGTGCCACCTGTTCGAGGGCGGTCCGGGCATCGGCAAGGAAGGGACGGGCGTTCATCTTGTACGCATCGAAAGCGTTTACGTTGATCGTGACGATATCGAGATCGGGATTCCGGAACGCCGATTTGCTGGCGGTATGGAAGTCGTTGAGGCGAGTTCCCACCGCAAGGATCAGGTCCGCATCTCGGGCGATCCGGTTCGCTGCGAGGGTTCCGGTAACCCCGAGGCCACCGAGGTTCTGCGGATTATCCCACGGGACCGCCCCCTTTCCCGCCTGGGTCTCACCGATGGGGATTTTGAACTCTTCGGCGAAGGAAGCGAGGGTCACGCCGGCCTCGGAGTACCGGACGCCGCCGCCACAGATGATCATTGGGCGCTTCTTGCCGGCGATCATCCCGGCGATCATCTCCGCCTCGCCTGCAGCAAGGGGACGCCGGGAGAAGCGGTGCACCCGCTTTTCGAAGAACTCGACGGGGTAGTCGAACGCCTCGCCCTGCACGTCCTGCGGGAGCGCGAGGACAACCGCTCCCGTCTCGGCCGGGTCGGTCAGGACACGCATCGCGTTGATCGCAGCGGTCATCAACTGCTCCGGCCGGGAGACACGGTCCCAGTATTTACTGACAGCCTTGAATGCGTCGTTGGCGGTAACGTTGTAGTCGTAGCTCTGTTCGATCTGTTGCAGCACCGGGTCGGGCTGGCGGCACGCGAAGGCGTCGCCGGGGAGGAGCAGGAGGGGAATCCGGTTCGACGTCGCCGTTCCCGCGGCAGTGACCATGTTCAGCGCTCCGGGGCCGATCGAACTGGTCACTGCGAGGATCTTCTGCCGATTGTTCTGCTTGGCGTACGCCATCGCGGCGTGAGCCATCCCCTGCTCGTTCCGACCCTGATAAAAGGTCAGGTTGTGGTTCGGCTCCTGGATCGCCTCGCCCAACCCGACAACCACACCGTGACCAAAGATACCGAAGATACCTTCCACAAACTTGATCTCCCGGTCGTCCACCTGGAGGTACTGGTTGTCGAGAAACTTCACCAGCGCCTGTCCTACCGTCAATCGAATCGTCTTCATCGTTCGCCTCCTCCCCGTTGTCTGCTACGTTCGTGGTCCGACCGGAACCGACCGAACCTGTATCGATCAGATACCGATCGATCTCATGAACTCCCGGTTTCGTCGGGCGTTCTCTTTCGGTGTTCCCGTACCGGGAAGCACGTCCTGCTCGTTCACGATCCAGCCGTCATACCCGATCTCCCGGAGGACCGACAGGATCGCCGGGAAATCGATGTCGCTCCCGGCGAGCTCACAGAACACGCCCTCCCCCACGGCGGCAACACCGTCGATCTTTTCCGCCCGGCACTTCGCCGCGGCGGCTTCGCTGTACCCCTTGAAGTGGACGTGGCGCACACGATCGCCGTACCTTCGCAGCGCCTCTACGGGGTCGCCGCCGCCATACGCGATGTGGGCGGTGTCGAAGGCGATGCCCACGAGGTCCGGGTCGGTACCGTCCACAAACTGCCGGATCTCCTCAGGTGTCTCGACAAACGTCGCGATATGGGGGTGGAACACCGTCCGGAGCCCCGTTTCATCGCGGATCGCCCGGGCGACTGCGTTGGCGCCGTCGGTGAACTTCCGGAACTGCGCCGGCGTCAGTCCCATATCGGGAGTGATCCGGCCGGCGTTGTTGGTCCGGATAATGTCGGTGTGCGGATCGTTGCCGAGGACGATCACCGCCTCCTCACCGCCTACCGCCCGGAGAAGCCGCGCCGTGCGGACCGCTTCCGAAATACTCTGTTCGAGACGGGATGGATCGTGGAGGTACACCGAGACCCACGACCCGACCAGCGCGAGGCCCCGCTTCTCAAGCGCCGCCGCAAGGGCGCCGGGATCGGTCGGCATGAACCCCCAGTCCCCCAGTTCGGTACCGGCGTAACCGGTCTCGGCGATCTCGTCGAGGACGTTCTCCCAGGTGAGCCGGCTTCCTTCCACGTTTTCAATGACACCCCAGGAACAGGGGGCGTTTGCTACTCGTATCACTCGATGCTCCTTTGTACGACGCGACCGTCGGCCCGTCCCGTCGGCCCGTCGGTTTTCCTGTCAGCCCGTCGGCCCGTCGGTTTTCCTGTCAGCCCGTCGGCCCGTCGGCCTGTCGGTTTTCGCCGGTATTCTACCGCGAAACCGCGGCTTTTGCAATCGTTTGCAACAGGTTGCAACAGAATTCTCTATACGGCGTGCAGATTCGACGTGAGCAGCCGTCATCCGACGCCCCTGCCAGGGCGGTCTGGAGGCCTGTTCGCGAGCAATCCCTCGCTAATCGGGGATTTTTACCCGATTTCACAGTTCGAACCTTCATATCTGCCGATGTCACTCGTCGAGGTCAACTCCGACGCCCGATCTGTATGCAATCGTTTGCACCACACCACGAGGAGCACGCAACTCTTGACACCGCGGGAAAGCTCCCCTTCAATGAAACGATCTGTACACCGGAACGAGCAGGTCCGGTACGACGGGAGGAACCTGCGATGAAGATCCTCGAGGAAGCCCTCGGACGCCCCTTTACCGACCCCGACCCCGACCACGCCCGGATGTTCTTCGCCGGAAAGACGCGACGGAAGATACCCAAACTGATCGATCTGAAGAGCGCCGTCGCCCGGCACGTCCACGACGGGGACTACCTCGTCATCGGCGGCTTCGGTGCGGTCCGAGCACCGATGGCGGCGGTCCACGAGATCGTGCGGCAGGGACGGAAGCACCTGGGATTCGCGGGACACACCTCCACCCACGATATCCAGGTCCTCACCGTCGGTGAGTGCTACGACCGCGTCGATGCCGCTTACGTGGTGGGCCTCGAGGCGCGAGGACTCTCGAAAGCGGCGCGGCGGCGGTTCGAGAGCGGCGAGGTCGAGGTGGTAGAGGATTCCAACCACGGCCTGGCGTTACGCTTTCGTGCGGCGGCGATGGGGGTCCCCTTCATCCCGATGCGCAACACCGCCGGCACCGATACCTTTCGCTACGGCAACGGGAAGATCGTCGAGGATCCCTACACGGGGAAACCGGTGGTGATCAAGCCCGCGCTGTACGGGGACGTCGCGTTTATCCACGTCCACGAGGCGGATATTTACGGAAATGCGCGGTTCCGGGGGATCGAAGTCTCCGACCGGGACGTCGCAAACAGCGCGAAGCGGGTGATCATCACCACCGAGCGCCTCGTACCCCACGAGGAGATCACCCGGGCTCCCGAGCTCGTAAAGATTCCCTATTACCTCGTCGACGCGGTGTGTGAAGTACCTCACGGCGCCTACCCGGGGCTGATGCCCTACGAATATTTCTCCGACGAGGCGCATCTGAAGGAGTGGCTCCGCGTCGAGAACAACCCCGACGAGTACCGCTCCTTCGTCGAAGAGTACGTGTACGGGTGCGCCGATCACGATGAGTACGTCGCGAAGTGCGGCGGCCTTCAGCGGATCATGGAACTCCGTCGCGTCGAGCTGAACATCGACGAGGAGTTGCGCGGAGAAGCAACGGGACACCCCGAAGGAAGTCGCATATGAGCCGGTACAACGAGATGGAACTGATGATCGTCACCGGAGCGCGGCAGCTCGAGAACGACAGCAGCGTCGGCGTCGGCACCGGGGCGCCCTGCGCCGCGGCGATGCTCGCCCAGCGGACCCATGCCCCGGATATCCTGATCCTCTTCGAGGCGGGGGGCGTCGGGCCGGAGCTGCGGCGAATGCCGATCTCCGTCGGGGACAGCCGCACCTTCTTCCACGGCGTTACCGCCGGGTCGATGGGGGATATCATGGAAGCGTGTGCCCGGGGGATGGTGGACTACACCTTCCTCGGGGGCGCCCAGATCGATATGTACGGCAACCTGAACTCCACAATGGTCGGCGACGACCACGATCACCCGAAGGTGCGCTTTCCCGGCAGCGGCGGGGCCAATGACTACGCGTCGTACTGCCGCCACACCCTGGTGATGACCGTCCACGACCGACGTCGCTTCGTCGAGAAACTGGATTACGTGACGACCCCCGGATGGCTCACCGGCGGCGACGCCCGGGAGCGATCGGCCCTCCCGGCGGGGACGGGACCGCACCGGATCATCACCAACATGGCGGTCCTCGGATTTGAAGAGAAATCGAAGCGGATGCAGGTCCTCTCTCTCAATCCCGGGCACACCCGGGAAGAGGTCCAGGAGCACACCGGGTTTGAACTCCTCTGGGCGGAGGACCTCACCGAGACGCCCCCGCCGACGGACAAAGAATTGCGGATCCTCCGGGAGGAGATCGACCCCGACCGGTACTTCATCGGCCGCGCCTGAAACGACAACGGGCGACCGTTTCGGGCGCCCGCCATCGCTATCCGAGGCTCTCTCCGTCGCGTCCGAGGGCGGCGTGAGGGCCGCGGCAGGGCGGACCGTGTATCGGCGGGGGCAGTCCGACGGAACTTTCGGGCGCTTTACAGGCACCGTCGTGATCGGGCATTATCGCCGCCGTGCAATACCTTTCAACCGCAATCGACACGTTCTTCTCCTTTCCCGCCTACGTCATGCTCCCGCTGATCATCTTCGTTATGGCCCTCGCGGTACGCATGCGCCTGGGGGACGCATTTTTCATCGGTCTTCGTCTCGGCGTCGGCTTCGCCGGGGTGTTCATCGCCTTTGATTTCTTTGTCTCCAACATCTCCCCCGCGGTGGAAGCCCTCAGCGCCGTCCGGGGACTCGATTTCCCGGTCCTCGACGTCGGCTGGCCGCCCCTGGCGGCGATCACCTTCGGGACGCTGATCGGCCCGCTGGCGATCCCCTTTATCGTGGTCCTCAATATCGCGATGCTCGCCCTGGGGTGGACGCGAACGGTATACATTGACCTCTGGAACATCTGGCACTTCGCACTGGTGGGAGCACTCATCCAGATCGTAACCGGTTCGCTGTGGCTCGGTATCGCCGTCACGGTGGTGATCGCGGTGTACGGGTTTCTCAACGCCGATCTCTCGGCGACGTACGTCAAACGTGAAGTCCGCCTTCCGAGCGTGGCGATCTCCCCCTTATCCGCGATCGGGGTGATCCCCTTCGGGGCAATGATGGACCGGATCTACGACAGGATTCCCGGTATCCGGAAGCTCGAATTCAATCCGGAGAAGCAAGGCACCTCGGTAGGACTGATCGGCGAACCGATGGTACTCGGTTTACTGGTGGGGTTGGTTCTCGCGATCGCCGCAGGGTACTCCCTCCGGGACACCCTCGAGCTCGGGGTGCACATCGCGGCGGTGATGTTTCTCCTTCCCCGCGCTGCGGGGCTGATCGGCGAGGGATTTGCGCCCCTGGGAGAGCACCTGAAGGAGGTTCTCGCACGCCGCTTCGGCGCCGACCACGAGCTTCACTTCGCGATGGATGTGGGGGTCATCATGAGCCACAAGTCGGTGATGGCGGGAGGACTGATAATGATCCCGATCACCCTGATCCTCGCGTTTCTCGTTCCCGGCAACCGGATCCTGCCGATCGGCGATCTGCCGGGGCTGATCGCGGCGATGAGTGTGCTCGTTCTGCTTCACCGGGGAAACGTGGTGCGGGCGGTGCTGACGGGGATCCCCCTTGTCGCGGCGTACCTCGCCTTTTCGAGTGCCCTCGCACCGTTGTACACCCGCCTGTCGGCAAACGCCGGGGTGACCTTCGAGACAACCCGGGAGATCAGCGCCTTTATCGACGGGGGCAACCCGGTGAGGTTCTGGCTTTTCTATCTGTTTCAGGGAAATATCTGGGCGATCGTCGCGATCCCGGCGGTACTCGGGATGCTCTGGATCGCCCGCCGCCATGCGGCAGCGGGGTAGACACTCCGAGAGAGGGATCGCTACCGGGCGAGGCGCAGTCCGCCGCACCCGGTCAACGACAAACCGGAAAAGGATTCCGGACGGGGGGATCCGAGCGACGGGAGCTCGCCGCCGTCCGTAAGGATCGGCACGGCCCGCCGCGTCGGAACCCGACCGTCACACCGCCACGGCGGCGCCGCTCTTGAGGGATTCGAACGCCGCGTTCGCGAGTTCGAGGGACCGCAGACCGTCGGCGCCGCCGGGGGCGACGGTACCGCCCGTCGAGAGCGCCTCAATCAGCGTCGTCAGTTCGTTCTGGTACGCCTGGGCGTAGCGTTCGAGGAAGAAATAGAGCGGTTTCGCAACCTCCGTCCCCGTTTCGCTGGAGAACGCAACGGTATTCTCCAGCACGTTCCCCGCTGCGAGCATGCCTTTACTCCCATGCACCTCGATGCGCTGATCGTAGCCATAGCTCGCCCGGCGACTGTTGGTGATCACCGCCATGCGGCCGCTGGGACAGGTGAGGGTCACGATCGCGGTATCGACGTCGCCCACCTTACCGATCTCGGGATCGGTGAGGGTCGCGGCGCTCGCGTAGATACGGGACGGCTCCTCCCCCAGAAGCCACCGCGCCATATCGAAGTCGTGGATCGTCATGTCCCGGAAGAGGCCTCCGGAGCCCTTGATGTACTCAACCGGCGGTGCCCCGGGATCCCGGGATGCGATCGTCACGAGCTCCACCTCCCCCGCTTCGCCTGCATCGAGGCGCTTCTTGAGGGACATGAAATTCGGGTCAAACCGTCGGTTGAACCCGACCATCAGTTTCGCTCCCGTCTCGTCCACCACGTTCAGGACGCTTTCAACCCGCTTGATATCCAGATCGATCGGCTTCTCACAGAAGATCGCCTTCCCGGCCCGTGCCGAGCGCTCGATCAGGTCTGCGTGGGTCTCCGTGCTGGAGCAGATCATCACCAGATCGATCGCGGGGTCGTCCATGATCCGGTCCACCGACGCTACCTCGGCGCCGTAATACTTCGCGAGTTCCTCCGCCGCCGGAGCGTAGACGTCGGAGACGTACTTCAACTGCGCTTTCGGATTCGCCCCGATCGCGATCGCGTGTACTTTCCCGATTCGTCCCGCACCAATAAGTCCTACCTGTACCATTCGACTCTCCTGTCTGTTGTTTCGATTGATCCGGGGTGTCCCGGTTCTTCTATTGTACGATAATCCGATAAAAAGGGTTAGTGCGATTTTCGGCGATTTTACAACAGCATTGTGGATACTGCCGGGGCCTCGGGACGGCGCTGTGGTCGGACCGATGCCCACCCTGGCCCCTCTCGCCCCGGAAAGTATATTTGTCTCATCGGAGTACCCCTGTATGGACACTATACACGATGACTTTTATCACAATCCTGCGGGATGCGGCAGTTTCGCCGCCGCTCTTGCATCAGGATGCGCACAGCCCGTACCGGTGTCGACTGGATCATCATCGGCACCGATGTCGAAAACTCCACCGCAGCGATCACCGCCGGGCGGTACAAGGATGTCACCGTCGCCGGGGCGATCGGAACGATCTCGATCGCCAACATCACCGGTTCCCTCGATTTTCCCTTTTTCTTCGGTGGCGACGGGATGGTCTTTCTCCTCCCGGGACGTTACCGCTCCGATGTCCTCGATGTGCCGGCGGATGTACGCCAAACGGTTCGGGAAATATCTGAACTCTCTCTCAGGGCGGGGATCGTGTCGGTGGGGGAGCTTCGCCGCAGGGGACACGACCTGCGGATCGGTCGCGTCAAGATCACCGAGCGCTACTCCCAGGCGATCGCCGACGAGAGAGCCCTCGCCGCTTTCGACATCCTACTCACGGACGACACGGACGCTACGGTTATCCGCCCCGCCGACGCTTCCTGTCCCGGGGGGCGTCGCGCCGACTTCCGTGGATTCTCCTGCCTCCGGAATGATATCAAAAGCGGCCGGGGCGAGACGGTCTCCCTGATCGTACTGCCTCGGAGCGGGAGACCCGGCTCAGGCGGAAGAGGCGACGGGAGCGGCGATCTGAACGAAATCGGCAGCTCGAACCGGAGTGGAAGCGTCACCGAGAGTATCGACATAGCCCTCACCCGGAGTGTTCTCCTCCAGGCGCGACAGATCATCGATCGCATCGTCGGCGACGAGACGACGGCTACACCCTCGCGGCCCGGATGCTCAAAGAACAGATCGCGGAGGACACAACGTTGTCGGAGCGGTGAGTGGAGGCCGACAGAGCGCGTCAGCTTCAGGAGGTCCCGCTACCGAGAAGGCGCAGGGCGTACCGGAGTACTGGATCGTCGATATCGAGGAACGAACCGTCACCCGGTATCACCGCGACGACGATCGATACGGTGACGGCGACGTTTTTCGGGAGGAGAGAAACGGAGGAATCCCGGTTCACTGAGAGAGATACGTCTCCATCCTGCGGCGCATCTCGGTGGCGACCTCCATGTGGTCCCGTTCCCAGAGCCGCCGGTTCAGAAACTCACCGGAGATGTATCCGTCGAACCCGGTCGCCTTGATCGCGTCGGTCCATTCGGCGACCGGAAGGTCTCCGTCGCCGGGAAGAACCCCCCGGAGCTCCCGCTCGTCCACCCACGGTTCCCCCGGGGCGGGCCGGTAGCCGTCACAGATATGCACACCGTAGATGAGATCGGTACTGAGTCCGGCGATCTCCTTCGGTTCCGCGCCGCGACTCGCCCAGAAGTGCCAGTAGTCGATCACGAGGCCGACGTTGTCACGACCGACCGCGTCGATCAGGCGCAGACAGTCGGCAAGGGTGTGGATCGGTGTCCACGCGGCGCCCTCTATCTGGAAGCGAATCCCCTTCGCAGCACCGATATCGGCGATCTCCGTGAGGTTGATCGCGGTGAGGCGAATGTTCTCCTCGACGGAGAGGCCGTCGTGGGCGGAGAAGGGGTTCACCTGGATCGTCGGTGCGCCGATCCCTACGGCAACGTCGACGAGACGCCGGGTGCGGTCGAACAGCTCGTTCCGGCCGGCACGATCGGTCACCTCGATCCCGCCGATGATATCGATCGCCGCCGCCTCGATCCCGAACGCGTCGAGGGCGTCTTTGAGTCCGGCGGCGGTGCCCCCCGCTTCGAGGTAGCGCCACAATTTGTCGGTGTGCACCTCGAGGGCCCGATACCCGGCGTCCCGGGCGATTCGGACGTCGGAGAGAATGTTTCCGTAGAGGGTCACCTGTCCGTGCAGTGTCAGTTTCATCTGTGCTCCCTGGGGTCGCGCCCCGCGTTTAATGACCAGGCGCCCCGTTCCATCGCGCCTCGGGTTTACTCGGGATACGCCCCCGCAACGACCTGGTCGAAATCCACCAGCGAGCCGGTCATCACCCCCGACTCGGGGCTCAGCATGTACGAGATGAGACCCGCAAGCTGGTCCGGCTGTACCAGTTGCCCCATCGGAAGGTTCTCCGCGGCTTTCCGCGCCCAGTCGTCACCGGCACCGTGATACTTCTTCTGGATCTCCGCCTCCCCGGCGGTCTCCATCCACCCGGTCAGAACACCGTTGCAGCGAATCCGGTCACCGACGTACGCGTTCGCGACGTTTTTGGTGAGGGTTGCCAGCCCCCCTTTTGAGGTGGAGTACGGTGTCAGGTACGACTGCCCGCAATGGACGACCATACTGAGGACGTTCACGATCGTTCCGGGCAGGCCGCGATCCTTGAGATGGCGAACGAAGGTCTGCATCGTGAGAAACGGTGCCCGAAGGTTGACCGCCATATGAAGGTCCCACGTCTCGACGGTGGTGTCCAGGAGCGTCCCCCGGGAGGGAAGACCCGCGTTGTTCACCAGGGCGTTCACCGTGCCGAAGCGGTCGATCGCCTTCTCGACGAAACCCGTCGCCTGGGCGGGGTCGGCGAGGTCCGCCTGGACGTAGAGTATCTCGGGATTCACCGTACCTTCCCGCTCCGGAAGAGATGCGGCATACGCCCGCAGATCCTGCTCGGCGACGCGCCCCTGTTCGGCGTCGCGCCCGCAGAATGCAACCGCTTGCGCGCCTTCCCGAATCAATCGTTCCGCGATGGAGAAACCGAGGCCGTGGGTTCCGCCGGTGATGACCGCTTTCGTCTCTGTGTGCTGCATCGTTTCCGCTCCGTTCCGCTTCGGATGATCGCTATTCGTCGTTCTGTTTTTTCGGCAGGCCGAGAAGGCTTCGGGTCCGCCGGAAATGCTGCCAGTGTCGGGTGACCGCCTCCTCAACCGACTTCGTTTCCAGGACATGAATGATGTCCGCGTGGTCGTCGGCGACGACGCCGAGGCTGTCCATATTCTCGTAGGTCTGTATGATCACGTTCTTCATGAACGCCTGCAGCGTATGGTACACGTCGTGAAAGAGAAGGTTATCTCCCCCCTCGATGATCCGCTGGTGAAAGAGATAGTCCGCCTCGGCCATCGCCTCGCGGTCGTCGTTTTCAGCGGCACGGTACATCGCGGCGACGACCTCCTTGAGCTGTCTCACTGTTTCGACGCCGGCGGAGTCGTGCCGCTGCAGCCGACCTGCAACGCGACGAAAGGAGATCGACTCGATCGCTTCCCGCAGTTCATACACGTCTCGAATATCGTCGTTGCCAAGAAGTAACGCCCAGGTGATCGCTTCAAGAGAGATGTTTGCCCGATCCTGGACAAAAGTACCCTTCGCCGCAAAGGACTCAACGACGCCGAGGTGCTGAAATACCTTGATCGCCTCACGGATCGACGAACGGCCGACGCCGAAGAGCGCGGCAAGTTCCTGCTCCGTCGGGAGTCTGTCACCCGGTCGATACCGCCCCGATGCGATTAATTCCTTGATGCGGGCCATCACCTGGGTGACGATCGTGCTTTTCGATATCGGATTCTGGGACAGCAGATCGTTGTCAGTGTGGGTTTCCACGATTCCTCCGCGCACCATTATGCCAATTTCTTCACGACTCGCATACTGCCTTGAACATCTGTTGAACCGACATTCAAACATTAACAACCGACGGTCGCCGCGGCCCGAGAGCCATGCCCTGCGGGACACAGCCCGGGCAGTCCAGGAACGGAGCCAGACCCGCCCGAACCGCACGGGCTCGGACTACGGCCGTTCTGTCGTCCAGACAGATTACTTCTTTCCGCGGTTCCGCATCGTATCGATGATAACGGCAACGACGATAATCACACCCTTCATGATCTGCTGCCAATACGAGGAAACGCCCATCAACTGCAGACCGTTGTTCATAACCGCGATGATCAGCGTACCGATGACGGTCCCGCCGATCGTTCCGATACCACCCTGGAGGCTGGTCCCTCCGATAACGGCGGAGGCGATCGCGTCGAGCTCGTACATGATACCGGTACTCGGCTGACCCGAACTGACCCGTGCGGTAAGAACCACCGCCGCGATACTGGTCAGGAAGCCGGCGAAGGTGTAGACGAGTATCTTCTGGCGATCGACATTAACACCACAGATGTACGCCGCCTGCTCGTTCCCGCCAAGCGCATAGGTGTACTTTCCGAAACGGGTGCTCGAGAGCAGAAAATGCGAGATAAGCGCCATCGCGATGAAGATAACGACTGGAATCGGGATAAAAAAGTTCTCCGCCAGATTCAGGATCGTACCCTGCCCGATCCACTGATACGAATCAGACAGGTTGTCCACCGGGCGTCCGTTGGTTACGAGAAATCCCACACCTCGGGCACTTGTCATCATACCAAGGGTTGCGATGAACGGCGGGATCTTGAATTTAGCGTGAAGCGTCCCGTTGATTCCTCCGGCGAGGATACCCAACGCGAGAGCCACGACGACGGGGATTATAACGGGAAGGTCATACGCTTGCCGGGCAGCCATCGCCGAGATAACACCGATCATTGCAACCAGAGATCCCGATGACAGGTCGATACCACCGGTAATGATGACAAAGGTGACCCCTAACGCGATGATACCGATCACGGAGGATTGTCGGAGAACGTTTACGATGTTCCGGAACCTCAGAAAGACCGACACACCGTTGTTCAAGGTAAGGATCGCCAGAAGGATGCAGATACCGATGAACACCAGCAGTATCCCGTATTTGTTCACGAAGTCCTTTAAATCGAAGCCGCCCGTTCTCCTGGCAGCCGTACTGTCTGAACTCATTTCTTTCTCCGCTCCTTTAGATCGTCAATGCCTCACCAGAGGCGAGTTGCAGAACGCGCTCCTGCGTTGCCTGTTCACGGGTCAACTCGCCCGCCTTTTCTCCTTCGTGCATCACCATGATCCGATCGCTCATCCCGAGAACTTCAGGCATCTCCGATGAGACCATAATGATCGCTTTCCCTGTCTGGGCGAGTTTTGTCATCAATTTATGGATTTCCGACTTCGCCCCGACATCGATGCCTCGGGTCGGTTCATCGAGGATAAGGATATCCGGTTCGGTGAGCAGCCACCGCGCGATCAGAACCTTTTGCTGATTTCCGCCACTGAGATTGAGAACAATCTGTTGCAGACTCGGTGTCTTTATGTTGAGTGCTTTTCGTTGTTGTTCACATTCCTGGGACATCAACCGAAAGTTCAGACCACTCTTCTTCACGTACTTGTCAATATTGGAATACACCATATTGTCCTGTACGGAGAGTGGCAGGAACAGCCCCGACTGCTTGCGGTCCTCCGTCAGCAACCCCATCCCGGCCTTGATCGCATCGAGAGGCTGCCTGATCGCCACCGGTTTACCGTCCACAAGGATCTCACCCGACTCTGGGGGATAGACACCGAAAATGCTTTCGATAATCTCCGTTCGACCCGACCCCATAAGCCCGGCGATCCCGAAGATCTCACCCTTTCGCACCTCAAACGAGACGTTCCTGAACTTGCCCTCCAACGAGATGTTCCGAACCTCGAGCGTTACATCGGTGATCTCCGCATCTTCTTTCGGGAAGAAGTTGGTTAATTCACGGCCAACCATCATCGAAATCAGTTCGTGTTTCGTGATCTCCGTCGCGGCTTTCGTTCCTACGTAACGCCCGTCCCGGAGAACGGTAACCTCGTCGGAAATCTGGAACACCTCATCCATTTTATGAGTGATGTAGATGATCGAGACCCCTTTTTCCCGAAGGTTAGTGATCATTCGAAAAAGGTGGGCGACCTCCTTCTCGGTGATTGCAGAGGTCGGCTCATCCATGATGATCAGTTTCGAGTTGTACGAAATCGCATTGGCGATTTCCACCATCTGCATACTGGCGATGCTGAGGTCCTTCATCTTTTTCGACGGATCGATGTTGATATCGAGATCGTCAAAGAGCTCCCGGGTTTGCTGAATCAGCTTTTTCGCATCGACCCATCCGGTTTTGCCGCGGGTGGGTTCCCGTCCGAGCCAGATATTCTCGGCGACCGTCATATAGGGAATCGGTGTGAGTTCCTGGTGGATCATCGAAATACCGTGGGCGAGGCTGCTCTGGATATCCATCTGGAGGTGTTCGACCCCGTCGAACCGGATCGCACCGTCATCGGGGTTGTAGATCCCGAGAAGGACCTTCATCAACGTCGACTTCCCCGCACCGTTCTCACCCATCAACGCGTGCACGGTAGCCGGCCGAACCTTGAGGGATACATCATCAAGAGCAAGGACGCCGGGAAAGCTCTTCGTGATGTGCTCCATCTCAAGGAGGTAATCTTCCGCCATGTAAACTCTCCTTCGATTGATACGAAATCGGCGCCGAAGCCGGCGCCGATTGACTCATCCAGTACGTCGTATCAGTGGCGAATTACTCCACTCCCCACAGGGCGAGATACTTGTCAACATCCTCCGAAAGAACGGGCTCAAAGGGTACATCCACCATTTCGGGAAGATCCTCTCCCTGAGCCGCTTTAATCGCGGATTCGATTCCGGCATATCCCTGACCGTAGGCGTTCTGGAACACGGAAACGTCGAGCTTGCCTTCTTTCATGAGAAGAAGCGCGTCGGGTGTCGCATCAACACCGGCTACCACCACTTCGTCGAGCATTCCGACCTGTTCCAATGCGAGAATCGCACCGATCGCCATCTCGTCGTTGTTCGAGACGACCGCGTCGATCTCCATTCCGGTCTGGATCCAGTTCTCCATCAGGTTGAGGCCGAGGGAGCGCTGCCATTGTGCCGTGTCCTCGGCAACAAGCTCCATATCGGGGTTCTCGGCGAGGACGTCTTTGTTACCCTGGGTGCGACCGATCATACCGGAGTGCCCGATCTCACCGTTCATGATCACGACGTTCCCTTCTCCGCCGAGAAGTTCCGCAACCGCTTCCATCTGCACGGTACCGGCGTACACTTCATCGGAACCGACGTAGGTCGCGAGGCGCTCGATATTACCGGGACCCGGTTTTCGGTTGACCGACACGATCGGGATTCCCGCAGCCTCGGTTTCATCAATGATCGGGCCGATCGTTCCTGCATCGACGGGGACGATGACGATCGCGTCCACGCCCTGGGTGATGAAGGTATCGACCTGACCCTGCTGGACCGCCGGGTCGTTCTGGCCATCAACCATCGTGATTCGCACGTCGAGCTCTTCCGCAGCTTCTTCAAACCCTTCGTGCATGTAGGACATCCACTTGTCGTCGAAGTTGGCCGTAGCAACACCGATATGAAGCTGATCTTCACCTTCACCTTGTCCTCCGGCCCAGAGCGCCGAGGTGGCCATCAGGGCCATCAACACGACTAGAACAGAAACCACAATGCGTTTCATTGAATCCTCCTTTGGGATCGTTTGGTATTCGTGGCCTGCACGCCACATATCCATAAAAAACCCGGTCCTGCGATTTGTCAAGAACAGATTGTCTGAACAAGTGAAAATCACGCAATCGATAAAAATCAAACGTTTGTTGCCCCGGTGGTCACGTCGTATAAAATGAGATTATCATTTTATTGGCAATTATTTTTAATATAATTAATGCTGCTTCGAATCGCGCCCCCGGTCTGTTCGGCCGTCAGTTGATGCACCTCGGGACTGAAGGGTTCGAATGAAGCAGCCCCGGAGAACCCGGCGGCGGTCAGACGCCGTACCGTCTCGACGTTCCCGATCCGATCATCATCATCGACATAGACGCGATCGGGGTCACGGAACTCGCTCACCGGTCCCGCTTTGGTGACCCCCGAGAGGTGGATCAGTCCCACCGACTCCGCCGGAAGCGCCGCGGTACCGAGGATCGCGGGGTCCATTCCCGCGACGGCGAAGTGAAAGGTATCGAGGGCAATCCGGTAGCTGTCGCTGCCGATCTCACCGATGATCCTCGCGGCCAACGCGGTATCCCGGAGGGAGCTTTCGGGAAACCCGAGGGGTTCGACGAGGCCGATCACCCCGGCATCCTCGAAGACCGGACGGTACTCCCGCAACGTTTTCTCCGTATCCTTCGCCATCTCGCTTCGGGAACGCGTATCCGAGACATCGCAGTGAGGACACATCACGATCGCCGGTTGTCCGAGGTCCCGGGCGAATCCGATGAGACGTTTCAGCTCTGCCATCGCCTCACCCGTCGCCGAGGGAAGGTTGAAGTGCTGTACCGCGTTGATCGTCAGCACCGAAAGGTTTCGCTCGGAAAGCAGCTCCCGCACTTCTTCGATATCGAGGATGTCGATCACGTCACACCCCGGAAGATCGTTGCGGAGCTCCACACCGACCGCTTCGACCGCGGCAGAGAGATCGAGAAACGCATCCAGTTTCAGGGAGGGCGCGACCATGCGGTTCACGCCGAATTGCACATCAGCCATCTTGTTCTCCTGTTCAGTCTGTTTCAGACCAGCATCGTGTTTCGACCAGCATAGTGCACCGATCGATTCGGTTGCCACCGGTCATCGTTCCCGTACCAGGTCCACCCATACCGACTCGCCTGCACCGCGACTGCTCGCGACGGCAGCCTCAACGAAGCTTATACCGGCGATACCGTCGTCGACACCGGGGAAATCGTACGTTCCCCTCACCCCCGAGAAGGTGTCCCGGATCGCCGGCCGCCGAGGTCTAGAGCCCAATTCCCCGGAGGTATTCCCGATTGCGCCGGGCGCTCTCTTTTGGTCTTCCCATGCCCGGGAGGACGTCCTGTTCTACCACGATCCAGCCGTCGAAGTTCCGGTTCTTGAGGAACTCCAGGATCGGCGGAAAGTCGATATCCGCCGTAGCAAGCTCGCTGAACACACCGTTCTCATATGCTTGTACTGCGTCCCACTCCTCTGCGCGGGCACGATCGGCGATCGCCTGGGAGAACCCCTTGAAGTGGACGTGCCATATCCGGTCCCAGTGTTCGGCGATCCCGGTGAGGGGATCACCGCCGCCGAACGTCCAGTGCCCGGTATCATACACCAGTCCCACCAGGGCGGGGTCGGTGTACTCGAGAAAGCGCGCGGTCTCCGCCGGGGTCTCCACCCAGGTGCCGACGTGGTGGTGCAGGACGGTACGGAGTCCTGTTTCCTCCCTGACCGCCCGGGCGATCGCCTCGGCACCGGAGCAGAACGTCGTCCACTGTTCCGCAGACAT
>JBKHFT010000002.1:0-67696 GCA_046540055.1 Alkalispirochaeta sp.
GCCCTGGAGACGTACGGACGACTGCTTCGGTTGTACGGCCCCCGGGACGCGACGGGGAACGGCTGGTACGAAAGCCTTTCCCTGTTTATCCGCGGCGAGGCGGCGATGATTTTCGACGCCAACGTCTTTCGCACCCATTACGAAGACGAGACGCAATCTTCGATAGCTGATCACGTCGGGTATGCGATGCTGCCGGCGGGACCGGTCGGTTCCGTCCCCCACATCTCCCATTGGGGGCTGGCGATCTCGTCCGGTTCGCAGCGCAAGGAAGCGGCGTGGCGCTTTATCGTCTGGGCCGCCGCCCCGGACCAGGCGATCCGGGCGCACCGGGCAGGAATCCCCTCGGCTCTCGAAAGCGTCTGGGACTCCCCGGAAGCGGCAGGTGACGCGGATACGGTAGAGGCGTCTGAATGGATCGCAGCCTCCACCGGCAGCTATGCGATCGCAACCCACATGTGGAATCCACCGGTGATTCAGGTGGAGGAGGCGCGAACCGCGGTGGGTGAGGCGATCGTCGCCGCGATTCTCGACCAGGACGTTCAGGATGCCGCCGAGAACGCCTCCCGGGCGCTCGACCGGTTACAGGTGATCGAATAGATGGCGCAGGCGCACTACACCGGCAGTATTCGGAACAGAATCTTCACCTCATACCTCATCCTCATCGGTATCATCGCTATCTTCGTGACCCTTTCGGGGGTCGCCCGGACGGTGCGGGTCCGAATCGAAGAGGATCGCGCGGCGATCCTCGAGCTCCGGGCACGTTGGGGAGCCACCCGAACACGCCTCGGCGATATGATCATCAACTGGGACAACGGTCGGGGCTACGAGGAGTTCCTGGAAGAACGGCGGGAGTTTGCCGAACAGCTGGACGAACTGAACGAGACGATAGGTCGCCGCCGCACCTATCGCGATCGCGTCGCTCCTCTCCTCGCGGGATTGCAGGCGGTCTGGGCGACCGCGGACGCCCACCTCGACCGCGTTGCGGTGATCGTCGACGATCCGGGGTTCCGTCTCGTCGAAGAGATGGTCGGACGACAGCCGGGGTTACAGCGCCTCAACCATCTGCGACTTCAGTTGGTTGAGAACGGGAGTCCCCAGGCGCGCCGGTCGGCGCATCTCATCCAGCGGCTGATCACCGAAGTAGAGTTCTTCCCGATCTACGGGGATACCCTTGAACCGCTACTCGCCCGCCTCGTCGCGGAGGCGGAAGAGCTCCAGCGTGTGATCGCCCGTGCGGAAGCGGCGGGACGCGTCACATTTTTCGTCACCTTCGTCCTCGTCAGCATCGGACTCTCCCGCCGTTTTTCTCACGCCCTTTCCCGCCCGATCATCGACGTTACCGAACGGGTCAGCTCCTTCGCCGGTCTCGCCGGCCCCGTCGCCCCCGGCGCGACGGAATCGTTTCTCCCGACGGGACCGGACGAACATCACGGCGATGAAGTTTCGATGCTCTCGGCGACGATCGATCGTATGATCGAGCACTACACCGAACTCGCCCGCCGGGCGGGACAACTCGCCCGGGGAGACGTCGCATCCGACGACGTGCACTTCCCCCGGGAAGGTGTTGTCGGGAGATCCCTCGAAGAGATCGCCGAGTACCTCCACGAACTTGCCCACACCAGCACCTGGATCAGAGAGGGCGAGTACGGTCGGACGATCCGGGAGCGCTCGGACGCCGATGTCATTACCAGGAACTTCAACATCATGTCGACGGTGATCAATGAAAAGATCACGACCCTGCGAAATATGTTCGAAGCCGTCGATGAGGCGGTCATTCTGGTGGACAGCGAGTACCAGGTTGTGGAAGCAAACTCCCAGTTCTACGAGCTCATCGGCGTGACCAGCGGCGGCGACGCGATCGACGAGCGCGGCGGCGAGAGTGACGAAGGCGACGATACCGGAGAGGAGCGCCGCCGGTTCATCTCGGAGCGCATCGTTCCCGACCTCTTCGCCGTCGTGGACTCCGCCGAAGCCGACGGCCACCATGACCATGACGGATGCCAGGGTGACCTGGCGACGCGTTCCGGGCAGATCGTACCGATTCGGGTATCCCTCAGGGAACTGCCCGGGACGGAACAGACGCCCCGGCAATGGATGTTCCTGATTACCAACGAGTCCTGGATCGCCCGCACCCGGCGCGAGCGTGAGCAGCTTCAGTCCCAGGCGACGGTCGCAGAGCTTCGAGCGCTCCGGGCCCAGATTCATCCCCATTTCTTCTTCAATACTCTCAACACGATTTCGTATCTTATCGAAACCGATACGGGAACCGCGGTCACTACCGTTCAGCGCCTCGCCGACCTCTTCCGGTACACCCTCACAGCGACCAAGCAGGAGCGCGTTCCCTTCAGTGAGGAGCTGCTGTACGTCAGGAAGTACCTCGAGATCGAACAACTCCGGTACGACAAGAGCCTCTCGGTGACGTACGAGATCGAACGCGGCGCGGAAGCGATCCCGTTTCCTCCGATGTTATTGCAGCCGCTGGTGGAAAACGCGGTAAAATACGGAAGTGATGATACGGGGCGCATCGAACTGTCGATTGAAGGACGAACCGACGGAGATGATTTCGTGGTGGAGGTCCGGGACACCGGGTGTTCCGGCACCGAACCGGAGACGATCGTCACAGCCACCGGGACGGGGGTCCGCAACGTGAACCAGCGACTGCTGACGATGTTCGGACATCCCCTGGAGGTGCGAAAGAACCGGCCCCGAGGTCTCGCGATCGCCGTACGGGTACCGTGGGAAACCGTCGCGGAAAGCGCATCGGGAGCCGCGAATCCGACAATAGCGATACCGTTGTCGGAGCAAAAGGGATGGTCCCGGGAATGAAACCGATCCGTGTCGTAATCGCCGACGATGAACGCCCCGCCCGGGATCGTCTCCGACGCGCCCTCGAAGGGTTCGACGAGATTGAAGTGGTCGGAGAAGCGGTACACGGCGGCGAAACCGTCGAACAGGTCCGCACCCTTTCCCCGGACCTGCTCTTTCTTGACGTCCAGATGCCGGTCCTTGACGGATTTTCCGTTCTCGAACAGCTTCCGCAGCGACCGGAGGTGATCTTTACCACCGCGTACGACGAGTATGCGCTACGTGCCTTCGACGTCCACGCGGTGGATTACCTCCTCAAACCTTACGATCCCCGGCGCCTCACCGCGGCGGTACAACGAGCGACGGAGCGCCTTCGACTCCGTGATCCTTCCGACGGTGAACGACGGATAGATGCCCTCGTCGCTTTTCACCAGCTCGCCCACCCGTACCTCACCCGCCTGACGATCCGCTCGGGCCGCACCTATCGCGTTCTTCCCCTGAGCGATCTCGAATACCTCCGTGCCGAGGACGGCCTCGTCTTCTGGGTCTCCGGAAGCGACCGTTTTCTCGTCGATGATTCACTGACCGCCCTCGAGTCGCGCCTCGATCCCGATGAGTTTATGCGAATCCACCGCAACACGATCGCCCGCCTCGACAAGATCAGCAGAGTGATCGTTCCGGGTCGGGGTCGTATCGCCGTCGAGTTCGTATCGGGGAACCGGGCGGATGTGGGACGAACACACATCGAGCGCTTCCGAAGGGCGTTTCAGCTCTCCCGGTAATCATCTCCGTCCCGGATCTCTCGGGTTTCACCGAAGATGCACCATTCATCACCCCGAAATCGCCGTTCATACGATTTCGGTTGAGAGATCTGCGCTCCCGGGGGAAGATGACACAAACTCAAAGAGGAGGTTTCATATATGAAACGAACAGGTGTGTTTGCATTGGCTCTCCTGCTTATCGCAGGAATCACGATGACCGCCTTCGGGAGCGGCCAGGAAGAAAGCGGTGACCAGGAGACGTATACGATCACCGCCGGTATCGGTCTGAACGACAAATCGGCGCAGTATCAATCCCTCGAATACTTCAAGGAGATGGTTGAGGAGAACAGTGACGGTCGAATCACCGTCGAGCTCTACCATTCCAGCCAACTCGGTGACGACCGGGAGATGATGGAAGCGCTCCAGCTCGGCACCCAGGAGATGACCTGCCCCTCCACCGCGCCGATCGCGCCGTTTATTGACGGCTTCAAAGTGTTCGACCTGCCCTTTATCTTCCCCAACGAAGGTGCGGCCGACTACGTTCTCGACAGCGAGATCGGCCAACAGCTTCTCGACGAGCTGTCCGAGATCGGTATCAAGGGTCTTGTCTACTGGGAGAACGGTTTCCGGCAGCTGACCAACGATGTTCGCCCCGTCCGTACTCCTGAAGACGTAGAGGGACTCAAGGTTCGCACAATGGAGAACCCCCTCCACCTCGCCGCGTGGGAGACGATGGGTGCAAACCCGACCCCGATGGCCTTCGGCGAGCTGTTCTCGGCACTTCAACAGGACGTCGTCGACGGTCAGGAAAACCCCTGGGGCACGATCTATCTCCAGAACTACCCCGAGGTTCAGCGGTACACCACCGACACCGGTCACGTCTACAGTCCCTTCGTGCTGATGATCGCCCAGGAGTTCTGGGACAACCTTCCGGAAGACCTCCAGGAGGTCGTGATGGACGCGGCGATCGAGTCCCGTGACCACAACCGCGAGCTTAACCGCGAGCTCAACGCCGAGTACCTCGAGGAACTCAAGGACGTAATGGAAGTAACGATTCTCACCAACGAGGAGAAGATGGCGTTCCAGGAAGCGACCGCCCCCGTCTATGACGAGTACGCCGAAGAGATCGGAACCGACCTCGTCAACGACGTACGGGAAAAAGTCGCCGAGTACATGGAAGAACACAGCTGATCTGCCGAACGTGACAGCGTCACCCCGGCCCCGGTCACACGACCTCGGGGGGGTGACAACATCCCGGGCTCCGTCGAATACGTACGGTGTCCGGGTGGCCTCATGGACAATCGCAACGCTTCGGCGTTGCGGTTTTTCGTTTCTACGGTATAGTTGGAGGTACTATGACGAAACAGAACGCCGTTACCGTCGTGGCTCAGCTCTATAAAATGCTGTTGATCGTCCTCGTCGTCGCGATGTTCCTCGTGGTCGGTCTCAACGTGTTCAGCCGGTACGTTCTCAACGCATCCCTCGGATGGGCCGACGAGCTCGCCCGGTTTCTCTTTATCTACGTTTCCCTCCTCGGTGCGGTCCTCGCGTACCACCACAACGATCACGTTTCGCTGGATCTCGCGATCGAAAAGATCGGAAACCCCGGGATACAGAAGATCGTCCGTCTCTTCGGGCAACTCCTGATCGTCCTGGCCCTCGGGTACTTCACCTTCTACAGCTTCGAGGTGGCCGTCTCGGCGCGGAACGTGAGTCCCGCCCTCTATATCCCGATGTCCATCGTCTACATGGTGATGCCCGTCTCCGGCTTTCTGATGTTCGTCATGGCGATCATGAAATTTCGTCCGATCCTGGAGGGACGCGCGATCGCCGACGACCACACTGCCGAACAGGAGGCGCTGCAGGCGGCGGCGGAGTTGAAAGAGGAAGCAGAACGACTGAACCGGTTCCTCGCCGGTGACGACAACTCACGGAAAGGAAGATAGGCGTATGTTATGGCTCTTTCTCGGAACGCTTTTCGCATTTATCGCCCTGGGCATCCCCGTCGTATTCGCCCTGACCCTGTCCAACCTCGCCCTGATCGTGGCGCTTGATGTTCCCTTCTCGGTCCTTGGAAACCGTCTCGCTTCGGGGATCAACAGCTTTCCCCTCCTGGCGATCCCCTTTTTCATGTTTGTCGGAGAGGTGATGAACCGGGGAGGTATCGCCCGACGCCTGGTGGAATTTGCCGACGCGATCGTCGGACACATCACCGGCGGTCTCGGACACGTAAATATCATGGCCAGTATGTTCTTCGGCGGGATCAGCGGCTCCGCGATCGCCGATACCGCCGCTATCGGGGGACTGTTGATCCCTCCGATGGTTGAACAGAAGTATCCCTCCCCCTACGCGGCGGCGGTGACCGCTTCCTCGTCGGTGATCGGGATCATCATTCCGCCGAGTATCCCCTTCATTCTGTACGGGATCATCACCAACACCTCGATAGCTCAGATGTTCATCGGGGGGATCATCCCGGGGATCCTTGTCGGTCTTGCCCTGATGGTAACGACGTACGTCACCAGCCGCCGCCACGGGTACGGTGTCGCCGCGGAGGGGCAACGCTTCTCGTGGCACCGGCTGGGCCGCACCTTCGCGAGTGCCTGGCCTGCACTGACCGTTCCCTTTATCGTGGTCGGCGGAATCCTCCTCGGCGTCTTCACCGCGACCGAAGCGGGAGCAGTCGCTGCCGCGGCGGCGCTGCTTCTCGGTCTTTTCCTGTACAGAGAGATCAAGATTCGTGATCTCCCGAAAATCCTCCTCGCTACCGCGAAAACGACGGGGGTGGTACTCTTTCTCTGCGGGATGGCGATGGTCACCGCCTGGCTCCTGACCCGGGCGAGGGTGCCTTTTGCGCTGGCGGAGCTGCTGACGAGCTTCACCTCCTCGCCGATCGCGGTTCTTCTGATGGCAAACGTCCTGCTCTTCGCGGTGGGGTTCGTGATGGACCTCACACCGGCGATGCTGATCCTGGCGCCGATTCTCCTGCCGGTGATGGAGACGGTAGGGATCCACCCGGTGTACTTCGGCGTCGTGATGTCGATCAACCTCGGGATCGGGCTGATCACCCCGCCGGTAGGCACCGTACTTTACGTTGCCTGCGGTGTGGCGAATATCAGACTCGAGCAGCTCGTGAAGGCGCTCAATCCGTTCCTGATCACCCTGTTGATCGTGTTGTTGCTCCTGATCATCTTTCCCCAGCTGGTACTCTTTCTCCCGAGTGTTCTGATGTCCTGAGGGGTATCGAGAAGACTGTTGATAATCCGGTGCAAGTCGCGCCGGAGCAACACGATATCTGCAGACGCAGGGGTAACCCGCCGTAGTTGACGGTAATACGGCGAGTTACCTCTTTTCATCAACAAGGTTATGGATACTACCTGGGCGGTGGCCTTCGTCAGACGGTGGCCTTCGTCGCTCCCGTCGAGATACCTCCGTCGATCAGGAGCGTCTGCCCCGTCACGTACGCCGACGCGTCGGATGCGAGAAAGACGACCGCTCCGTCGAGATCGGTGGGTTGCCCCGGACGTCCGAGGGGAATCCGGTCGTTGAGATACGCCAGCCACTCCTTGTTCCGATAGAGCTGTTTCGTCTGTTCCGTCTCGAACCACCCCGGGGCAAGACAGTTTACGGTGATTCCGTGGGCTCCCCAGTCGTCGGCGAGGGACATCGTCATCTGCTTCACACCGCCACGACTGGCGCAGTACGGGGTGATTCCGGCGTATCCGAACACCGCCGTCACCGACCCGATGTTGATGATCCGGCCGTACTCCCTCGGGATCATCCGTTTCGCCACCTCGGTAGCAACGAAAAACGTCCCCCGCAGGTTCGTGTCGAGAATCGTGTTCCAGTCGTCCCAGGTCACCTCGATCGCGGGCTTTCTGATGTTGAGTCCCGCGTTGTTCACGAGGATATCGATCTTCCCGTAATGATCAATCGTCGAGGCAACCATTCGCTGGATGCTTCCGTGATCGCGAACGTCGAGTTCCAGGGGAAGGACGCGCCGTCCCATACCCTCGATCTCGTCACGAAACGTCGAAAGGGACGCAAGAGTTCGACTGGTGATCACGAGATCAGCCCCCGCGGCAGCGAGGGCCCGGGCGAAGTACTGCCCGAGACCCCGGCTTGAGCCGGTGACGATCGCCACCTTTCCGGTGAGGTCAAAGAGTGTGGTACTCATCGTTTTACCTCCTTCTGGTCGTCTGATCCCGTTTCATGGAGCGCGTCGGGGACGAGGATCACCTTCAGCAGCCCCTCGTCGTTCCGGTAGAGACGACGAAACCACTCCGCTCCTTCCGAGAGTGGAGCGACGGCGCTGATCAGACCATCGAGTTCGATCGCTCCGGACCTGATCAGTTCGAGACACGCCGGGTACTCCCCTGCCGACGCGTTCGATCCTTTTACCGTGATCTGTCGCGTCACCAGATATTGAAGGGGGACGGTTACCTCAGCGGCGAAGTTGCCGATGATCGTCACCTGGCCACCGCGACGTACCGACCGGACGCAATTGTCAACAGTCTGCTGGATCCCGACGGCGTCGAAGGCGTTGCGTACCCCACGCCCGTCGCTGACGGCGGCAACGGTCTCCGCGAGATCCTCCGTCCCCGCCCGGACCGTACGGGTTGCTCCCATCGCCACCGCGTGTTCGAGTTTCCGGGGATCCACGTCGACGCTGACGATCTCACCGTACCCTCCGGCGCGCAACACCTGAATCAGAAGAAGGCCGATGATCCCCGCCCCGACGACTACCGCGGAATCTCCGAGAGTGTGGGGGGTGATCTCCGATGCGTGGACGGCGATCGAAAGAGGCTCCACCATCGCGCCGTACCGGTACCCGACGTCGTCCGGGAGGGGATAGACTCCACGGGCGGGAACAACGACGTACTCCGCAAACGCGCCGTGCTGCCGATATTCGTCACAACTGACACCGAGGACGCGGCGATTCTCGCAGAAGTTGATCTCCCCCCGGCGGCAGTAGAAACACTCCCCGCAGTAGAGGGTCGAATCGAAGGTCACCCGCATACCCGGTGTCAGCCCCGTAACGGCGTCACCGACTGCGACGACCTCGCCTGCCGCCTCATGGCCCATAATCACCGGCGGGATTCGCCGTCCCGTACTGCCGTCCTGTCCGTGGACATCGCTGCCGCAGATTCCGACGGCGTGTACCCGGATCAGTACGTCATCCGATCCCGGTACTGGTGCCGGTACGTCGTGGTATTTGAATTCGTTGTACGCAACAAGCTCGAGAGCCCGCATCGATGCCTCCTGTAGTAGGGTCCGATTCTCCCACGGAAAAGAGCGGCGTTCAAGGCGGTCGCGGTGGGTGCCCCCTGTTTTCGGCGGCGCCACGAGTCTTCATTGTCGCATTCATGCAGGAGGTCGACGTCGCTTCCGGCTTCGCCCTGGTTTTCCGATGTCGTCCTTGCTTCCGACGCCGATGGATACGTATCTTACGGGTGGAGGTAACTGAATGGCTGCTACACCATCAACGATGAAAGAACTCGGCACACCTGCGCCCGATTTTTCCCTTCCCGACAGCGCCGGGAAAGTTGTGTCCCGGAAGGACTACCTGGGGCGACCGCTTCTGGTTGTGTTTATCTGTAACCACTGTCCTTTCGTACGTCACATCGGAGAGAAGCTCGGTGAACTGACGGCGGAGTACTCCCGTAGAGGCGTCGGGGTCGTCCTGATCAACGCCAACGATATCGAGACCCACCCCGAAGACGCACCGGCGAAGATGCCTGAGTTCATCCGCGAATTCGGCATCTCCGTTCCCTATCTCTATGACGAGAGCCAGGAGGTTGCGAAAGCGTACGAGGCTGCCTGTACGCCTGATTTCTTCCTCTTCGACGGCGAGCACACCCTCGTCTATCGTGGACAGTTCGACGATTCCCGTCCGGGAAACGGTGTCCCGATCACCGGCGCCGATCTGAGCGCCGCTGTCGACGCGCTTCTCGAAGGAAATGATCCCCTGACCGATCAGAAACCGAGCATGGGGTGCAACATCAAGTGGAAACCCGGTAACGAGCCGGCGTTCTTCCGTATTGGATAACCGTCGTCGCGGCGGGAATCAATTCACCGCCGCGGCCCCCTTCTTTCGTTCGAGAAAACGGTACTTCACGCTGAGCATCGACGGAACCACGACCAGGGTCGTTACCGTGGCGAAGGTCAGGCCGTAGAGCATCGTCCAGGCGAACGCTTTCCAGAACTCCGCGGACTCACTCCCCAGGACAACGCGGAAGGTGTGGATATCAAAGCTCATACCGATCGCCATCGGCACCAGGGCGAGGACGGTGGTGAGGGCGGTCAGAACCACCGGTCGCAGCCGTGTTCGACCGGCGTCGATGATCGCCTCCCGCCATGGCACACCCTGTCGAATCAGTTTGTGGGTGTAGTCGACGAGAACGATACAGTTGTTCACCGCGACCCCCGCGAGGGCGATCGACCCGATCCCGGACATGATAATCACGAAGTTCCGGCCGCTCAGGGCGAAGCCCCACATCACCCCACCGAGGCTGAGGAACACCGCAAACATGATGATAAACGGATCAGCGATCGAGTTGAACTGGGCGACGAGGACGATAAAGATCAGGAAGATCGCCACAAGAAACGCCTGTACCAGAAACGTCGTCGATTCGTCGCGGACATCGAAACCGCCGCCGGTTCCGATCGAATACCCCGGGGGAAGGCGTCGGTTCAACTCATCCACCGCGGTGGAGACCTCTTCGACGACCGCGCCACGTTCTTCGGTGTCGGGGCGGAAATCGGCCCAGACGTTGACGGCACGGTTGAGGTTCCGGCGCTTGATCACGCTCACGCTCGACCGCGGCTCGATCGTCGCTACCGAACTCAAGGGAACGCGGCGGCCGTCGTGGGCGACGACCTGGACGTTCCGGAGCATTTGCAGGGAATCCCTGGTATCGTCGCGGTACCGCAGGACGATATCGTACTCTTCATCACCGGAGCGAAACGCCCCGATCGTGGAACCGTTGATCGCGGTACGGACGGTACTCGCGATCAGCGCGGTACTCAACCCGAAGCGCGCCGCGTTTGCCCGATCCACTTCGACGGCGATCTCCGGAAGGTTAGCTTCGAAATCGTTGTCGAGGGTCTTGAATCGGTCGGTGTACGGTTCGAGGATCGCCATCAGCTCTGCGGTGATCTCACCCATCACGGCGTAGTCCTCGCCCCGGACCTCATAGGAGATATCGTTTCCGGTTGGCGGTCCCGTGTCTCCCTCGCGAACCTGAACGACCGCTCCGGTTACGGTCCGCAACCGTTCCTGGAGACGTTCGACCGCGACGGTACCGGGAATCTCCCGCTCGGCGTAGGGCTCAAAGGTGAGATCGATCTGGCCGCGGTGGCTTTCGGTACCCCCGGTGTTTCGTCCCGATACCGTTTCGAAGCTTTTCAACGACATCTCCACCTCCGGAAGGATCGCCTCGATCTCCCGGACGATCCCGTCGGTTCGCGCCAACGGAGTACCCTGCGGCGCATCGATCTCGATCCGCGCTCGTTCGGGGTCGACCTCGGGGAAGAAGAGCACTTCCGCCGCAACGATTCCGTAGGTCACGAAGCCGGCGGCGACGACGGCGGTTACGATCAGAACCGTCTTGAGCCCGTGCACCGTAGCGACCCCGAGAATTCGGGTGTACCACTCCTGAATCCTGCCGAAGACGCCGTCTCCACCCTCGATCTTCCGCATCTGCTTGTCCGACACCTTGAGAAACCGGGCGCAGTAGGTCGGGTTGATCACGAGAGCGACAAAGAGAGACGAGGCAAGTACGACGATCACCGTTTTCGGGAGAAAGCTCATGAAATCTCCCATGATCCCCGGCATGAAGACGATCGGAAAGAACGCCAGGAGCGTCGTAAGGGTACTCGCGGCGATCGGCCCGGCGACCTCTCCCGTTCCATCGATCGCCGCCTCGAAGCGGCTCTTGCCCATCCCCTGGTGGCGGTAGATGTTCTCCACGATCACGATACCGTTGTCGACGAGCATGCCGAGGGCGAGTATCAGGCTGAAGAGAACGATCTGGTTCAGAGTGATCCCCATCAGTTGAAGAATGAAAAATGACATCAACATTGAAAGAGGTATCGCCATCGAGACAAAGAGGCTGTTCCGGAACCCGAGGAAGAGGATCGTCACGAGAAGAACGAGGACGAAGCCGGAAACCATGTTGTTCTCAAGGTCGGCGATCGTATCCCGGATGTACCGGCTCTCATCGTAGGAGACGTACACCTCCGTTCCGACGGGGAGATCGGGACGTACCTCATCGATTCGCGCCCGGGCGGCGTCGGCGAGGTCAAGAATGTTCGAACCGAGGCGCTTCTTCACCGCCAGCGTAACCGCCGGGGTGCCGTTCAATCGCGAGAGTGTCGACTCACGGGTGTTCTGCAACGCCACGTGGGCGACCTCCCCGAGAGGAACCTGCCCCCCTGTACCGGTCGACACAGGGATATCCCGGAATCGTGCAGCCTCGGTGATCTCGCCGGTGACCGAAAGGGAGTAATTCTTCTCCGGGTTCTCGAGGATCCCCCCGGGTATCGTGACGTGCTCCCGCCCCACCGCGCCGCTCACGGAATCGACTGAAATACCGTACGCGGCCATCCGGTAGGGGTCGAGCTCGATCGCAAGCTCACGGGTATCGTTGCCCGCGATATCCACATCGAGGACACCGGGAATACCTTTCAGAGTCTCCTGCATATCCTTCGCCGCTTCTTCAATCACCTCCACGCCGTCGGGATGAGAGAGGATGACGACGAAAATCGGCCAATCGGAGACGCTGAACTCCCGCACGCTCGGATCGTCGGCGTCGTCGGGAAGGCTCGCCGTTGCGATGTCGACCCGGTCCTTCGTACGTCGGAGCGCCTCCTCGACGCTCACGTCGGAGGTGAACTCCGCAAAGATGAAGGATACGTTCTGCCTGCTTTCGCTCGTGAGTTCAGCCAGCCCGTTCATCCCCTCCAGTTCACTTTCGATCGGATCGGTGACGAGGGTTTCAATATCCGCAGCGGAGACCCCCACGTAGGTGGTGGTGATGAAGATATACGGTTGCTTGATCTCCGGCGATGACTCTCGCGGGAGCGTCGCGTAGGCGATCGCTCCGACGACGACGATCAGTGCCGAGAGGGAGAAGATCGCCATGTGTTTCTGTACAAGGGTGCGTAGCATCGTCGACGCTCCTACCGCAGAATCTCGACGGGTGTACCGTCGGCGAGGCGATTGACACCCTCCGCCACGATCGCATCCCCGGGCTTCAGGCCTCCGGTGATCACCGTCTCCCGTTCACCGGTTATCCCGGTTTCGACGGGTACCCCCCGTGCCACGCCGTCGGTGACAACGAAGACCGAGGTACCGTCGGAGCCGATGCGCACCGCCGAAGAGGGGACGACGATCGCCTCGGGGTCGGCATGGAGCGGCAGGCGTACCCGCGCGGTCTGCCCCGACAGGATCGCCCCGTCGGGATTATCGACTTCGATCTCCACCTCGTAGGTGAGAGTCTCCTCCGACCGTGCCCGGGCGAAACCGGTCGGCGTCCCGGTGAATACGTGGTTCGGGATCGCCGGAAAGATCACTTCCGCCTCGGCGAGTTCCCGGACCCCGGCGATATCGGCCTCAGGTACGCCGACGGTGATCCGCATCTTCGAGAGATCCGCCACCTCGACGGTCGGATCTCCCGGAGCAATCTCGTCGTGGACCTCGATATGGCGACGAACAACGGTCCCCCCGATCGGCGTCATCATCAGCGCCGCCTCCAGGTGGCGCTCCGCGTCGAGGAGCGCCGATCGTGCCTCGAGCCACCGGAGATGCGCCTGATCGACCTTGACCTGGAAGGAGTTGCCCTGGTCGAGAAAACGGCGTTCCCGCTCCCACGATTCCCGGGCAAGGCGTTCGTTGAGCACCGCCGTCTCGTAGAGAGTCCGCGCTTTGCCGGGATCGATCTCGCCGAGGGATGTTTCGGGGGCGACTACGTCGCCGACATCGGCCCCGAGTGACGACACCCGTCCACCGGCGACCGCCGTGAGCTTTACTTCCCTGATTCCGCGAGCCTCGCCGAAGTACTCTCCGTACTCGACGAAACGAGTCGGCTCGACCGTTATCGTCCGGACCGGGGTCCGTCGTGTTTCCTTCGGGCGGAGGGGAACCCCCTGGTCACCCGCTTCCTGTGCTTCTGCCGGGGCACTGCAACCGGACAGCCCCGTCAGTGCGAGCGCCGCCGTGAGTCCCAGAATCGTATAGAGTGATACCTTGTTCATTCGTGTACCGTCCTTCTGGCCATGTAACACCGGTCGATGTCAGTAGTGTTACTTCGGAGACACTTTATTTCCCGGATGCCCCGCATTATGCTTGTAGGGAGGAGGTGCGGTATGAGCCGACACACCGAACACCGCTTCAGCGGCAGCCTCGCCGAAGAGTACGAACTCATTACCCTTGCGTATCCCGAATTCGAGGCATTCCAGCGACAGATGATCAACCGCGTCGTCGAAACGCTCCGGAACCTTGTACAGGGGCGCCTCGAGACACCTCTGGATCCGGATCTCCCGATCAGCGTCGACCCGATTCGTATTCTCGAGATCGGAACGGGGAACGGGTTCACCACGCGATTGCTTCTCGAGGCTATCGAGCAGATCGCCCGCGGGCTCGACGGCAGCGCCTCGGCGTCAGGGCAGGCACCGGAGATTCTGGTCACCTCTATCGACAACGATCCGGAGATGCTCGCCCGGGCGGCGGACCATATCTCCTCTCCGATCTGCACCCTCGAGGAAGCGGACGCACTCGCGTTTCTCCAGGACCAGACGCGGGAGTCCTGGGATGTGATCGCCTCGGCGTTTACGATCCACAATCTCGAACGGGAGTACCGGGACGCGGTTGAAGTAGAGCTGTACCGCGTCTTGCGGACGGACGGGCTCTTCGCCAACGCCGACAAGTACGCCCCGGACGGGCAGGAGCGATTCGAGGCGTTGGCGTACCAGGTCGAACGCTTCTTCGACGCCTTTATCTCCACCGACCGGCACGAGCTGCTCAGGAAGTGGGTGCTTCATAACATCGACGACCAGTCGCCCCGGTATGTGATGTATGCCTCCGAGGCGGTACCGCGGTTCAACGCCCTCGGGTTCCGTGACGTAACGATCGAAGGTCGGGCACACATGCAGGCGGTGTTTACCGCGTACAAGCGGTAAAAGCACCACGTTGACGCCCCGGACGACGACCGGTATACTTCGTTTACCGTACGTTATTCGAAAGCAAACGAAAGCTCTTCGGAGATCGAACGTCACGGTTCAACGATCAAGGAGTAACGATGGGTGAAGTAATGAAATGGGGCGGCCCCGCCGCGCACCTGACTCCCGGGGATATCAGATCCGCCCTCGCGGAGATCATGACCCACTTCGGTTCGCCCCGACGTATCCTTGCAGTTCCGCCGGATTTCACGCGATACCACTCCTACGCGGGACAGATCACCTCTATCGTATACGAACTGATGGGGGAGCGCCTCACCGACGTGCTTCCCGCCCTCGGAACGCACCGGCCCGTAAGCTCCCGGGAACGGGAGAGCATGTTTCCCGGGGTTCCCGATTCGCTGTTCCGTATCCATGACTGGCGAAACGATCTGGTGACGCTGGGGGAGGTTCCCCGTGAGTTCATCCGGGAACAGAGCGAAGGGAAACTCGACTGGCCGTGGCCGGCGCAGGTCAATACCCTTGTCGCCACCGGTGGTCACGACATGGTCCTCTCCATCGGACAGGTTGTGCCCCACGAGGTGGTGGGGATGGCGAACCACGCGAAGAATCTCTTCGTCGGGACCGGCGGGGTCGACGGGATCAATCGAAGCCACTTTCTCGGCGCCGTCTACGGGATGGAACGGATCATGGGCCGCGCGGACAACCCCGTCAGAGCGGTGTTGAACTACGCCGCGGAGAATTTTCTAGGTGACATCCCCGTTGTTTATGTCCTGACCGTGGTCGGAAGGGAAGGGGACGAGCTGGTGGTCCGAGGTCTTTTCGCCGGTCGCGGCCTCGAATGCTTCTACGAGGCTGCCGACCTCGCCATGGAGGTCAACTTCACGCTCCTCGACGAGGCGCCGGAACACGTGGTGGCGTGGCTCGATCCGGAAGAGTATCACAGCACCTGGCTCGGGAACAAATCGATCTATCGCAGCCGGATGGCGATCGCCGACGGCGGGCGTCTCACCGTTCTCGCACCCGGTGTCGAAAGCTTCGGAGAGGATCCCGAGATCGACCGTCTGATCCGCAAGTACGGATATCGCGGTACCGACCACACTCTCGCGGCGGTCAACGAGAACGACGAGCTCCGGGAGAACCTCAGCGCCGCGGCGCACCTGATCCACGGCTCCAGCGAGGAACGCTTCTCGATCACCTACGCCCCGGGACACATCACGCGGGAGGAGGTGGAAGGAATCGGATTCACCTACGCCGATCTCACGGAGACGCAGAAGCGGTACGACCCCAGGTCGCTCCGGGATGGGTGGAACACCCTTCCCGACGGCGAGAGGGTGTACTTCCTCTCGGCGCCGGGCCTCGGCCTCTGGGCGCAGCGGGATCGTTTTTCGAGAAACTGATCATTCCCCGGGCACCGCAGTGCGGGGCGTCGGGATAACACACAAAACATCAGGAGCACAGTATGGCAGAACAGAAAGCGGATATCGGTCTCGTCGGCCTCGCGGTGATGGGACAGAACCTCGTATTGAACATGAACGATCACGGGTACGCCGTGGCGGTATACAACCGTACCGGATCGAAGACGGAAGAGTTCATGAACGACGCGGCGAAGGGGCGGGACACGATCATCCCGACCTACACGATCGAGGATCTCGTCGCAACACTGAAGCGTCCTCGCCGGGTGATGCTGATGGTAAAAGCCGGGGAGGTTGTCGACAAATTTATCGAATCGATCCTTCCCCACCTCGAAACGGGAGACATCATCATCGACGGGGGCAACTCCCATTACCCCGACTCGATCCGAAGGACGAATTACCTGAAAGAGAAGGGAATTCTCTTCATCGGGACCGGCGTCTCCGGCGGCGAGGAGGGGGCACGGCACGGCCCGAGCATCATGCCCGGCGGAAACGAGGATGCCTGGCCCCATGTGAAAGAGATCTTTCAGGCGATCGCCGCGAAAACCCCGGAAGGTGAGGCGTGCGCCGACTGGGTCGGTCCGGAGGGTGCGGGCCACTACGTGAAGATGGTACATAACGGGATCGAGTACGGGGATATGCAGCTCATCAGCGAAGCGTACCAGGTGATGAAGTACGGCCTCGGGATGTCCAACGAGGAGATGCACGAGACGTTCGCCCGATGGAACACCACCGAGCTCGACAGCTACCTCATCGAGATCACCGCAGATATCCTCAAGACGAAGGACGAACACGGGAACTACGTGCTCGATACGATCCTCGACGCCGCGGGGCAGAAAGGAACCGGGAAGTGGACCGGCATCAACGCCCTCGACGCGGGGATCCCGGTAACCCTCATCGTCGAGGCGGTCTTTGCCCGCTCCCTCTCGGCCCTCAAAGAAGAGCGCGTCGAGGCGAGCCGTCACCTCCAGGGACCAGCCGGCTCCTCGGCCGGTGACGACGGCGGCATCGCATCGATCCCCGGCGATCGCGCTGCACTTCTCGAAGACCTCCGAAAGGCGCTACTCGCCTCGAAGATCATCTCCTACGCACAGGGATTCATGCTGATCCGCGAGGCGAGCGAAGAACACCGCTGGAAGATCAATAACGGTAACGTCGCCCTCCTCTGGCGGGAAGGGTGTATCATCCGCAGCGTCTTCCTCGGAAGGATCAAGGACGCCTTTGACCGCACTCCGGATCTGCCGAACCTGCTGCTGGACGAATGGTTCCGCGACGTGATCCACGACGCACAGGGATCGTGGCGGCGTGTTGTTGCAGCAGCGGTGACCGCGGGAGTCCCCGTTCCGGCCCTCGGCACCGCGCTGGCGTTCTACGACGGGTACCGCAGCAAACGCCTCCCGGCGAACATGGTCCAGGCGCAGCGGGACTACTTCGGCGCCCACACCTACGAAACGGTCGATGGCCCCCGCGGCGAGTTCCACCACTTCAACTGGACCGGTAGCGGCGGTACAACCACGAGCGGCACCTACAACGCCTAGGACGCCGACCGCCCGGCGAAAATCGGTACACGCCCGGTGCATCCTGCCGGGGCGTTCAGTATAATGGTGGCGATGCGCCTCGGAATTCGCGCTCGATTCAGCCTGTTCATCCTCGGTTCGGTAATGCTGATCCTCTCGTCGACGATGATCTCGACGCTGCTGGTGATCAGACAGTTCTCGATCGAGGACGCCCGGGATTTCTCCCTGACGATTCTGGAAGAGACGAACACGAAGATCACAACCTTCGTGACTGAAGTGGAGTATCTCGCCCGATCCCTGTCGGAATACCGGGTGGTCCGGGAGATGAAGACCTCCGAGTTTCGCGATCTCTTCCTCTCCCAGGTGCTTCCCCGGCGGCGCTATATCCGGGCGATCTACGTCGGTACCGCCGCGGGTGAGATGTGGGAGTACGGTCAGGGTCCGGGATTCGTCGATTTTGCCCCCAATCTGCCCGATGACTACGACCCACGGACACGTCCATGGTATCAGGCGGCCCTCACCGCCGGGGGGTTCACCGTATCAGACCCGTACCTCTACGCAAGTTATCCCCTCCTCGGGATCACCGGGGCGATTCCGGTCTACGCCCGACCGGCGTACACAGCGGCAGGGTCACCGGCAACCGATCGCCACGAGATCGTCGGGGTCCTCGGCGTCGATATCGTTCTTGATGATCTGCGGAACGTACTTGTGGACCTCCGCATCCCGAAGGACGGCCGCGCCCTGCTTCTGGACGACAACGGTCGGGTGATCGCGAGTCAGTTTGCCGGAGACGCCGGTGACGCTCGTGACTCCGCCGCTGCTACCAGCGCAGAGGGAGCCGGCGCCGCCGACGGAATCGACGACACCGGGCCGGAATCCGGCGGGGGGATTACGCTCCCCGAGATGGACGAGCATATCTTCTCGCGAATCGCAACGGAACGTATCGGAAGCTTTATTACCGAGTATCGCGGGCGCCTTATGGTGCTGAGCCACACCGTCAACCCCGCTACGGGGTGGTACCTCGTCCTTGCCCTCCCCTACCGGGCGATCATGGAGCCCGGGAACAGCGTCCTTCGGTTCATGGCGATTCTCGATCTCGTTCTGATCGTGATACTCCTTCTTACAATCCGCGTCTTCAGCAACCGCCTCGTCCTCCGCCCGATCGAGGAGATCGTCCAGACCGTCAACCGGGTACACGCCGGAGATCGTGCCGCCCGGGTCGATCTGCAACGGGACGACGAGATCGGGCTTCTCGCCCGGGAATTCAACCAGCTGGTATCGGCGGTGGGAAGCTATACCGAGGATATGGAGGCGGAGGTGGAACGGCGAACCCGGGAGGTACGTGATCTGGAACAGGAGAACAGCCGCCTCCGGCTGGTAGAGGAGCGGGAGCGGATCTATCGTGACCTCCACGACTCCCTGGGAGCACAGCTCACCAACATCTCGATCTGTGCCGCCGTCGCGCGGAACAGCCCCGGCGCGGGAGACTCACGAACGACGGAGATGATCGAACGGATCGACGAGAACGCCCGTATTGCTATAGAGGGATTACGAGAAACGATTCTCGGAGAACCCGATTTCTCCTCGTTTTCGGGTATCGTCGATCGAATCGAACAGATGGCGGATCGGCGTCTTTCACTCAAGGGAATCTCCCTGGTCTTCGATCACCGGACGATCGAGAGTGGCCGGCCGGTACCTCCGGAGGTCGGGGAGTCCCTGTACCGCGTCTGCGAAGAGCTGATCACAAACGTGCAAAAGCACTCGCAGGCGAAAACCGTTATCTGCCGGATCACTCGGGAACGAGAGCTGCTGGCGCTGAAATGCAGTGACGACGGCGTCGGATTTGACCCCGACGGAGATCACCGGGGATTCGGTCTGAAAAACATGGCGAAGCGCGTCGAAGCGACAGGGGGGATGTTCGACGTCACCGCTACCCGGACCGGTACAATGATCGCCTGCGAGTTTCCCCTCGTGGAGGGGCGTTCGTGACGGAGCGACCGATCCAGATCGTCATCGTCGACGACGTCGAGGAGGTCCGGGAGGGGCTCCGGTATCTCATCGGCCTCGATTCGGGGCTCCAGGTCGTTTCAGCGGTGAAGAGCGCGGAAGAGCTTGAACGACTGATGCGAGGGGACCGTACCGAGATCGATCTGATCCTGATGGATATCGGCCTCCCCGGTACGGACGGAATCGAGGCGACGGCGCAGGTAAAACAGCGTCACCCGGGGGTTCGCGTTCTCATTCTTACCGTCTTCGAGGACGAAGAGCGCATCCTCTCGGCGATCCGGGCGGGGGCGGACGGGTACCTGCTGAAGAATACACGCCCCGCGGAGTTGGCGGAGCAGATCAAGCAGACCTACCAGGGCCATTCGCCGGTAAGCCCCGCCGTAGCGGGTCGCCTCCTCCACGAGATCCGTACCAGGGAAACGGGAACGCCGAATCGGGACTACCACCTCACCGCCCGGGAGCAGGAGATCCTCCGGGACGTCGCGGCGGGCCTTACCTACCGGGAGATCGCCGCCCGACGGGGTATCGCCGACTCGACGGCGAAAAAACATATCCTCCATCTCTATCAGAAGCTCAACGTGACGTCCAAGGTGGAGTTCGTTCGGAAAGTGATCGACGAAGAGCTCCTGTGACCGGTCCTGGCCCTGACGAAGAGCTGCTCCGCCCTCCCCGGATCCGGCGGGCGTCCGGGGTACACCAAATGGTGTATATCTCCGCCCGTTTCCACGAGGTCCCGGAGGAAAATACAACATACGGTCGATTTCGTTTCGTCACGGCCCCTTCCACAATGGAGTAAATTCACGTCACCAAACGGTGTGAGGAGGTTTCTATGTTCTCCTGGTATTTCAAGTCGAATCTGCTGATGCGGATTCTCGTCGGTCTGATTCTCGGGGCGATCGTCGGATTGATCGTCGGTCCGGATATCGCGGTGATCAGTCCTCTCGGAGCGCTCTTCGTCCGGCTCCTGATGATGATCGTGATGCCCGTAGTCTTTACGACTCTCGTCGTCGGCGCGGCGTCGATCAGCCCTGCCCGGCTCGGTCGGGTCGGTGTCAAGATCGTGGTGTTCTACCTCGTCACCTCTGCCGCGGCGGTTGCGATCGGGTTGCTCTTCGGTAATCTTTTCAACCCCGGTCTCGGTCTCGAGCTCGCCGGCACAGACGCTGCCGGGCGCGAACTGGTCGCTCCGAAACTTTCGGACACCCTGCTCAAGATCATTCCCACCAACCCGATCGAGTCTCTCGCCGGAGGCGAGGTACTCCAGGTGATCTTCTTCGCGGTGATCTTCGGGATCGGCGTCTCCTTCCTGCAGATCAGCTCCGACGAACGCCTCAAGAACGCGGGAAAGACGATCCTCCAGGTGTTTGACGGCGCCGCAGAGGTAATGTACATGGTCGTCGGATGGGTGCTCCAGTACGCACCGATCGGTGTGTTCGCCCTCATCGCCGAGGTGTTCGGAAAGCAGGGCGCGGAGGCGTTCGGACCGTTGTTCACCGTTACCCTCACGGTCTATCTCGCGCTGATCGTACACTTGATACTGGTATACGGCGGTATCCTGAAGGGCTTCAAGATAAAGTACCTCCGGTTCCTCTCCGGAGCTCGAGCGGCGTCGGTCACCGCCTTCGTTACCCGTAGCTCAGGCGGAACCCTCCCGGTCACCCTCAACGCCGCCGACGAGATGGGGATCAAACGGGAAGTCTCCTCTTTCACGCTCCCCCTCGGCGCGACGGTCAACATGGACGGCACTGCGATCTACCTCGGGGTCTGCGCGATCTTCATCGCCAACGCGATCGGGATGCCCCTGAACTTCAGTCAGCAGCTCACCGTTATCCTCACCGCGGTGCTCGCGTCCATTGGTACCGCCGGCGTTCCCGGTGCGGGAGCGATCATGCTACTCATGGTTCTCAACTCCGTGGGCCTCCCTGTTGCTGAAGGCACCCCCGTTGCGATGGCGTACGCGATGATCCTCGGGATCGACGCGCTCCTCGACATGGGACGCACCGGTCTCAACGTTACCGGCGACCTCGCGGGAACCCTCATCGTTGCCAAGACGGAGAAAGAACTGGACCTGGATCTGTTCGAGGGAAAGAAAACCGCGAAGGCGTAACGCCGGCATGACGCGTACCGTTGTGATCGCAGGCGGCGTCGGCCCCCTCGCCGGCGTCGCCCTTCACCGTCAACTGGTCGAGATGACAGGGACCGACGGGCGGGATCAATCCCACCTGCCGGTCCTTCATATCTCGTACTCACCGATCATCCCTGACCGGACGGAGTACCTGATCGGAAATGATCCGCGAAACCCCGGGGAGGTCCTGGGGCGAATCGTAGCGACTACCGCCGGACTTGCAGCGGTCACGATGCCGTCGCGCCCGCAGGCGTTCGATGCGGTCGAACCGATTCGCGGCGTGGTAGGTGTCCCGTGCAACACCTTTCACGCCCGGGAGATCGTCGAGGCGTTTCGTCATATCCTTGCCGCCGATGCCCCGCACCTCCGGTTCGTCGATATGGTGGAACACACCGTCGCAACCGTGTCGGAACAGATTCCCCCGGGGGCGGCGATCGGCGTCCTCAGCACCACCGGGACGCGGCGTTCCGGCGTGTGGCGCGATGCCCTCCAGGGGGCGGGGTACACGGTCCGGCAGGTCCCGGAACACCGGCAGGACGAATTGCATGACGGGATCTACAACTCCAGATGGGGGCTGAAGGCGGTAACTCCGGTGACCCCTGAAGCGAGGTCCGTCGTCACCGCCGCGGCGGAAACTCTCATCGGTGACGGTGCAACAGCGATACTCGTTGCGTGTACGGAACTCCCCTTTGTGATCCCCGCCGGATCGTACCGGAATGTTCCGGTGATCGACCCGGTGAAAGAGCTTGCTCGCGCCCTCGTCCGGGAGGCGGGGGGAACGGTCCGGGGCCGATAAGACCCTTCCGCTTTCATTATAAACTGTATTACAATGCCCGAACTCGGCGACAAAGGAGTCATTTACATGATTGCAGCGGGTCTGCAGCTGATGGTCCTCGGAATGTCCATCGTTTTTCTCTTTCTCATTATTCTCGTCTTTCTCATGTCGATCACGAGCGCGATTGTTCGTCGATTCGAAGGCGCTCCGGCGTCGGCAGGGGCCGTTCCGACCGGAGCAGGAGCTCCCGGTGCCGATGGAGCGGGCACATTTGACACACACATCCCCGCGATCATCGCGGCGGTAGCGGCACACCGTTCACGGATCGGTCGCACTTCACGTTCGGATTCAGATACAACCCAATCGTAAGGAGCTCCTTTGTGAAAAAGAAAATACATGTCATGGTCACGGCGTTCCGTGACGGCTTTCAGTCGGTCTTCGGTGCCCGGGTTCTGACCAGAGACTTTCTTCCCGCTCTGGAAGCAGCGAAAGAGGCGGGGCTCAACCATTTCGAGATCGGCGGTGGCGCGCGATTCCAGTCGTTGTACTTTTACTGCAATGAGGACGCCTTCGACATGATGGACGCCTCCCGGGAGGTTGTCGGTCCCGACGCGGACCTTCAGACCCTCTCGCGAGGGGTCAACGTGGTCGGCCTCGAGAGCCAGTCGTCGGATATCATCAAGATGCACGCCGAGCTGTTCAAGAAGCACGGCATCTCCACGATCCGGAACTTCGACGCTCTGAACGACATCGACAACCTCGACTACTCCGGTCGCTGCATCGCCGGGGCGGGGCTCCACCACGAGGTGGCGGTTACCCTGATGGGTCTTCCTCCGGGGCTCTCCGGCGCTCACACCGCGGAGTATTACCTCGAACGGGTCAAGGCGATCATGGATGCGGAGATCCCCTTTCATTCCCTGGTGCTGAAGGATGCCTCGGGAACGGCGATACCTCAGGTGGTATACGACACGGTGAAGGGGGCCAAGAAGCTCCTTCCGTCGGATATCCCCCTGCGATTTCACACCCACGACACCGCGGGTACCGGCGTTGCAACGTACACCGCTGCGATTGAAGCGGGTGTGGACGGGATCGACCTCTCGATGGCTCCCGTCTCCGGCGGAACCTCCCAGCCCGACCTGGTCGTGATGTGGCACGCCCTCCGGGACACCGATTATGAGCTCGACTTCGACGTCGAGAAGGTGATGGAGGCGGAAGAGGTGTTCAAGGACCAGATGAAGGACTACTTCTTTCCGCCGGAAGCGCTGCGGACGGAACCGTTGATCCCCTTTTCGCCGATGCCCGGTGGTGCCCTCACGGCGAACACCCAGATGATGCGGGACCACAAGGTCCTCGATCGTTTCCCCGAGGTGATCGGGGCGATGCGGGAGGTCGTCAAGCGTGGTGGGTTCGGGACGTCGGTCACGCCGGTATCGCAGTTCTACTTCCAGCAAGCGTTCAACAACGTGATCATCGGTCCCTGGAAGAAGTTCGCTGAAGGGTACGCCATGATGGTTCTCGGGTATTACGGGAAGACCCCTGCCGCTCCCGACCCTGAGATCGTGAAACTTGCGGCGGAACAGCTTCAGATGGAACCGACCACCGAGAGCCCCCGGACGATGAACGACCGGGACGAAACAAAAGGACGCGCACCGGCGCAGAAGCGTCTCGAAGAAGAGGGCCTGCCGGTCACGGAAGAGAATGTCTTTATCGCCGCCACCTGTAAGGATCGCGGGATCGCGTTCCTCAAGGGGCAGGGGCGCGAACAGGTCCGCAAGGTGGGCGCCGACGGCGGGGAAGCCAAACCCGCATCGGCGGGCACCGCCGCCGCACCGGCAGGTACCGCCGCCGCACCGGCAGGTGGCGCTGCCCCCGCCGCGGGCGCGGGAGCGGTCGAAGCGTACACGGTGACCGTCGAGGGACGGAGCTACCACGTCACCGTCCAGAACGGTCACGCCGAGATCGCCGGCGGCCGGTATCCCCTGCCCGATACAGGCAGTCAGACCAACGCCGGCCAGGCGCCCGCCGCCGCCGCCACCCCGGCTCCTGCGGCAGCGCCGGCGTCCTCCGGACAGGCACCGGCCGGTGAAGGCTCCACCGTCCGGGCGCCGATGCCAGGCGTCGTCCTTCGCGCCCTCGTTCGCGAAGGGGACGCGGTGAAGACGGGACAGCCGGTGATGATGATGGAGTGCATGAAGATGGAGATGCAGGTCGAGGCGGAGACCGACGGGACCGTCTCGAAAGTCCACGTCTCCGACGGGCAGTCGGTTGAGGCGGATGAAGCGCTGGTGACGATCGCATGAATCTGGCGCAGTCCTTCACCAATCTCTGGTACTCCACCGGCATCACCGCGATAAGCGGTGGTGAGGTGATCATGATCGGGATCAGTTTGATCCTGATCTACCTTGCGATCGCAAAAGGGTTCGAGCCGTTGTTGCTCCTGCCGATCGGGTTCGGAGGCATTCTTGCCAACATCCCGATCGCCGCGATCGCCGGTCCCGAGGGTTTTCTCGGGATGATCAACGCAGTGGGTCTCGAGACGGGGATCTTTCCCCTTCTGATATTCATGGGCGTCGGGGCGATGACCGACTTCGGGCCCCTCCTGGCGAACCCCCGCACCGCGCTCCTCGGAGCGGCGGCACAGTTCGGCATCTTCGCGACCCTCATCGGCGCGCTGGCGCTCACCGAGTACCTCGGATTCGATTTCTCGATGGCCGACGCGGCGTCGATCGGGATCATCGGCGGCGCCGACGGGCCGACGGCGATCTTCCTCTCCTCCAGGCTCTCTCCCGACCTGGTGGGTGCGATCGCCGTGGCGGCGTACAGCTACATGGCCCTTGTCCCGATCATCCAGCCCCCGATCATGCGACTCCTCACTACCGAGGCGCAGCGGAAGATCGTGATGAAGCAGCTCCGACCGGTCTCCAGGATCGAGCGGGTGCTCTTTCCGCTCATAGTTCTCGGGCTCTGTATCATCCTGCTCCCGACGGCAACACCCCTCATCGGGGCGCTGATGTTCGGGAACATTATCAAAGAGTCGGGAGTCACCGAGCGCCTCAACAAGACGCTTCAGACTTCGTTCATCGACAGCGTGACGATCCTCCTGGGACTTGTCGTCGGGTCGAAGCTCCAGGCCGAGTATTTTCTCCGGCTCGAGACGATCGGGATCCTTCTCCTCGGCCTCGTCGCGTTCTCCCTCGGCACGACGGCGGGGGTACTCCTGGGGCATCTGATGAACAAGCTCTCGAAGACGCAGATCAACCCCCTCATCGGTGCGGCGGGGGTCTCGGCGGTACCGATGGCGGCGCGGGTGGTCAACAAGGTCGGCCTCGAAAGCAATCCCCGGAACTTCCTGTTGATGCACGCGATGGGTCCCAACGTCGCCGGCGTCATCGGATCCGCCGTCGCCGCGGGGGTGCTCCTGGCGATGTTCGGATAGGCCGGAGGGTCGATCGCGCTTCGAAACGGCGGGGGCTCCCGCCGTTTTTTTATGGTCCGCCGGCGTTCGTGTCGGTGACCGCGGCGGAGTTGCCCTGCAATCGGTAGAATCATTGAAAATTCCCGGGATAATGCCGAGATTCGGCGAAAATTCGGGCGGAAATCACCGGACATTATGGATACCCGACGGAAAGGGTTGTATATTCGATCAAGAAAATCGGTAGTATACCGACAAAAAAGTAGATCGAACAAAGTGAGGTACGATTATGAAAAAAAGGACTCTGATTGCGTTGATTGTCCTCGTGGTGATCGGCGGCGCCGTGGCGGCGCAGACCACAGACAGCGCGTCCCTCTTCCTGAGCGGTATCGTTGGTGACTACGTAGAGATCAGTGTTGCCCCTACGGCGGCGGCGACGAACCTGCTCCTCAACATCGCCCAGGCGAGCCCCGTAGAGGTTGCGACCGTTACCGAGACGAGTAACTCCGCCTACACCGTTACGGCGACGTCGGTAAACGGCTTCGAACTCAGCGACGGAACCAACGCGCACCCCTACACGATGTACTACGCCGGCACGGCGATCACCGCCAGCGGTGACGAGGTATCGTCGGGTGCCTCGGCGAACAACGTGAATCGCTCCGTCGGCGTGACCTACAACTCTGCGGGAACGCTCCCGGCGGGCACGTACACCGACACGGTGACGTTCGAGATCAACGCGAACTGACACGCGGCGCGCATTCACCGTCGGACCATCGGCTCGGTATGAAAGTACCGGGCCGTTTCTGTTTCCACCCGTTTGGTATACGCTTGGGGTATGAGATCCGTATCGTTCGGCCATAGACCCGCCGTCCTCGGCGCGATTATCACCACGCTTCTCTTCATCCCCACCGTTACGTCGGCGTTTCAGCTCGTGCCGATGTCGGCGGTGATCGAGACCGATGCTCCCTCGCCGGTGGAGGTCTTCTCGATCAACAACACCACCCCGGAAGCGATCGCGATCCAGTTGCGTACCGTCACCCGGGAGATCCTCCCCGACGGCACGGAGGTCAACAACGACGCCCGGGAGCAGCTCCAGGTCTTTCCGTCGCAGCTCATCGTCCCTCCAGGGACGACCCAGACGGTCCGGGTGCGCTGGACCGGTGCAACCGTACCGGACCGGGAACTGCCCTTCCGTCTCGTGGCGGAACAGCTCCCGATCAACCTCGATCGGGAAACCGAGGACAATTCGGGAGTCCGGTTCATGCTGCGATACCGCGCCACCGTGTACGTGCGTCCTCCGGATACCGCCCCGGAGATCACCGTTCTCGACGTCGCTACCGACCCGGAAGCGGAGACGGTCACGATCACCGTCGAGAACCGGGGAAGCCGGCACCAGTCGTTTCCGGAGGGGCGGATCGCCCTCACCGCGACGGGCGGCTCCGCCGCAGACGATGGAGGCGAAGTGATTCTCCCGATAAGCGGGATCGAGGCGTTCATTCCGGTTAACCTGCTCGCCGGAAGTACCCGGCGCGTCGTCATTCCTCTCGAGCAGCTACCCTTCGCCCCCGAGGAAGTACGCTTCCTCTTCGACCGGTGATGTATCGGCGAGGATATCGGCTTGCATGCGGAACCCTCGCACTCCTCGTTGTGATCGCAGCTCCCCTTTCGGCGCAGGACACGGAGGATCTGTTTGCCGATGTATTCGGCACCGAGAGCGAACAGGAGATGCCCCTTCCCCTCTTCTACGGGGAACGGTTTCTCGCCGATCTCGATGCCACGGTCGCACCGCAACAGGTCCTCGTCGATACCGGAGAGCTCTTTGACGCCGTTGCTCCCTTCCTCAACGATGGCGCCCGGGCGCGCCTGGAAGAGATGGTCACCACCGGTGAGCTCGTTGATATCGGTGAGTTTTCGCAGATCGGTCTCTTCGTGACGTATCAGCCGGAACAGGCGCGACTACAGGTACGCCCTGCTCCGGACATTCTCCGTGAGCGCAGACTCGGGGAGACCGACGCGTCGCAACTGGTAAACCTCCAGGAACCGGTACAGGCCTCGGGGTTTCTCAACCTCCGGGGACGAAGCGGTGTGACCACAAGGGAAGAGATCGAATGGATACAGGCGGAATTCGAGCCGGTCTTCAACTACCGGGGATGGGTCCTCGAATCCCTCGTCGGCGTAACCTCCGTCGGTGAGGAGCCGGTATCCCTCCGTCACTCCCGGCTGGTTCGCGATCTCCCGGCACCGCAGATCCGCCTCGAGGCGGGAATCGTCCGGTACGAGGCGGGGGCGCTTTTCGGTGCCCCGGAGGTTATCGGAGCGTCGGCGACACGGGAGGAGGCGATCGGTTACGGCCCGGCCCTCTTTAACGATGGTACCGTACGGTTCGTGGTACCCGATGCGGGGCCCGTCGATATCTATGTAAACGATCGCCTCTACCAGAGCTATCGCCTGACCCCGGGACCTCATTCCGCGACGGACATCCCCTTCGGGCAGGGTACCAACGAGCTGAGAATTACCGCACCCGGGACCGATGATTCGCCGGAACCGCAGACGATCAGGGAGGAGCGGGTATACTTCTCACCGCGCCTCGTCGTACCCGGACGCCACGTCTATTCCGGTACGGCCGGGCTCGTACGGGACGAGGAGGTTCCCCGGGGAGTATTCACGAGCGCGCTCTATCGATACGGAGTCACCGACCGCGTCACCCTGGGCGGGGGAGCACAGCTCTCACCTTCGGAGTACGCCCTCGGCGCGCAGGGTCTCGTCGCTACCGCGGCGGGGATCACCAGGGCAGATCTCGCCGGGTACGCCTCGGACCGAAACGAGTTCGGTGGCGCCCTCGAGATAGCCCACGCATTCTCCCTTCACTCCGCTCCCGGGATCCCGAAGATCGAGGTCCAGGGGCGCTACGAGTCGGCAGAATACCACCGGGTCCTCGCGTTTCGTTCCTACGGCGACACCTTCAGAACCGCAGTAACCGCGACGCAACGTCTGGGGGCGCGTGGAGGCGCCTCGGCAACGCTCCTTCACGTCCGGCAGTTCGACGACGAAACGCCGGATGAGACGGCGCTACGTATCGCCGGTCGTTACCGCGCCCGGGAGGGATACTCCCTCAACGTACAGATCGGTCCAACCTGGCGTGACGGAGAGGTCTCCTGGCAGGGGGGTATCTTTATTCGGATCAGCAGCGACGACCGGAAGATCAACACCTCGGCGAACTACGATCTGGGTGCGAGGCAGGGGACGCTGCAGACGGGAAACGCACCGCGGGATCCCTATCGCGCGCTCTCCTGGAACGTGACCGCCTTCGGTTTCGACCAGACCCCCGGATCGGTCGAATACGGGGAAGCGACGGTAGGATACACCGGATACCGGGGATCCATCGCCGCCGCACCCCGGGTCCAGCGGACCGTCGGCGCCGAGACGAACAAGGCGGGAGTTACGGCGCAGTACGCATCCGCGCTGGTCTGGGCAGGGGGACCGGTGTTCGTTTCACGGCCGGTACAGAACGGATTTGTCGTCTTCGAGCCTCGCCCGAACGTCGCGGACTATCCGATCCCCCTCCGCCTCGCGGGGGGAGCGGTTACCGCGGTCGTCCGGAATCGTGGTGCCGTCCTGCCCGATCTTCCGTCCTGGGGGACCACGACGGTGACCCTCGATGGCACGCAGTTGCCCGACGGCTATTTCCCCGGCGCGACGCCTCTCACCTTCCGTACCGGGTATCGTACCGGGTACCGGGTAACCGTCGGGAGCGCGGCGACGGTCTACGTGACGGGACGCCTCATCGACGATCACGATGAACCGATACCCCTTGAAGCGGGGGAGATCGTCGATGCTTTCGGCAATACGGAGCAGTTCTTCAGTAATCGTGACGGTATGTTCGAAATCGTCGACGTTGCCCCCGGGGAGTATCGCCTGTACCTGTACCGATACCCCGGCGCCGAGTCCCTCTTCGCCGTCCCCGAAGACGCGACAGGGCGATTTGACCTCGAGGATGTGATATTTTTAACGGAGGAGCGTTGAGGTGAGATACCCCCTTTCACGATCGCGAAGGCGGTCTCGCATTCGTCCCCCTGAGGTGAGAACGGTTCCGGCGATCCCGTCGGTGGTGAACGCCATCGTGATCGCCGTCGTGATCACCCTATCCCTCCCGTTCCGTATCGGTGCCCAATCGCCTCCGGCATCACTCGAACTCGTATCCGTGATGACCCCCGTTTCGGTGGAGAATCAGATCTTTTCCGAGTCGACAGGGGTCCTCTCCGTCACGATCGGTCATACCGGGGGTCCCGCCACGTACTTTCTTACCGTTTCCCGCGGCGGCAGCGGCTCCTTTGATCCGAGAGAGATGGAGTACCGCTTCTTCTTCGGTCTCCTGGCGGAGTATCTCGATTACAACATATTCACACCCGCCGGGGAGATCGCACGGGATCTCACCGGTCCGATCTCGCCGGCAGAGGTGATCCACGGTTCCTTCGGTAGCACCGGCTCCGGCTACGCGACGGCGACGGGGGCCTTCGACGTTCGAATACCGCGGGGACAGCTCGTCCGGCGAGGAACCTACCGGGACGAGGTGGTGGTTACCCTCTACGAAGGGGATCCGTCGCAAGCCCAATCGGCGACGCTTGTCGACCAGGCAACGGTGGAGATCGCATCAACGACATCTACGGTCGCCCAGATCGCGGTATCCGGGCAGTCGCAGCACACGATGGATTTCGGATTTCTCGCGGAGGGAGCGGTTCGTACCGCAGAGCTTCTTTTCCGCTCCAACGCTGCGTACCGCATCGATGCGGTGAGCGAGAACGGCGGTGTCATGGAGAACGTGTACCAGTCCCGAAGCGACCCTATCTCGTACCAGCTCCAGGTGGGAGGGTCGGCGATAAACCTTTCCTCCCCGGCCCTGATCCGAATCGGACTGTTCCCTGCGGGGTCCGCCGATTCCTTCGATACGATCCCCCTCTCCGTAACGATCGGTGCCGTTGATCAGGTGCTTCCCGGACGGTTTGAAGATGTGATCACCTTTACGATCTCGACGTTCTGACGCGCCGTCACACGTCGAAGATCTTTCCGGGGTTGAGGACGAGGTTCGGATCGAGTGCCTTCTTGATGCTCCGGGCAACCCCGAGGTACTCGTCGGACACGAAGCGCCGGATGTAACGCTTCCGCTTGTGTCCGATCCCGTGCTCACCGCTGATACGCCCGCCGAGATCGGCGGTGAGGGTGTAGAGATCGTCGAGGATCGCCGGCAGACGCTCCTCCCACTCCGGGAGGGACCACTCCGGGTTCTTCACGAGCCGGGTATGAATATTCCCGTCCCCCGCGTGTCCGTAGGCGGGTACGAAGACTCCGTACCGCTCGGCGATCGCCCCCATCCCCCGGATCAGATCAGGTATCGCCGCAGGGGGCACCACGAGGTCTTCGTTCGCCTGGTGTGGCGAGATCTGCGCATAGCTTTCGGCGATACTGCGCCGTACTTTCCAGACCCGCTCGCTCGTAGCGGCGTTGTCGGCGACGAAGATGTGCTGCGCCCCCTGCTCCTCGCAGAGCGCCCCGATCGCCTCATACTCTCGGATCACCTCGTCTTCTCCGGGTCCATCGACGGTGATGATCAGGACCGCCCCGGACTCCTCCCAGGGAAACGACTCGTTGAGATACCGGCAGCTCCGGCCGAAACTGTCACGATCGATAAACTCCACCGCCGTCGGGATGATCCCCGTCTCACCCATCACACGGGGGACGATCGCGATCGCCGCTTCCACCGTCGGAAAAAATACGAGGAGGTCCACCGATTCTTTGGGAACCGGCGTGAGACGGAGCCAGATCTTTGTGAAGATCCCGAGGGTGCCCTCGCTTCCGACCATCAGCTGTACCAGGTTGTACCCAGTCACATCCTTGATCAGCTTGCCACCGTACCGGACGATCTCTCCCTGGGGTGTCACCACCTCGAGACCGAGAACATACCGGCCGGTTACCCCGTATTTGACCGCTTTTCCGCCGCCGGCGTTCTCCGCCACGTTGCCCCCTACGGAACACGTCTCGAGGCTCATCGGATACCCGGCGTAAAAGAACCCCGTGCCCTTCAACCGTTCGTTGATCTCCGCGGTGATCACCCCGGGTTCGACACCGACGATCATATTCTCGAGATCGATGTCGAGGATGCCGTTCTGCCGATCCGCAAGGAGGACGATCCCGCCGTAGATCGGTACCGCCCCTCCGGACAGACCGCTTCCCGCACCTCGGGGTGTCACGGGAATCAGCTCCCGGTTTGCGAGCTTCATCACCGCCGCGATCTCTTCCGGGGTTCGAGGGGAAACCACCACTTCCGGGAGGTGCGCATAGTGAGGATCGGGAATCTCATCGTGGGAGTACCGTTCGAGGGTCGCGGCGTCGACAGCTACGTGGCGATCACCGACGATCGTTCGCAGTTCGTCGACGACCGCCGGCGTAACGCGGTTGTATCGGTCCGAAAAAGACATGGCTGCATTCTATCGACGGAACGAAGGAAACGGAACAGCGGCGAGGGAGGAGCGCTTCTCCACGAGGCCGCTGCCCCGCCTATACACACGTGTGATGAGAATACCCGGACCGAACCGGGAGATATCCGTCGTAGGTGGGGCCGGCCCGGGGCGTCTCACCGGCGGGTCGCGCCGTCCGGTAGATCGGACGGTTTCCCTGGTATGCAAGAATGATCGGCCACGCGTCTCCGTGCCACCATCCGATTCGTTCGACCTCAATGAGAGGATAATTATGCTTGCCTGCTCTTCTCTTCATCTAACCACCCATATAAAAACTACCACTTTTTTGCCATAAAATCTATATTTATGTAACACAGGAAGATGGATGCACGGTATACTTTGCCGGTGTAACTGGGCGGAAACGGCGACTGGTTATCGTACGATTTCGATGGGCCCCTTCAACGGGGCTATGAATCGTTCTCTCAAACCGGTAGAGTGCGGAGGTGCCGTCCCGAGTGTTCCGTTATGCACCGCCCTTCCGCAAAGTGATTGTGATACCCGCGATCGCGCTGATCCTCTTCATCGCATCCGCCTTCATCGTCGCCGGGTGTCGCACCCCGATAACCGTCGCAGACCAACGGGAAGAATACCCCGCCTTTGCGCGTATGAGGGACGAGCTCTCGCCGCTACGCGTTCTCGCCGGCGGGAATGACGGCACCACCGGTTCCAAACGGGAGATACCGACTATCCGCTCCTACTACCGAAGGACGACCTCCGGCATCCCCGGCGCTCGCCACGAGGCGGGGGTCGTTCCCTACGCCGACGAGGCGACGGCGGTACACCTTTTCTTCCCCGACGACCCTTCGGGAGAGGTGGTCCTTCTCGTCCACGGGTATCTCTCCCACGCACTGGACCACGCTGCGCTGATACGACGCCTCCTCACGGAACGGTATACCGTCGTCGCCCCGGAGCTTCCGGGACACGGGCTATCCGGCGGGATTCGCGGCGGGGTCGAGAGTTTTCCCGCCTACGGTCGCGTTCTCGCGGCGGTAATCGAGGAGGTTGTCGAACACGAGATCCTGCCGGGCCCCACCGAAACGAAGTGGCACGCCGTCGGCCACAGTACCGGCGCGGTGGCGATTATCGAGTATCTCCGTCAGGTGGACGATCCGTTCCGATCGATCGTATTTGCCGCGCCGCTGGTACGCAACCGTCTCTACAACGGCGCCCGGGCGGGGCGTGAAGTGACGCGCTTCTTCCTCGATGTAGTTCCTACCAGATACGACAATCCCCTGGGTGTCAGGCAGATGCCCCTCAGCTGGTTCGACGCTCAGGTCGACTGGAACAACGACGTTCACCGGATCGGTCCCTATACGCGTCCCCTTCTCGTGATTCAGGGAACCCGTGACAGCGTCGTTGCCTGGCGTTACAACCGGGAGGTGCTCCAGGAGATCTTCCCGAACATCGACTACCGTACGATCCGGGGGGCGCCTCATATCCTGTACCAGGACCCGGCGATCCGGGACGAAGCGATCGAGATGACGATCGGATTCATGAGGGACCCGAAGGGATGATGACGTGGCACGCCCTGCCGGGTGGCGCATCGGCGGACCCTCATCCTCTCGAAGGAGGGAGCGATTCTCCGCCCTTCCGGAGTGACCTGATCTCCGTCATCATCCCCGTATATAACCGGCGGGAGTTACTCCCACAAGCCCTCGACTCGGTAACCTCCCAGGAACTGCCCCCGGGGATGCAGATGGAGGTGATCGTTGTCGACGACGGAAGTACCGACGGGTCCGACCGGCTCGCCGTGGAACGCAGCGAGCTCGATCCACGGATCAGGGTGCTGCCCGTCTCCCACTCGGGATACCCCGGAGCGGTGAGAAATCGTGGTGCCGCAGCGGCACGGGGTGCTCTCCTCGCGTTTCTAGACTCCGACGACACGTGGCTGCCGGGAAAGCTCGTCGCCCAGCACCGGCTCCACCGGCGGGCGGCGCTCTCCCACACCCGGGAGCGGTGGATACGCGACGGCCGGACCGTTTCGCAACGGTCGCAACGCCACGCCCGGGCAGGGGATATCTTCTCCGACGCCCTCCACAAGTGCATTATCGGCCCCTCTACCGCTATGATCGACGCTGCGCTGTACCACCGGATCGGAGGATTCCGGGAGGATCTCGAAGTTGCCGAGGACTACGAGTTCTGGTTACGGGTGCTCTGCCACACCGCGGTGGCCTACACGGATACACCGTACACGGTCAAGTACGCGGGCCCCTGGGCGCAGCTCTCCGGGAAATACGGTCAGATCGAACCGTTTCGGATCGCCGCCCTCCGTCCCCTCGTCGATTCGGAGTATTTCCGCATTCACCGATCCGACGCGGCGCAGCAGGCGGCGGCGCGTACGCTGGCGAGGAAGATGGAGATCTACGCCGGGGGAGCACGAAAACGGCACCGTCTTGACGAGGCGGAGCAACTTGAAGAAGCGGCGAAAAAGTATCGAATTCTCCCCGGTTTTTGACGCGCCGCGGCGGGTGAGATATGATTACAGGTATGCGTTTCCCTTCCGGTCCCGATAAGACCACTCGACACGGGCGATACTGTCACCCTCTCCACCGAAACCTCGTTCGGACCGCTGCGGTCTTCATCGCGATCGTGACCGTCGCCGCTGTAACCGGCTGCAGCGCCCGGCAGGAGATCGTACTCGATTCCGACGGCGCCGGCGTCGCAACGATAGAGATCCGTCTCGATCCGGTCTTCGCAGCCTACCTGACCGACCTCTCCGCAGGTCTCGGTGCTGAAGACGATGCGCCGCTCTTTGAAACTGACGCGATCACCGAGGCGTTTGACCAACGCCCCGGTCTCGAACTGCAGGAGCTCTCCGTTCCGTCCCGGGAGGAGCTGCACCTCACCGTTGCGTTCAACTCGGTAGAGCAGATCCTCGCCCTCGAGGGAGGCAGCCTGACCCGGTTTCTTCGTTTTGAACGGACCGAGCAGTTTCGTCGCGTTGCCGCCGATATCGACCGCCGGGCGATCGAACACTTCACGGGACTTACCGGCGTCGACCCGGTCGTTCTCGAATCCCTGTTGCCCCCTGAACCGGATATGACGCGCAGTGCGTACCAGGACCACCTCGCGTGGGCACTGGAAGAGTACGCCCGGGAGCGTTCCCTCGATACCGTCTTCGATGAGAGCCGGATCGTGACCGACATCTCACCGCCGGGACGGATCGTGCGCGTTCAGGGAGGAACCGTGCGGTCCGGTCGGGCGGTGTTCACTACCCCCCTGGTGGACGCGGCGATCACCCCGCGTCCCCTGGAATACTCCCTCGTATTTGTGCCGTGACGGCCTGAGCGTCCCTACTTCTCGGAGAACCCCGCCATCTCCCGCATCTGATGGGCAGGCCCCTCGTCGAGGTCGGGGTTTCGGTGCACGATCGCCTGCACACCCGTAGCGAGACCGTAAAGGTTGATAAAGCCCGTTGCATCTCCGTGGTCGTAACTCGACTCTCCGAAGCTCGCCAGGTCCTCGATGTACAGTGAATAGGGTGACTTCCGTCCGGCGATGATGATGTTCCCCTTGTACAGCACAACCCGGACCGATCCGGTGACGTATTGCGACGCCGTCTGCATGTATGCGTCCATGCTCTCCCGAAAGTGGGTGAACCACTTTCCGGCGTAGACGAGGTCGGCATACTTCAGGGCGAGCTGGTTCTTCATCCCCAGGGTGTCGAAATCCATCGTGATCATCTCGAGCTCCCGGAGCGCCTGGTGCAGGATCGTCCCGGCGGGAGTCTCGTAGACACCGCGGCTCTTCATACCGACAAGGCGCGTTTCGACGAGATCAGCCCGGCCGATCCCGTTCTCGCCACCAATCCGGTTCAGCGTCTCCAGGATCTCCAGGGGCGGCAGTCTTTTCCCGTCGATCCCGACGGGGATCCCCTTCTCGAAGTCGATGGTGATCTCCGTTTCCGTATCCGGCGCCTCTTTCGGGGATTTCGTCAGCTGGAACATCTCGTCCTGCGGGCGATTCCAGGGGCTCTCGAGGTCACCTCCTTCGTGGCTCATGTGCCAGATGTTCCAGTCCCGGGAGTAGATATTCTTCTTCGAGATGTTGCCGATCGGTATGTTGTGCTTCTGGGCGTATTCGATTGCATCCTCACGGCTGCGGATATCCCAGAGTCGCCACGGGGCGATCACGTTGAGCTGCGGCGCCAGCGCTTTGTAGGTGAGTTCAAACCGGACCTGATCGTTTCCTTTCCCGGTACACCCGTGGGCGAGGGCGTCGGCCCCTTCGGCAAGGGCAAACTCGACCTGGTGTTTCGCCTGTAACGGCCGTGCGATCGAGGTACCGAGGAGATACTTCCCCTCGTAGATCGCCCCGGCGCGGAGCATCGGGAAGAGGTAATCCCGGGCGAACTCCTCCCGGATATCCCGGATCTCCAGCCTGGAGGCTCCCGACTTGAGCGCCTTCTCCTCCATGTTGTCCCAGTCTTCGTCCTGTCCGACGTTGGTACAGATCGCGACGATCTCCGCGCCCTGGTACTGTTCTTTCAACCAGGGGATGATGATCGACGTATCCAGACCGCCGGAGTAGGCGAGACAGATCTTTTTGATTTCGTGGTGTGCCTTGTGCATGATGCCTCCTGACCCGCTGCTTTATTCGCGGGCAAAAATTGTGCAGGCGCAGGCTCCTGCGCCGCGCCTGTCCGTACTCGTCTGTTCCTCTGCCGCTCCCGAGTGTGCTCTCCACCGCTCTCTCGAGGGGGCACCGCTCATCCGTCGCGTTTCGCCGCAACCGTCGCGAGGGTCTCCTCCAGGAGAGAGAGGCCCCGTTCCAGATCACGCCGGGAGATCACCAGCGGCGGTGCGATCCGGATCACATCGTCCCCGGACCGCAGGATCAGAAGCCCCGTTTCCCGAGCGGTGGGGATGATCGTCGGGAAGAGCGCCTCCTGCCGGTCCCCGAAGTCGATCCGGAGACCACGGAGCATCCCCCGGCCCCGGAGCTCCCGGATGAAGTCATGACGATTCATCAGCACCTGAAGCCCCTCCTCGAGCTGCGCCGCCCGCTCCCGCACCGTCTGGATAAACCCTTCACGGGTGAGTCGGTCAAGGACGTACAGCGCCGCCTGAGAGGTGACCGGCCCGCCGCCGAAGGTGGTCCCGTGATCTCCGGGAGAAACGCGCTCGTTGACCCGTTCGGGGATCAGCGTGGCACTCAGGGGAAGCCCCCCGGCGAGAGGTTTCGAGAGCGTAACGATGTCCGGCTTCAACCCAACTGCGGTGGAGCCGAAAAAGTCGCCGAGCCGTCCCATTCCCGTCTGAATCTCGTCGGCGATAAGGAGGATGTCGTGCCGGGCGGTGATCTCGTTAAGGACACGGACCGTCTCGTGGTTGATCGGTGTCAGTCCACCCTCTCCCTGGACAACCTCGACGATCACCGCCGCGAAGGAGTCGTCCAGCACCGCTTCCACCGCGGCGGGATCGTTGTAGGGCACCGTCTCGAATCCCGGTACGAGGGGTTCGAATTTCGTCCGGTACGCCGGCTTCGGTGTCGCCGAAAGGGCCCCCATCGTCCGACCGTGAAAGGCGTCCTCGAAACTGAGTACCTTGTGGTGCCCCGGACCCCTGGTCTCCGTCGCGTAGAGACGTGCGTACTTGATCGCACTCTCGTTCGCCTCGGCGCCGCTATTTCCGAAGTAGACCGCCCCGAAGGGATGACGACCAACTCCGGCGGCGAACTCCAACAGGCGATACCCCAACTCCAGCGCCGGCGGGGTGGTATACAGGTTCGAGACATGCACGACGCGACGCATCTGCTTCGCCACCACCCGGGCCAGCCGCGCATCGCCGTACCCGAAAGAGTTGACGGCGATCCCCGACCCGAAATCGAGGTATCGCGAGCCCTCGGCGTCCCGGAGGTACACCCCTTTACCCTGCACGATCTGGAGCATCTCCCGTGTGTAGTTGTTCGCGAAGGGGGTCGTTTTTGTCAGTGCCGTCATCGCGTGGTCTCCTCCTGTTCCATTCGTACCGTCGTGCCCGCATCCCCTGCGAGAAGGCGTCCGAGATCACCTGCGTGCAGATATCCACCGATCACTACCCGGGACACCCCGGCGGTTACCGCTCCTGCAGCGGCGCGGATCTTCGCCGCCATCCCGCCCCGGATCGTTCCATCCGTGATCAACGCCTCGACACCGGTGGTAACGATCCCGGAGATCACGCTCCCCGCAACATCGAGTACACCGGGGATATCCGAAAGATAGCAGAGGGCAACCTCCTCGCCATCCTCCGCGAGGGCCACCGCGATCGCCCGGGCTGCCTCGTCGGCGTTGATATTCACTGCAGCACCGTCGGTACCGGTGCCGACGGTCGCTACGATCGGAAGCACCCGATCCGCGAGGAGCCCGTCGAGTACCGCGGGATCGACACGCTCCACCCGGGCGGTGCGGTTCCCCTCGGGGTCTCCGACGCAACGACCGGTAAGTAGCCTCCGATCGGCCCCGGTCACCCCGACCGCCTCCGTCCCCGCGGCTCCGGCGATCCGGACCAGTTCGGTGTTCACCCGTCCGGCGAGGACCATATCGACGAGTTCCATCTCCTCCGGCGGCGTCACCCGGACGCCGTCCTCGAAGACCGGGGTGATTCCGAGGCGCTCGGAGATACGGGTGACCGCTTTTCCCCCGCCGTGGACGACAACGACCGAACCGGGGTACCCCCCGGCGGCGATCTCATCGAAGAGGAGCCGGGTCACCGCCGCGTCCTCCGCAACGGTTCCACCGATCTTGACGACCGTCTTCATCGCTGCACCGATCTCACAGGTCGCCGGTCCGAAGGAGACCGAGTTCCTCGTCGAAACCGAAGAGGACGTTCATGTTCTGTACCGCCTGACCCGACGCCCCTTTCCAGAGGTTGTCGATCACCGACATCACGATGAGGGCGTCCGACTCGATGCGCCAGCCGATACGGATCCGGTTTGTTCCGCGGACCTCCCGCGTCTCCGGCGGGCGTTCACCGGTCAGTTCGACGAAACGCTCGGTAGCGTATCGGTCGCGCAGCAGCGCCGGCCCCCGTCGGGGCTCCTCCATCGGAACCACCGTCGTCACCGCCATCCCCTGTTTCAGCGGTGCCAGATGCGGTGTAAACAGAGCCGTTTCCCCCACACCGTCGCCACCGGCGAGGCCGATCTGTTCGGCGATCTCCGCGTGATGGCGGTGCAGTGTTCCGGGGTTGTAGGCGTTGACGTTCTCGGTGCGCTCACCGAAGAGGGTGTTCACCTTCGCGGTCCGCCCCGCACCGGTGATCCCGCTCATCGCGTTGATGATCACCCGCCCGGTCACGATCCCTTCCGCAACGAGGGGCAACAGCGGCAACAGCGCTGCCGTCGGGTAGCATCCCGGATTGGCGATGATCTTCGCACCGGGGATCGCGTCCCGATTCCATTCCACAAGACCGTATACTGCGGCGTCCTGATGCGCCGGCGCCGGACGCGGCAAGCCGTAGGCGCCGGAAAACCGCTCCTCATCGGCGAAGCGGAAGTCGGCGGACAGATCGATCACCGGCACCCGCCCCAGAATCGGTTCGCACACCTCGGCGGAGGCGCCGTGAGGAAGGGCGGAAAACACGATGTCTCCCGGTTGCTGCAACGCCTCATCGGGTGACAGAACCGTCGGTGCTATCACGCGACGGCGAACCATCTCCATCGGCAGACTCGTATCGACGTCGAGGGTCTGCATCCCCGCCTGGCTGCGGCTGGAGGGAACGATGGTATCTATTTCCGGATGGCTCGCAAGGATCCGGAGGAGCAACATCCCTCCGTATCCGTTTGACCCGAGTACAGTAGCTTTCATGGTACCTCTTTCTCAGTCTTCGAAGTCGGGCACCCGTTCCCTGAGCTCCTCGAGGAACGTCTCCCGGTCGATATCCTCCCGGAGGGCGACGAACACCGTGTCGTCACCGGCAACCGTTCCGAGAACCGCTTCGATATTCAGATTGTCGATCGCGATCGCCACGCTGTCGGCGTGACCGTTCAGGGTGCGGATGATCGCAAGGGAACCGGTAAAATCGATCGACACATACCCCCGGGAGAAGTCGATCGAATAGCTCCGCTCCCGCTCCCGGCGCATCTCTTCACTCGGGAGGGTGTAGAAATACCCGTCGCTTCCAACCGCCTGCTTTCCCACCTTGAGAAGCTTCAGATCCCGTGACAGCGTGGCCTGGGTAACCCGATATCCCGCTTCCTCGAGATGGGTGAGGAGTGTCTCCTGGCTCTCGATGCGATGGGTTCGTATAATCTTTCGTATCTCTTTGAGTCGTTGTTGTCGTTCCCGCACGGCCTAACCTCGTACAATGAATAAATATGCCGAGTGAAGGTATAAACTTACGTCATCCCGTAAATTGTTTCAACTGATCCTTCCGGTGTGTCGATAGTGAAACAGGGCGAATTCCATGGATCGCGATGCAATACTTGAGATCACCGTCTCCGACGATCGAATGTCCGCTCGGGGTACCTTTCTCCCCCCCGTCGGTGGGGGCCGTCTCTTCACACCGGATTACACCGACGGGGTCCTCGAAAACGCCGGCGTCATCCACGGTATCCGTCGCGACGAGATCGCGGAGACCCTCTTTCTCTGTAATACTGAACTTCGGGTACAGAAGGATATCCTCGTTGCGGAAGGAACGGTCCCGGTAGCGGAGCGCCCCTCGTACTGGAAGATCGAGGTCCCCGTCGGAGAGGTTCGAAAGGACCCGCCCGAGGGCGACGACGATCCATCCCGGCGGGTCGACTACAAAGGCGAAACACGACTCCACGTGGTACATCCGGGAGACGTGATCGCTACAAGGATACCCGCCGCGGAAGGGGTACCCGGTATGGATGTTCTCGGCAACGAGATTCCCTTTCCCACCGAATCGGTTCCAAAATACGAACCGGGGGCGAATATCCGGGTTGACGGGGATCGCGCCGTCGCGGATGCCGGCGGGCGGGTGATCGTTACCTCCCAGGTGTTCGTCATCGAAGACCGCCTCGAGATCACCCGGGACATCGGCTACGCAACGGGAAGCATCGAGTTTCCCGGAGATGTGATCGTCAAGGGAGAGATCAAGGAGGGGTTTCACATCTGGGCGGGAAAGAGCGTCACCGCCGATCGGACCGTCGACGTTTCCGAGATCTACTGCAAGGGAGCGTTCCTCTCCGCCGGTGGTATCATCGGTCGCGGGAAAGCGCTGTTGCGCGCCGGTGATTCGGTCCGAGTCAAGTTCGTCCAGAACTGTTTCGTCGAGAGCAAGCGGGACATTCACATCCTTCAGTATGCGTACCACGGGCGCCTCGGATGCCTTGGCGCGGTCACGATGGAGAAGACGGGACGTCTCATCGGCGGTGTCGTGACGGCGGTCAACGGCGTATCCTGTTACAACGCGGGGAACGCCGCGGGCAGCCCCACCCTGCTCCGCGTCGGGATCAACTTCATCGCCGAGCGGAAGATTCGCCTCGCGAAAGAAAAACACCAGCAGCTCACCCTTCGCCTCCAGCGTCTCACTGCGCGTCTCGGAGATAACCCGACGGATCGCCAGCTCGATATCCTTCGTCGCCTCGAAGAGGCGAGGAACGGATACGCCGCAACCCTCGGAGAGCTCACCCGGGAGCTCGATATCAACGAAGAGGCAGAGGTCGTCGTCACCGGCGAAGCGTTTCCGGGGGTGACGATTCAGATCTGTCGCGCGGAGTACACCGTTCGGGAGAAGCAGAAAGCGGTCCGGTTCCGCCTCGACAAGGAGAGTGGTCGGGTAATCGTCATCTCCCTCAAGGAGAGTGCCGACGAAGCACGCGGTGAGACCAACCCGTGAGCCCCGTCCCGGAGTACTTCTTCCCCGTCGTCTCCTCGACGATGGATGTCGCCCGGAGGATCGCTCGCGGGGAGGTTCCGAATCGCGGCGATCGGGTTTCCAACTCCGCTTCCGACGATCCGTCGGAATCGCCCGTCTACCCCCCGGGCGCTCCCGGTCGTCGGATCGACCGTCCCGCTCCCGATGATCCCGCGACGCCTCCGGAGCTCTTCCGCGTTCGCAGCGACCACCAGACCGCGGGCCGCGGGCGACGGGGGAACCGCTGGTTCGACCGCCCCGGTGACGCGATCATGATGACGATCGCCCTCCGCCGGGGCTCGTCCCACGATCCGGAAGACGCCAACCCGGGGACTCTCGCCCTCCGGGCGGGGGCCGTTCTGGTGGCAACCCTCACCCGGCGTTCTACCGGTACAGATCGTAGCGGCGGGACGTCCGGCGCGATGCCCTTCACCGGAGTGCCCGCTGGCGAGGCAGTACCCCCCGGCGCTTCGGTTGCCGACGTAGCGGTAAAATGGCCGAACGACATCCTGTACCGGAACCGGAAGGTCGCGGGAATCCTCGTCGAGGGGGACAGCCGCTGGTTCTACATCGGAATCGGAATCAACGCGTACCCTCCTGACGATTCGGCGGCGGCGTTGTACTCGCGCGTTGTGACCGCCGGAGACGCTCCTCTCCATGAGAGCGCTCCTCCCGACGCGGACGCGCGCCGGTCCGTCGTCGCCCCCGGGACGATACGGGAGATCCCGGGGTGCCCCGTCGGTCGGGCGTTCCTCGATCGCTTCGACGACCGGTTCCTTCACCTGATCCATGGCGACCGGTGGTACCCCCTTGTGTCGGAACACCTCGCGTGGGTAGGCCGTACCGTCACGGTGGGAGACGGCGCTCGGGAGATCAGCGGGACCCTCCGGGGAATCGCCCCCGACGGAGCCGCCCTGATCGAGACCGATAGCACACGGGTATCCTGCTACGCAGGGACGATGCGTCTCGCCGATCCTTCCCGGTGAGACCGCCGGCTCCGGGTCAATCGATCGATGGATCGGCGGTAAAGCCCGGAACCTCGGCGATCACGTCCTCCGGTGCGACGACTGCCGTCACCGGTGAACGAGCCGGAGTGAAGAGGAATGACACGCTCCACCGCCGCACCTCCGGCCACAGCATCGGTCCCGCCGGATCGGCGTGTACCGGCGGTGCGAGGCGCAGAACGATCCGGTCGGAACCGTTCTTCGGAACGATTGCCAGGCGGTACGGAACGATCAGTGTCCCGGAACGATCGGCGGGAGTGACTCCTATCGGGACTCCCCGGGACGGCGCAACGATCAGATGCCGCGCCGCGACGTACACCTCCCGGTCCGCTGTCGGGTCATCCGACGGAGCGACACGACAGGTCACGTCGGCACCGGGGAGGTACTCAGCCGAGAGGCCCCGGGCGCCTTCAACGATCCCCAGGGAGATTTCGAAGAGCACCAGCTCGTCGGTACCTTCCACCGGCTCCTTCGGAAGGGAAACGGTCTGTCCGAACAGAAGCGTCGGCACGCCGTCTACCACCACTGACTCGTTATCGACGACGATGCCCCCCGGGAGCGCGGCGTGTTCCTGCACCCCCCGGGTCGTACCGGAGGAAAACCACGCCGAGGCGATCGTCTCGAGGTAGTGCACCGCTCCGGGACTCCCTGCCCTCCTGCCCGTCGCAGAATCGGCGGCGGCCAGGCGCAGATGTCCCTGGGCACGAGTACCGTTTGTCCCGAGGGCGGTCACCGCCGGGTTCGCAGTCGGATCGCCGGTCCTTGTGCCCGCGGTAGACGCCGACGTACTCCCCGCCTCCGAGACATCGCAGATTCGCCCTCCGACAAAGAGCGCCCGAAGGGGACCCTCGGAAAGGGTGAAATATCCGGTCCCGGCACCTTCGAGCTCCCGGGTGTGGTTCCCGTTCCGACCGATCACCCCGCCGCTCCGGCGTCGGAGAAGGCGATCCACGACGGAATCAACATCCCCTGCGGCGTTCACCAGAGGAGTATAATCCTCCATCGCTTCACCGGTTCCATCGCGCAGCGCGTCAAGAGCAGCGAGGATCGCCGGTTCACGTCCGGGCGGATAGGGGGAACACCCCGATACGAAGACCGCCGGCGCACCGTCGGACGGAGCGGCGGCGGTCGCCGCGGCGATAGAACCGTCGGCATCGCGCGCTTCGGCCTCCCCGGTATCGCGCCCGCCGGTACTCTCTGTATCCCCGACATCGCGCCCTCCGGCACCCTCGGCGATGAGGGGCACTACCTCCGCCAATCGGCTCCGCAGGATCTCCTCCACCCTGGAAGCGTCACTTCCGGGTAGCACGAGATGAATGAGCTCCACCGGTTTTCCCGCCGCCTCCGCCGTCCCGAACGCGCTCTGAAGGGACAAGTGTCCGGAATCATCCGGCGGTACCACGCCTGTCGGGATGTAGAGGGTCGGGATCGCCACCCACCTCGATCCGTTGTCCCCGGGGGAATCCCACACGCGCAGATCTGATACCGTCCCCGGTCGGGGAACCCGGGAGTATCCGATACACAGCGGCACCTGCCGCTCGAGGAGAGTATCGACCTGGTCGCGACGGATACGGTGGGGAAAGAACCGCCGCCCTGCCGTTCCAACAAGGCCCCCCGGTTCCTCCGACAGACGCCTCATCTCGTCGGGACGGAGGAGATCAACCGCCTCACCTACCAATCCGGCGCTCCATACATCGATGCGCCCGTCGGCGATGAGAGGGAGGAGCTTCTTCGATCTGCGACGGCGGGTCGAAGCGTCGTGATCCCCCAGAAACGTCCGGGACGCGTGGATGATCACCCGAAGGGAAGCCGTCGAGTCGGCACCGACGATTTCCTTGATACCCACCGCAACCGCATCAGCGACGGAGGGGTCGTTTCCGGGTATCGAGAGTAAAATCGTCGTCACGTATGCGCCTTTCGCTATATTCACGGTAAATTCGTGCGAAATTCAGTTGATGATTCGACAAAACATTTGTATCTTTGCCTGCGCGTCATGAGGACGCGCAATACCGTAATCATACAACACATACTACACGTATCCAAAGAGGGAGTGTTATGGCGAAACAACTGAAGTTTGATGAAGATGCCCGAAGGGCGCTCCTGCGGGGGGTTGAAAAACTTTCTCGCGCAGTCCGCGTTACCCTTGGTCCCAAGGGACGCAACGTGCTCCTCGACAAGAAATTCGGCGCACCCACCGTTACGAAGGACGGTGTGTCGGTAGCGAAAGAGATCGAGCTCGAAGATGCTTTCGAGAACATGGGTGCTCAGCTCCTCAAAGAAGTAGCGACGAAGACGAACGATGTCGCCGGTGACGGTACCACCACTGCGACCGTTCTCGCCTACAGCATCGTCAAAGAGGGCCTCAAAAGCGTTGCCGCCGGTATCAGCCCCATGAGCATCAAGCGCGGTATCGACAAGGCTGTTGCGATCGCCGTCGACGAGATCGGCAAGATGGCGAAGACGATCAAGGACCGGAACGAGATCGCCCAGGTCGCATCGATCTCAGCCAACAACGACAAAGAGATCGGCAACGAGATCGCCGACGCGATGGAGAAGGTCGGAAAAGACGGCGTCATCACCGTCGAGGAATCGAAGACGATGGAGACTACCACCGACTTCGTCGAAGGTATGCAGTTCGACCGCGGCTATCTCTCCCCCTACTTCGCGACCGACCGCGAGCACATGGTTGCGGTTCTCGAGAACCCCTACATCCTGATTCACGACAAGAAGATCTCGAGCATGAAAGACATGCTCCCCGTCCTCGAGAAGGTTGCCCAGGCGGGCAAGCCGATCCTGATCATCGCCGAGGATGTGGAAGGTGAAGCCCTCGCCACCCTCGTCGTGAACAACATCCGCGGAACCCTCAACGCCTGCGCGGTGAAGGCCCCCGGGTTTGGTGACCGCCGCAAAGCGATGCTCGAAGATATCGCGATTCTCACCGGTGGTCAGGTGATCAGCGAGGAGCTCGGCCTCAAGCTCGAGACCGTTGATATCAGCCAGCTCGGTACCGCCCAGTCGGTCAAGGTGGACAAAGAAAACACCACGATCATCAACGGTGCCGGCAAGCAGCAGGACATCAAGGATCGCACCGCCCAGATCAAGGCGCAGATCGAAGAGACCACCAGCGATTACGATCGTGAGAAGCTCCAGGAGCGCCTCGCAAAACTCGCCGGTGGTGTTGCGGTGATCAACGTCGGTGCCGCAACGGAAGTAGAGCTGAAAGAGAAGAAGCACCGCGTCGAAGACGCCCTGAGCGCAACCCGCGCCGCCGTCGAGGAAGGCATCGTTCCCGGTGGTGGTACCGCTCTCGTACAGATTCTCGGCGCTCTTGACAAAGCGGACCTCACCGGTGTCGACGCGGACACGGAGGTCGGGTTCAAGATCGTAAAGCGCGCCCTCGAGGAGCCGATGCGGCAGATTGCGGTCAATGCCGGTGTCGACGGATCGATCGTCGTCGACCGTGCCAAGAAAGAGAAGAAGGGTATCGGTTTCGACGCGGCCACCGGTGAATGGGTCAACATGATGCAGGAAGGGATCATCGACCCCGCCAAGGTTACCCGCTCGGCGCTGCAGAACGCCGCGTCTATCGCGAGCCTCCTGCTGACTACCGAAGCGGCGGTCACCGACCTTCCCGAGAAGGACGACGCCCCCGGCGCCGGCGGTATGGACGGCATGGGCGGCATGGGTGGTATGGGCGGCATGATGTAATGCCCTCTCCGGCCCGCGGGTCGGCGTACCAGCGTTACCTTTGACTGCAATGGCGGGGCGTTTGCTCCGCCATTTTTTTGCTATACTCGGGAGTTACTATGGCGGAATTGAAACGGAACGACTTTGTGTTCACCATTGGATACCAGGGTGAGACGGCGATCGTCGACGGCGCCGCCCGGAAGCGGTACGGAAGATCCACCGCGGCGGAACTGCTCGAGGAAGGGCTCTTTCGTGCAGCGTTCTGTGCCGCCCTCTACGACGGGGAACTGGAAGCCTTTGTCCCGAGATTTCGCGAGGTTTCCGGGATCGAAGTGACGTCTGCTGAAGATCTACAGCGGTTGTACGGTGTATTCGGCATCCCCGAGTCTATCCGGAGCGTCTCCGTCGTCTCGTGAGGTGGAAATCCGCCAACTTGACCCGGTACGGTGGGCGTGATAACGTAGCGCACGATTTTTCTGATTATAAAGGACAGGTAGATGATGAATTTTCTGCAGGAATTGCCCCTGCTCATGGGCGCCCCGGCGGGCGCGGCCGGAGCATCGGGGCCTGCGTCGGTAGCACCGACGCTCGTTACCTTCGGTCTCGTATTTGCGATCTTCTACTTTCTGATCATTCGGCCCCAGAACAAGCGCCAAAAGGAGACGAAGCAGATGCTTGCGGCTCTGAAAAAGGGCGACCGGGTCGTAACGATCGGAGGTATTCGCGGCACGATCGCGTCGATCAAAGAAGAGACGGTAGTACTCAAGGTCGACGACAACGCGAAGATCCAGTTTTCTCGCAGTGCTATCAGTTCGATCCTCGAGAAAAAGGGCAGTGACGGCAAAGAGGAAGCCGAAGCGTCGTCCGACGATGATTCGGACAAAAACTAAGAAAACCAACTCTCCGATCGGAGTTCATGAATGAGTAAACGACTACGTCTGTTGATCATTCTGGCGCTCGTTGCTTTTGGCGTGGCTGCGTTTCTGCCCACGGTGCGGTGGTATTTTTTCGTACCCCAGGACCAAAAGATACTTGCCCAGAGTTCACGAATTGAGATCCGCGACTGGGCTCGGACGGAAGCGCGCAGCGCCCTCGACGAACTTCGGGCCGACGCTGCCGCGGAGGAGCCGCTTCCGGAGGAATACGCGTTTCTGATTCCCGTCGCCCGGGAAAATCTCGAGGCGATCGAGGAGTCGATCCCGGAAACGTGGAGTACCACCGACGTTCTGCGGAGCTTTCGCGACCAGAACGAAGCGTTCGACACCCTCGAACAGCACTATCGCAACGAGGTGCTCGATTTGAAGGCGATGAAAGAACGGATCGTCCAGCTCGGTCTCGATCTCTCCGGTGGTATCAGCGTCACCCTCGAAGCAGATCGCGACAGCCTCGCCGAACGTCTCGGGGAAGAGCCGTCGGACGCGCAGATGGCGGAAGCGATTGATCTCGCCGTCGAGATCATCCGGAACCGGATCGACCGCTTCGGCGTCACCGAACCGCAGATCCGGACGAGTGACAACAACCAGATCATCATCGAGATCCCCGGTGACAACGACCGCGAGCGGGTCAACTCCTTCCTTCTCGGTCGGGGGAGCCTCAACTTTCACATCGTCAACGACGACGCAACAGCGGAGCTGATCGACCTCCAGAGCCGGAATCCCGGATGGTCTCCAGAGATCGACGGCACTCCCGACTTCGTCCCCGCCGGATCGGTCGTCCGTGAGTACGTAACCCGTGACGAGTACGGAATCGACGAACGGGTGCGATGGATCGTGATCCACGACGATATCGATCAGTACGGTCTCGACGGCGCCCACATCCAGGACGCCCAGGTTGCCCAGGACCCCCTGACCAACCAGCCGACGGTCAACTTCGTCCTCGACGGAGAAGGGGCGGACATCTTCGCGGGGCTCACCCGGGACAACGTCGGCAGCTCCCTCGCGATCGTGATGGACGACAAGGTGCGCGCCTACGCACGCATCCAGGAGGAGATTCCCACCGGACAGGTCCGGATCACCGGCTTCAGCAGTGAAGAGGCATCCAATATAGCCCTCGTTCTCCGGACCGCGGCGCTTCCGGTGGATCTCGAGATCGTCAACCAGCAGGTCGTCGGTGCATCCCTCGGCGAGCGGGCGATCGAGGTCGGTCTGCAGTCGATCGTCCTCGGGTTCGCACTGATCATCGTGTTTATGCTCGTCTACTATAAGGGGGCCGGTGTCGTTGCCGACGTCGCGCTGATCCTGAATCTCTTTTTCATCACCGCCGTGCTCTCGGCGTTCAACCTGACCCTTACCCTGACGAGTATCGCCGGTGTGATCCTCACCGTCGGTATGGCCGTCGACGCAAACGTGATCATCTTCGAGCGCATCAAGGAAGAGTATCGCCTCGGGAAAGGTGCCCGCGCGTCGATTACCGCGGGTTTCCAGAAAGCGTTCTGGACCGTCATGGACGCCAACATCACCACCTTTATCGCCGCCCTCTTCCTCTCCCAGTTGGGGACGGGGCCGATCCAGGGTTTTGCGGTCACCCTCGCGGTAGGTATCGTAACATCGATGTTTACCGCCCTTGTCGTCACGCGTCTCTTCTTTGATTTCAGCACCGAGACGCTGAAACGATCCAAGCTGAGCATCGCCTGGAGGAACGCATGAAACGAGTATTCGACTTCATGAAAACCCGGGGGGTGATGCTGATCATCTCCGCCCTGGTGATCGCCGGCGGTATCGCCGGCACCGTCGCTCGGGGCAGGTTCAACCTCGGCATCGACTTCGAAGCGGGGCTCAACCTCACCGTCGCAATCCGTGGAGGCGGCGACGTAACGGTCACGGATGTCAGGGACACCCTGTCCGAATACGAAGGAGCCCAGATCCAGCGCCTCGGCGATGCCGATGACGATCAGTTCGTGATCCGCCTCCGCGACGACGGTACGGTCCAAGACTTTGAACAGGTGGTCAGCGCCGAGGCCCTCGACACCCTGGAAAGTGCGTTCCCCGATCACTCGATCGAGGAGCTCCAGGCGTCGTACGTCGGGCCCCGCTTCTCCGAGGATCTCACACGGCAGGCGGTACTCCTTACCGTGTTCGCCCTCGTCCTGATCCTCGGGTACCTCTGGTTCCGCTTTCGCCTCGGCTACGCCCTTTCGTCGATTACCGCTCTGATCCACGACGTTCTGGTCATCCTGGGTATTATCGGGACGTTTCAGCTCGAGGTCTCCACCGCGACGATCGCGGCGGTCCTGACGATCATCGGGTACTCCCTGAACGACACGATCGTTATCTTTGACCGCATCCGCGAGAACGAGGTACTCCTGCGGGACAGTTCGTTCCGGACGATCATCAACACCAGTATCACCCAGAGCCTGAGCCGGACACTCATCACCTCCCTCACGACGTTGCTGGCGGTGACCGCTATCTGGGTGTTCAGTACGGGCCAGATTCAGCTCTTCGCCCTGAAACTGATCATCGGTGTCGTCGTGGGTACCTACTCGTCGGTCTTCGTCGCCTCGCCGGTACTCCTTGTGTGGCATTCCTCCGCCATCGCGCGGCGTCGTCGGAAGGACGTCGAAAAGTACCACAAGGGCGCGGTATCCAAAGGCTCCGGTGAAGAAGCCACGGCACCCGACGGGTCGGCATCATCAACTGTTGCCCCTCCGCCCATCAACGCCGACGTGGAAGCGACGAAGCGCGCGATCGCTCAAAAAAGGAACCGGAAAAAGGGAAGAAAGAAGTAAGGGCCGTTGGAGCGCTCCAAACCGGCGGCGGGTCGACGATCCGCCGTCACCAGATGAATGGAAGGAGTCGCCCTCGAGGCGGCTCTTTTTTTTGTCTCTCCGGCGTGGTAGGATCGTTCCCTCCGCATCAGGAGTATACCCGGATGGAGACGCGCAGCAGATGAGCAGTACCGAACCGAGACAGGACTCTTTTTTTGCCGGTGGCCTGAAGTGGCAGCGATACACCCGGGCGGCGCGGGACGGGACCGGTGCGGAACATCCCTACCCCCCGGTCGTGATCCTCCACGGTCTCTTTGGCTCCGGGGATAACTGGCGGAGTCACGCCCAGTCGCTGGCGGCGGAGCGGGACGTACTGGTTCCCGATATGCCGGGCCACGGGGTGTCGATGCACCCCCCCTCGTATCGCTACACCGCCCTCGCCGAGATCGTTCTGGAGGCGCTGGAGGAGCTCGGCCTCGCGACGGAAGGGCGTCCCGTGTCGCTTCTGGGACACTCGATGGGAGGGAAAGTTGCGATGGCGATCGCTTTTGCTCGCCCCGAAGCGGTCGATGGCCTGATCATCGCCGACATCGCCCCCCGTGAGTATCCACCACGACACGACGAGATATTCTCCGCGATGGACTACGTAGCAGAGGCACGACCGGCGAGCCGGAGCGAGGCCGACACCCTTCTGGCCCGGTATATCCCGGAACGATCGATACGCCTCTTTCTCCTCAAGAGTCTTGTCTCCGGCGACGACGGGTACCGTTGGCAGCTTGACCTCCCGGGATTGCGATCGGGATACGACGAAATCCGGGGGTGGCCGTTCACCGATGAGGTGTATCCCCATCGGGCGCTCATCATCGCCGGCGGCGAATCGCCTTACATCACCGATCGTGACGGCGAGGTGATCAAACACCATCTTCCGGAGGTGCGGATCGAGAGGATACCCGACGTGGGACACTGGCTCCACGTTGAAGGGCGTAACCGCTTTCTGTCCCTCGTTAACAGCGAACTTCACGACTCTGTAGTATAATCGGACCGTTGTGAACGAAGCCTCCCTGTCAGTCCGCCCGGGTAAGCCGTATCCCCTAGGCGCAACCCCCATCTCCGACGGTGTCCACTTCGCGGTGGTGAGCCGAAACGCCACCGCGGTGTGGCTGCAACTCTATCGGGACTCCCGGGACGCGGACCCCTGGCTCGAGGTGGAACTTACTCCCGAGATGCACCGTACCGGCGACGTCTGGCATATCGAGGTTGCGGGCATCGCTCCGGGAGCGCTGTACATGTTTCGCATGGACGGTCCTTTCGATCCGGAACGGGGAATGCGCTTCAATCGCTACCGACCCCTCGTTGATCCCTACGCGAAAGCGCTCACCGGTGATTTTCGCTGGGACCTCGGATCGGCCCTCGCGTACCATCCGGACGCTCCCGAGCGGGATCTCTCGTTCCGACGCGGCGGCAACGCCGCAACACTCCCCAAGTGCATCGTGGTCGACGATACCTTCGACTGGCAGGGCGATCGTCCCCTCAACTATCCCCTCAGGGAAACGGTGATCTACGAGGCACACGTCCGGGGGTTGTCGATGCATCCGAGCGCCGGAGTCTCCCATCCTGGAACGTACCGCGGAGCGATCGAGATGATTCCCTATCTCCAGGATCTGGGGATCACCAGCGTCGAGTTCCTGCCGATCCAGGAGTTTGACGAGCACGAGATCCATCGCCACAATCCGCTGACCGGTGAGGAGCTGATCAATTACTGGGGGTACAACACCCTCGCGTTTTTCGCACCAAAAGGGTCCTACGCCGCCGACGGCGCCCGGGGCGAGCAGGTCCGAGAGTTCAAGGAGATGGTCAGGGAGTTCCACCGCGCCGGAATCGAGGTCATTCTCGACGTCGTGTTCAACCACTCCGGAGAGGGGAACGAGCTGGGACCGACGATCTCTTTCCGGGGGATCGACAACGCGGTGTACTACATGCTCGACGAAAATCCCAGGTACTACCGGAACTACTCCGGTACGGGGAATACCCTCAACTGCAACAACCCGGTGATGTACACCCTCATCACCGAAGCGCTCCACTACTGGGTCGTCGATATGCACGTCGACGGGTTTCGGTTCGACCTCGGTAGCGTTCTCGGTCGCGACCGCCACGGCCGGATGATGGACAACGCACCGATCCTCGAGCGAATCGCGGAAGACCCGATCCTGCAGAAGACGAAGATCATCGCCGAGGCGTGGGACGCCGGCGGCGCCTACCAGGTGGGGGCGTTCCAGGGCCGCTGGGCGGAATGGAACGACCGCTTCCGTGACGACGTCCGCCGCTTCTGGCGCGGCGACCGGGGTACCGTCGGGGCGCTGGCGACACGATTCTCGGGAAGTTCCGACCTGTACCGCCGGGAAGGTCGTACTCCCTTTCACAGTATCAACTTTGTGACCGCCCACGACGGATTCACCCTCCGCGATCTGGTCAGCTACAACCGGAAGCACAACGAGGCAAACGGAGAGCAGAACCGTGACGGTCACAACAGCAACTACAGCTTCAATTACGGTGTTGAGGGCGAGACGGGAGACCCCGAGATCAACGCGATCCGTATCCGACAGATGAAAAACTACCTCGCCACCCTGATCCTCTCCCTGGGAACCCCGATGCTTCTCTCGGGAGACGAGTTTGGCCGGACGCAGCGGGGCAATAACAACGCGTACTGTCAGAACAACGAGGTGAGCTGGAACGATTATCGCCTCGGAGAGCGGTACGGCGAGATCTTTCGCTTTGCCAGGATGCTTATCACGTTGCGCCGCTCCCACCCTGTGTTCACCCGTCCCGATTTCTACACCGGCGTGGATACCAACCTGAACGCCCGGGCCGACATCGAATGGCTCAACGCCGCCGGTCGGCCCCTCGACTGGGGTACCGAGTCCCTCTCCTTCGCCGTGTACATCGACGGAACGGAACTGGGAAGCTATGGAGAACGGGAAGACGACGACTTTTACATCATGCTGAACTCCGGAAAGGAGCAGGAGTCCTTCGTTCTTCCCGACCCGCCCCGAGGGCTCCGATGGTACGTCGTTGTCGACACCTCCCGGGAGGCGCCCTTCGACATCCGGGACCGCTGCTGTGAGAGCCTCATCGAGGTAGCGGACACATGCTCGGTTGCCTCCCGATCCCTCGTGGTACTCCGTTCCGGTCCCGTGGAACCCCCCGACCGCTCTGCTTGACACCCCTGTCCCACAGTGGTATCCCTATTGTGCTCGCCCACTATCCCTCTATCGTCAGCAGGTCCATCGTGCGGTCCGCACGGTAACCCGTTCGGGATACCGAGAGGCGATTATTTCGGAGGTTACGTACATGTCGGAAACACTCACGCGCGACGAGAAGCTGTATCGCATCAGACACACCACCGCCCACGTTATGGCAGAAGCGGTGCTGCAGATCTTTCCCGACGCAAAAATCGCAATCGGACCGCCGATCGAGAACGGCTTCTACTACGATTTCGATCTTCCCCGAAATCTCAAACCGGAAGACCTCGAAGAGATCGAGGAACGGATGCGCTCTATTGTCGCGGGGAAACACCCCCTTGCGCGGGACGTCGTAGGGAAAGAGAAGGCGAGAGAGATCTTCCACGATCAACCCTACAAGCTGGAGCTGATCGACGACCTTCCCGAGGACGTTGAGGTCTCCACCTACACCGTCGACACCTTTGTCGACCTTTGTAAAGGGCCCCACGTCGAGAGCACCGGAGAGATCCACCCGAAGTCGTTCAAACTCCTGACGATCGCCGGAGCCTACTGGCGGGGTGACGAGAAGCGCCCGATGCTCCAACGGATCTACGGTACCGCCTGGGAGACCCCGAAGGAGCTCCGGGAACACCTGAACTGGCTCGCCGAGATCGAGAAGCGAGACCATCGCAAGCTCGGACGGGAACTCGACCTGTTTTCCACCCACGAAGAGGCGGGACCGGGGCTGATCTACTGGCACCCCAAGGGGATGCGCATCCGTACTGCAATCGAAGACTTCTGGCGGGAAGAACACCGCAAAGGGGGATACGACCTCCTCGCCACGCCTCACGTCGGAAAAAGCTGGCTCTGGGAAACCTCGGGGCACCTCGGTTTCTACAAGGAGAACATGTACTCCCCGATGGAACTGGACAACGCGGACTACTACGCGAAACCGATGAACTGTCCCTTCCATATCATGATCTACAAGACCGACAAACGCAGTTACCGCGACCTGCCCCTTCGGTGGGGTGAACTCGGTACGGTGTACCGCTACGAGCGCTCGGGAGTCCTCCACGGACTTCTGCGAGTCCGCGGATTCACCCAGGACGATGCCCACATCTTCTGCACCCCCGACCAGGTCGAGGACGAGATCCTCGAGGTACTCCAGTTCTCGATGCGGATGTGGCACGCCTTCGGCTTCGAAAAGATCAAAGCGTACCTCTCGACGAGACCGGAGAAATCGGTGGGTGAACAGACCGACTGGGACCGCGCCACCGAAAGCCTCCGGGGCGCCCTCGATGCGGAGGGGATGGAATACGAACTCGACGAAGGGGGTGGCGCGTTTTACGGTCCCAAGATCGATCTGAAAGTGCAGGACGCCCTCGGTCGGGAGTGGCAGATGACGACGATCCAGTTCGATTTCAACCTCCCCGAGCGCTTCGACATGACCTTCGTCGATACCGACGGTAAGGAGAAACGCCCGTATATGGTCCACCGCGCGCTGCTGGGGTCCATGGAGCGCTTCTTCGGTGTTCTCATCGAGCACTACGGCGGCGCTTTTCCGGTGTGGCTGGCACCGGTACAGGGCGTTGTGGTCCCCGTGGCGCCGGCGTTCAGCGACTATGCCGCGACGGTAGCGAAGGAGCTCTTCGATGCGGGATACCGCGTCGAAGCGGACCTCTCGGATAACCGGATGAACGCAAAGATCCGTATCGCCCAGACGCAGAAGGTCCCGTACATGCTCGTCGTCGGTGAGAACGAGGAGCAGGCGGGTGAAGTGAGCGTCCGGACACGCACCGGCGATCGCCTCCCCGCGATGAGCATCGATGCGTTCCGCCGGATGCTCGCAGAGAAGACCGCGTCGAAGGATGTGATATGAGCGGACGTGCTGCATCGGCCCTCGCGGAACTCAAAGAACTCGATCGCGAGTCGCGCCTCCTGGAGCACACCGCCGCGATTCTCAACTGGGATCAGGAAACGTACATGCCCGAAGGGGCGGTGGAAGAGCGTGCATCGCAGCAGGCACTGTTGCAGAGCCTCGTTCACGAGCGAAACACCGCGCCCCGGGTCGGGGAGCTCCTCGAACTCCTCGGCGCGACCGGTGCCGTGAGCGATAACGCCGGGGTCAAACCGGAAGTCGACGGAAACCGTTCGGTCCCTGCAGGGTTGTCCGAAATCGACGCCGCGTTCATCCGGGAGAAAAGACGACAGTACACACAGGCGACCCGGGTCCCCCCGGCGCTGGTAAAAGAGCTGGCGGAGACGGCGAGTCGCGGACAACACGCGTGGGCAGCGGCGCGGAAGGCGAACGATTACGACCGGTTCAAGCCGTGGCTCTCTTCCCTGCTGCGTCTCAGCCGGGAGTTCGCAGATGCCCTCGGACACGACGGAAACCGGTACGACGCGCTCCTCGATCAGTACGAACCCTACGCGAAAACGGGGGAGATCGCCGAGGTCTTTACGGGGCTTCGCGCGGGGCTTGTCGACCTTGTGCAGCGGATCGCCGAGGCACCGCAGGTGGACGATCGCCTCTTTCGCCGGAAATATCCCGTTGCCGCCCAGGAAGCCGCGAGCCGCCGGGTGATGACCGCCCTGGGGTATGAAACCTCCCGGGGACGACTCGATGTCAGCGCCCATCCCTTTACCACAACCCTCGGCGGGAACGATATCCGGATCACCACCCGGTACGACGAGGATCAGCTGCCGTCGGGTCTCTTCTCCACGATCCACGAGACGGGACACGCCCTCTACGAGCTCGGTGTTGCGCCGGAGCTCCGGGGGACGATCCTCGCAGAAGGTACAAGCCTTGGGATCCACGAGTCCCAGAGCCGGATGTGGGAGAACATGATCGGCCGGAGCCGTCAGTTCTGGACGTACTGGTTGCCGGAACTTCACGGATACTTTCCGGAACAGCTCGGTGGGGTCGACGTCGAGACGTTCTACCGGGGAATCAACAAGGTCGAACCGTCCCTGATCCGTGTCGAGGCGGACGAGGTTACCTACAGCCTCCATATCATCATGCGCTTCGAGCTGGAACAGGCGCTACTCGCGGATGATCTCTCCGTCGACGACCTGCCGGAAGCGTGGGTGGAGAAAAGCCGGGATCTCCTCGGGGTCGTCCCGGGCGATTATGCATCGGGCGTCCTCCAGGATGTACACTGGTCCTTTGGAGCCTTCGGGTATTTCCCGACCTACGCCCTGGGCAATCTCTACGCCGCTCAGTTCCTTCGGGTGATGGAACGTGAGATCCCCGATATGTGGGAATCCACGGAACGCGGCGATACCGGCCCGATCCTTTCGTGGCTGCGGGAGAATATTCATCGTCATGGACGGGCGAAGAGCGCCGGAGAACTGGTACAGGAGATCACCGGTGAGCCCCTCGACGCGCGATACTTTCTCGAATACCTGAACGGTAAGTACGGCGAGCTGTACCACCTCTAGCGGCGGGGCTCGCACATACCGGAGGAACGGGAGACGTGGCGGCATACCTGGTTCACCACCCCTACTTCCTCATCTTCGTCGCGGGAGTCGCCTTCGGCGGAGCGCTTTCCTGCGTCGTCCTTTCGGTGCGTCCACGTCGTCGTACCGTTTCCGTTCGACGACGATGCCGTATCGTCGTCCCGGCATCGCTCATCGTGACCGTCGTCGGTGCGGGGACAGGGTATATCAATACGATCCCGGAACGCGACCTCGCGGGCGGGGCGATCGTGTTTACCGTGGCGGTTCTCGTGACCATTGGTACCGTGCTCCTGCCGCGATGGTGGCGCCTCGTCGTGATCGTTCCACCGATCCTCACGATCGCCGTGACGATCCCGCTGTGGATTCCCTATCCCGCCGTGTACCTTGATCCACAGGCCACCACGACGGTTACGGTGATCGACGACGCCACCACCACGGCGGGCACTTCACAGGCTCGTACTCCCCGGGGGCGCCGACCCGACGTGGAGACGACCGTTCCGGTAGCGCTGCTTCACATCCGACCCGTCTCGCGTCCAGACCTCCTTGAGCTCACCCTCGCGCCGGTGAGTGATCTCCTTCCTCCGGAAAGAACCACGCCTCCGTCGCCGGTAACGCCGCCGGCGGGAACGCAGCCGACGGAAAACGGGGGGACCACAGGTAAAGAGGTCGGTGACGGTTCTCCGGGAGACGGGACACCCGGGCCGGGCCCGTGGAGTACGCCCCTTCGCGTTCCTCTCGACGGTGCCGTCGATATTACCCTCACCGTCCTCCGGCACCCGCCGGAACTGTGGTGGTTCCCTCCGGACGGGCTGCCCCTGGAGCTTACCGTCGCAGTAGCGGGAGAGTCGCGCACCTTTGAACGATACGCTTCGTCGGGACTTGCCCTGCGGATACGTGAGATCCTCGCCTCCTTCGACGCCGCAACGACGGAGGACATTCATCTCCGGTTCCCCGAGGACACAACAACGTACCTTCAGCCAGGGGTATATCTGATCGGTGTTGAACGAGTGCCTCAGATTATCCGGTGAACCCGCCGATAGTCTTTACTGTATGATGGTCACTCTGTATCGACGCGACGGCGACGGGAGTTCCCGGTATATAACGATCACCGACCGGCAGGGAAACCTGTTCGGGTATCCCACCCTCACCGTCAACGCCGGTCGGGACTTCTTTCTCACCAGTGAACGCCATTTCACCTACGAGACCACCGCGGAACTCCAACGCGCGCTGCGGCGCATGATCGACCGACGCCTGAAGAGAGGGTTCGAAGTTCTCTACAGTTACTTCCGGGAGGACCAGTATCGGGGACTTCAGCGCCATCTCGGAACCGCTACCGACGGCGTCAACGCCGGTCCCGACGAGATCGGCGCAGTTGACAGTATCTGACCGCCCACGTAGCATTTAGTCGTGAACATCGCAAACCAGCTAACCAGCCTCCGTCTCTATCTGAGCCCCCTGTTCTTTATCTTCGCCTTCCTTCCCGAGTGGAGCGACGGCAGGTACGCCCTCCTCAGTACCGTCGTCCTTTGGGTGCTCTTCGCCGTCATCGAGATCTCCGACGCGGTAGACGGGGCGGTTGCCCGCGGTATGGGAATCGTCTCCGATCTCGGGAAACTTCTTGATCCTTTTGCCGACGTAATCAGCCGTCTCACATATTTCGTCGTCTTCGCCGCCCTCTCGATCATGCCGGTGTGGATGTTCATCCTCATCATGTACCGGGAAGTGGGGATCATCTTCCTCCGGATGATGATGATCCGCGACGGCGTCGCGCTGGCGGCACGAAAGGGGGGGAAGACAAAGGCGGTGATGTACGCCGTCAGCGCCGGAATCGCGCTGCTCCTTCTGATGCACCAACGCCTCGGCAACCTGCCGGCCCTGTTCCCGATTCTCGAATGGGCCGTCCTCGTTGCGTTCGGAATCTCCGTGTTTCTCAGCTGGTTCAGTATGGTGGACTACCTCATCGTCATCCGTCGCCACTACCGGGAAGCGCGGTAGCCCCCGAACGAAGCGCGCCGACTCGAGGGGTTTCATCCGGGGCGATCGCGTTGGGGGTCGATGCCGCGGCGAGGCGATCCGACGGCCACGGCGGGGGAAGCCGGCGCCGCCGCAGGGACATCCAACGCCGCGGCGGGGGGAACCCGGCGCCACAGCGGGGACATCCAGCGCCACGGCGGGGCACCCATCACGCATCGATGTCCGCCCCCTCTGTGAAGCGAGTCCCTCCCGATTCCGTATTCCCCCTCGTTTCTACCCCTTGACTCTGTATAAGTATGCATTTCTCGCGCATTTTTTTAAAAAACCGCTTTACACGACATGTATTTTTCGTTAGGTTATCCCACATAAATGTAGCAAACACCATGTAAGGCCACATATATGGAACCTTCCGGTGGTTAGCTATCGCAGATGTAATGGAGGAGCAGAATGAGTGACATGACCGCCAAAGACGTACTCGATTTAATGAAAAAAGAGGACGTCAAGATCGTCGACTTCCGGTTTATGGATTTTCCGGGGATGCAACAGCACTTCTCGGTCCCCGCCAGTCAGATCGATGAGGATATCTTCACCGACGGACTCGGATTCGACGGGTCGAGTATCCGCGGATGGCAGAGCATCAACGAATCGGACATGATCGTAAAGCCGCAGCCGCAAACGGCGTTCATCGACCCCTTCATGGAGATCAAGACGCTGGTGATGACGTGTAATATCGGCGACCCGATCACCGGTGAAGACTACACCCGGGACCCCCGTAACATCGCACGGAAAGCGGAAAACTATCTGCAGAGCTCCGGGGTCGGTGACACCGCCTTTATCGGGCCGGAAGCGGAGTTCTTCATCTTCGACGATATCCGCTACGACCAGACCGAGCACAGCGGTTTCTACTTCGTCGACTCCGTCGAAGGACGCTGGAACTCGGGAAAGGACGAGGGTCCGAACCTCGGGTACAAGCCGCGCTACAAAGAGGGGTACTTTCCGGTGCCGCCGAGCGACGCGCTCCAGGACATGCGCTCCGAGATGGTCGTACTGATGGAGCAGATCGGCCTCACCGTCGAGGCGCACCATCACGAGGTTGCTACCGGTGGTCAGTGCGAGATCGACATGCGCTTCGCACCGCTCCTCGAGATGGCGGACAACATGACCAAGTACAAGTACGTCGTCAAAAACGTCGCCAGGAAACACAACAAGACCGTTACCTTCATGCCCAAACCGCTGTTCATGGACAACGGAAGCGGTATGCATACCCACCTTTCGATCTGGAAGAATGGAAAGAACCTCTTCTACGGTGACGGGTACGCGGGTCTTTCCCAGGCCGCTCTCTACGCGATCGGTGGTATCCTGAAACACGCGCCGGCGATCCTCGCCTTTACCAACCCGACGACGAACAGCTACAAGCGCCTCGTCCCCGGGTACGAGGCACCGGTCAACCTGGCGTACTCCAGCCGGAACCGGAGCGCCGCTGTTCGTATCCCGATGTACTCCCACAGCGAGAAAGCGAAGCGCTTCGAGTTCCGTTGTCCCGACCCCTCGAGCAACCCGTACCTCGGGTTCAGTGCGATGCTGATGGCGGCGATCGACGGGATCCAGAACAAGATCGACCCCGGTGAGCCGCTGGATCGAAACATCTACGACCTGACCCCTGAAGAGGCCTCGAAGGTTCCGACCACGCCGGGTTCCCTCCGGGAAGCGCTCAGTGCCCTCGAACAGGATCACGAGTTCCTGCTGAAGGGGGATGTATTCACCGAAGACGTCATCACCACCTGGATCGAGTACAAACGGGAAGCAGAAGCGATGGCGCTGGACCTCCGTCCCCATCCGTACGAGTTCGCGTTGTACTACGATATCTGAGTCGGGGCGCCTCCCGGCCGGTCACGACGGGACGGTGCAGAACCCGATGGGCGTCGACATGCTGTCGGCGCCCATTTTTTTATGCGGAATCTCCCGCGAATCCCCTGCGTCGCAATCTTCGCAATCTTAGCCTTCAACGACCGCCAGGTAATGGCCCCGTACCCGTCGCAGCGTCTCGTCGAGGCGAAGAAACAGCTCCTCCGGCGTCGCTTCGTCCCCCAGGAGCACCCGAGCGAGTTTGCTCTGCGCCTCCGGCTCCGCGGGAATCGAGTGAAGCTGCTGGTCGTCGTAGACCTGGAGAAAGTGCTCGATACGACGGAGGAAGAGGTAATCATCCCGAAGGGTCGCTACGACGTCTGCTCCAAGGATTCCCGCCTCTTCGAGGCGGTCGAGGGCTGCGAGGGTATTTCCCGTTACGACCTCCGGCGAGAGTTTCTGGTGCAGCATCTGAAGTGCCTGCACCAGAAACTCGATATCCCTGATACCGCCTTCACCGTTTTTCACGTCCGCGCCGACGAGGCTGCCCGGTAGGTTCGGCGCTGCGTTATGCTCCACCACCGCCCGCGCCCGTAATTGTCGCACTGTCGCAACGATCGATTCCCGGCCCGCCCGGTCCACCCGGGAGGCGACGGTCGGACGAAGGGTGCCGAGAAGCTCCCACCCCAGCTCTTCATCTCCGGCGATCGGCCCGAGTTTCAGTAACGCCTGCAGTTCCCACAGCGCCGCTTCCTCGCGGTAGTAGCGTTCGAGGGTTGGAAGGGCGTAGACCAGACGCCCGGCGTTCCCCCAGGGGCGAAGCCGCAGATCGACGCGGTAGGCTTGTCCCTCCAGGGTAAAATCACTCAGATCACGTACAACCTGCCTGAACACCGTCGCGGCGCACCGCTCCTGATCCACGATCGTCTCGTCCGGTTCGTATACCGCCAGGAGGTCGATATCGGAGCTGTAGTTGAGCTCGTCACCACCGAGTTTTCCGAAGGCAAGGATGCAGATTCGACCGGGACGCCGTTCCGGGGGTGTCTCCTCCAGAACCCGTTCGAGACTCGTCTGAACGATCCCCCGGGCGAGATCGCTGAGTTCCTCCACGACCTCGATGAACTCTCCCTTCAGACAGATATCTTTCGTCCCGATGCGCAGGATCTCCCGTCGACGAAAGCGACGGATTATGTCGAGACGGTCCTGCCGTGACTCCGTCGATTCGATCTCCCGTCTCAGCTGTAGCGCCATTCTTTCCGCATCCCGCCGATCCGACACCACCGAAGCGTCGCTGATCCACCCGAGAAAGGAGGGATTCCGGATCAGTGTGTCGCTCAGAAATTGACTCCCGGCGAAGATGAGAATCATGATCTCTATCCGTCGCGGCTGGGCGAGGAGCTCCCGGAAGAACGCTCCCCGGTCCCCGATCTGTTCAGTGAAACGGTCCCAGTTGTTCAGCGCCATATCCGGATCGCCGGAACGGACAACGTAGTCCCAGGCAAGGACGAGAAGGCGTGCGAAGAGCTCCCGCTCCGGCCCGTTTCCGGCGATTCGCCGCAGATTGATGATCCCCCGGGAGGGGTTTCGGAACCCGGCGGTTTTCAGAATCAGGGCGCTCCGCTCCTCGCTCAACCGGTCGGAGAGAACCAGATCCGCGGGATTACCCGCCGGCAGTTCGGGGATCGCCTCCTCGCCGAGATGGCGCTCCACAAAACTGCGAACCGCGGCGGTCTCCACATCGAAGTCGATGCGCAACTGTTCCGCCGCGCTCTGTTCGGCGGTATCCCGGTACCCCATGCGACGAGCGAGGTGCGCCGCCTCAACGGTATCGAAGGGAGGCAAGAAGAGGTCCTGGGCGTTTCCCCGGAGCATCCGCAGTCCATTGATCAGATTCCGGAGGAAGCGGTACGCCCGTATCATCGCGTCCGCCTCGTTGCGGTCGATCGTGCCCAGCTCGGAAAGTTCTCGCAATCCTGCGTGGATACCGGGATTCCGGAGGCCCCGATGGGTACGCCCTTCCCGAACCTGAAGCAGCTGGACGTTGTATTCGAGGTCCACCAGAGCGCCGGGGCTGAATTTCGCGTTGAGGCGACCGCCGCCGGCTTTCTCTTCCGCCTGTAGCCGCCGCAGATCGCGAATCTCCTGGACGTTGATGCTGTCTGCCTCGTAGACCAGCTGATCACGAACGGCGATCATCCGGCGGCCGAGGTCGAGATCCCCACCGATATGGCGCATCCGGATCAGGGCGAGTCGCTCCGCGCTGTGCGCCTTCCCGCCGGGACCGAAATAATCGATAAAGCTTTCCACGTGGACCGCCTTCGGTCCGTCCTCTCCGTAGGGACGAAGGCGGAGGTCGATCTCGAAGATCGCCTCCCGTTTCGACTCGATCACCTCGTCGACGCCGCGTACGAGACGCTCGAAGAACTCGCGGTTCGAGATACGGCGGTCGCCGGAATCGGTGTCCCCGTGATCGCTGTAGATCGTCATCAACTCGATATCCGATGCGTACCCGAGAGCGCTGCCGCCAAGCTTGCCCAGGCCGAACACCGCGTACACCGCCGGGAGCCCCGCGGCGCTCCGGGGTACACCGTACAACCCGGTCAGCTCCTCCCAGGCAAGATCGTAGGCGCGACGCACCACCACCTCCGCGAGGGCGGTCAGGCGGTGGCTGAGGAAGAAGAAGTCCGTGTCCCGTCGAAGAATATGGTCGGCGTCGATCAGATACGCTTCGCGATCCTTGAACGCGTTGAGGGCATCCCGCTTTTTCTCCGGTGTGTCCGCCGCTGCCAGCGCGTCGTCAAGACGACCGGAAAGCTCCGCCGGCGGGGTGCTCAGGGGTCGTTGGTTCCGCCGCTTCCGAAGGAGGGGGAGAATACTCTCATACTGGAGGCGGATAAAATCCTCCCAGAGAAAATCGCTCGCCCCGAGGAGACGCGCCAGCTCCCGTTGGGCCGAGGGATCAGCCAGGAGATTCTGGAGTCGTTCACCGCTGCCGTCGCCGGCGACGTTGCCGACCAGCTCCTCGAAACGGGTAAATGCGACGAGAGGATCCGCTGCCTGATCGAGGGCGTGGGTGAACTGTTTTGTGACCAGAATCGAGAGCTGCAATCGTTCGCGATCCGCCGCTTCGGTAATCGGCCCACCACGAACGTGAGAGATCCAGAAGGTATCCCGCACCTCCTCGCCTCGCGTCTCGATCTCCACCTGCCGGATCGACATGTCCTGTAACGCGAGGGCGTTCGCAAGGGAGTAGAGGAAAAACGGCGTGTCCTGAGACATCACCGACACCCGGGTGAGCTGTTCCACCTGGTCAACGTCGATCCGGATCGGAAGAAGCGGTTCCGTCTCCGACGATACATCGGACTGGATCGCGTGACGCCGCGCGTACTCCCGGGCAACACGCTCCATCACCGCAACCCGCACCTCCTCCGATCGCGGGGGATTTCGTCTGAGGGGAACGAAGAGACTCGCCAGCTCGTGTTCCAGCGCAGTGCACCACCGGTCGGGCTCGCTGTCGTCCTCGAGAATTCCCGAGAAGGTATCCACCACGATCCCGTTTTCGCCGGTGAACACCTCGCCGGACTGGATGTTGAACTGCCGCGCGCCGAGGATACCGCTGATATAGCTGAACAGGCCCGGGGCATCCCAGGTACAAACGGTGAACGTGCAGGACCGGGGGTCGGATCGCCCGGACTCGTCACCGCCGGAGGCGGTCACGAAGAATCGCGAGACGATCCGCACCGGGTAGTCGTCGGAGAGCGAAGCGATCGCGGCGGCGTGAGCGGCGATCTCCTCGTCGTCGTAGAGTTCGAAGTACCGGGGAGGGAGGGACGCGAGGACCTCTTCCGCCGCGGTGTAGCGTTTGTCGTTACGGGTGTGCCTGATCTTCTCCTGCATCGCGGTCTGCCTCCGGGATTCTGTCAACACGATATTTTTTCACGAAACCCGAGGGGCGATAGGTCATCTTCGACTGTCGGAGACCCTCGTCACCGAGATCCTGCTCCCGGTTTATCCATTTGTAATGCTTCGGGAGCATCGCTGCAAACGCCTTGTTGATAAACTGGTAGATTCCGCGGTACCCGTCTGCCGCTTTCTCGAAGTGGACGACGAAGCTCTGCCCTTTCATCAACGCTTCGCCGACGGTATACGCTGCGGGAGTATCACCGACGTACACGATGTACCCTTTGAGGCCGAGCTCCTGGTACCGTTCGAGGGCTTCCCGGGCCGCGGCGTAGTCCGCACGGTCGTCGCGCTCCGCCTGCCACGCCTCGAGGATGCCCAGCGCGTCCGGTATGTGTCGTACCAGAAGCGCCTGTTCGTCAAACTCGTAGTTGTTTATAAAAGCGTTTACGTGATTTCGCTTCTTGTGAAACTTTTTACCCGGAAGATTTGCGAGGTCATCCTTCAGATAGAGGTAGTCGAAGTTGTCCCGATCTTCGTGCACATGAAGTCCCAGCTTCTCGAGACGAACCCAGGCGTCGTCGGCGTTGCGTTCGCTCAGCCCTTTGAGGTAGTCGTACCGGTTGAACAGCTCCTCCAGCAGTGTGTCGTCGTCAGGAATACCACAGGGAAGCATGAAAAACCGCTTTCCCTCCTTTTCGCCGCTGATCAGAAGCTTTTCTTCCGGCAGACAGGAAAGATGGTAGTTATAGGTTTCGCGGAACAGGTATAACCCGGCGAATGTGAACTCCGAGACCCCGTCGGGAAGCATTATCAGACGCGGATGGAGGGCGTCCCGCATCGACATATCGATCGGCGCACAGTCGGGATATCGTGGTAATTCCATACCGCCAATATACGGAAACTTGCGGCGTTGTAGCAAATGTCGATATGATGGGTCATGAATCTACACACCCATTACCCTGTCCTGCAGCAGGACGTCCAGGAACGGTTCCTGCGGTACGTTCAGGTCCATACAACCAGCGATCGCCATTCGGAGACGACCCCGTCGACCTCGCGGCAGTTTGATCTCGCGACGATCCTGGCCGACGAACTCCGGAGCTTCGGTATCCGGGACGTGGAGATCACCGAATACGGGTACGTAATCGCCCGGATCCCCCCTTCAGACGGTGTTACCGCTCCGGCGGTCGCGTTCCTTGCACACATGGACACCGCTCCGGACAGTAGCGGGGAGAACGTATCCCCCCGGGTATGGAACGACTACGACGGTACACGTCTTGACCTGGGACACGGTATCGCCCTCGACCCGAAGGACTACCCGGATCTCCTCGATTTCGTCGGGGAGACGATCATCACCGCCGACGGCACGACCCTTCTTGGAGCAGACGACAAGGCGGGAGTTGCGGAGATCATGACCGCCGCGCGGTTTCTCACGAATCATCCCGAGTTTCCCCACCCCGAGGTGGAGATCGTCTTTACCCCCGACGAAGAGATCGGGCGAGGGGTGGACAAACTCGACGTGGAGGCGCTTCATGCGCGATTCGCGTATACGATGGACGGCGGTAAAGAAGGAAGCATCGAAGCGGAGTGTTTCAGCGCCTATCGCGTTCACGTCGATATCGAGGGATACGTGATCCATCCCGGAAGCGCCCGAGGCAAGATGGCAAATGCGGTCACGATCGCCGGACGCTTCCTGGCGATGGTACCCCAGAACGAGAGCCCCGAAGCAACGGACGGTCGCTTCGGGTTCTACTGCCCCGTCGAAGTTACCGGTGACTACGGTCACGCCGGGATCGAGTTCATTATCCGCGACTTCGATATCCGAGAGGTTCAGCGACGCATCGAGTACCTCACCCACCTGGGACGAACGATCGAACTTGCATACCCGGGGTCGAAGATTACCGTTACGGCGGAGAAGCAGTACCTCAATATGGGGGAACGGATCGCCGAGTATCCCTTTCTGCTGGACCTTCTGACCCGGGCGATCGAGGCGACCGGGGCCACCCCCAGACCGGAGCCGATCCGCGGCGGCACCGACGGTGCCCGTCTGACGGAGATGGGGCTCCCGACGCCGAACATCTTCGCAGGAGGATTGAATTTTCACGGCCCCTATGAGTGGATCCCCCTCCGATCGATGGTTCGCGCCACCGGGACGATTCTGAATCTCCTCGATCTCTGGGCACGGGAAGTGTCGGCGGACACACAGCTGCCGGTGGTAATCCCGGACCGGCGCTAACCCTGGACCGGCGCTAACCTCGGACCGGCGCTAACCCTGGCCCGGCGCTACACGGAACCGCTCGTTCGATCGTTAACAGTTGGTTGTTCCGACGGAGTGTTGTATACTTAACATCATGGAGAGGTGGGCCCGGACCCGGTGGGCGATAGTCGTATTCATCGCGCTGCTCCTGCCGGCGTGTTCGGAAAACACAGAACTGTTTCGTTCTCTCGATGAGCCGGAGGTGCCGTCGCTGGATACCGTTGAAGCGGGTTCGGTGATCTCTCCTGACGAAACGATCTCGGTCCAACTCCACTACCCTGAAGAAGATATGTCCCGGGCAACATCGCTGTCGGTGGAACTCCGGACCCCGGAGGGAGAGATCGC
>JBKHFT010000003.1:0-54426 GCA_046540055.1 Alkalispirochaeta sp.
GTTCCCGATCTGGTGGGCGGCGCCGATCCGCTGTTCGCCGAGGCAGTAACTGCAGACCGCGCTGGGCATCGGATACCGCAGGCGTGAGCCGGTTACCGTCACCTGCTCCGGCGCCTCGTCGCGGAGGAGGCGGGCGAGTTCAAACGCTCCCTGCCCGCTGAGTCCGTTCACCGGAAGTATCCGCGACCGGGGGTTTGCCTGGTGGACCCGGGCGGCGAACACCTCCCGTTCCGCCTGGCTCACGACGTCACCTTTGGTGATCACCACCACATCGGCGGTACGAAGCATCGGACCGACTTTTTTCGGAGTGTTGATACCGCTCAGATTGTCGATCACCGCTACCGCCATCACATCCTTGATATGCGGGGAGCAGCGGTTGCAGAGTCCGGCGGACTCGGTAAAGAGGATTTCGAGATCCCCCCGGGCGCCCCAGGAGAAGGTCTCCTCGATGTTACTCGCGAAGTAATGGTCCGGGCAGATCGACCCGGAAAGTCCCTTCTGTACCGGGATACCCGCCCGGGCGTACCGCTCGTCGTCGTCGGTTACGAGGCAGTCGAACTTGACCACTCCGGCGGCGATCGCCATGCGCTGGAGCTCGACGATCGTCTTGAGGATAACCGCGGTTTTGCCGCACGACGGCGGTCCTGCAACGGTGATCAGCTTCATGCCGGTCCTCCTGCGACAGAGACAAGACGGCGATTCTGCACAACCCCCTGGAACTCCGCGGTGGTGTCCGCGAGGATCTGCGGGAGCTCCGGCGAAAGCAGCAGGTCCCATCCCGGCCACTGCAGGGGATGCTCATCGGCGTCGAAGTCATCGTTTTCGGGGTGGGCGCTCGGAAAGAGGCCGAGGCGGCTCAGGACGCGGCTCATCGAGAGGCCCGCGATCGTGTCGATCATCGGCTGTATCTCCGGACGGTCCCGGCGGGTCACAAGCAGGATCGGTGCCGCCAGGGCGCCGTCGGAGGGCCACACCGGTACAAGGGGGCTCGTCTCGTTGATCGTCCGGGTAAAGAAGTAGGGCATGATCGTGATCACCGGCCCCGCCGGCGTATCGGTTCCGGTGAGCCCCGCCGCGGCAGCCCCTTGGTCCGCCCCGCTTTCGACGGGAGAGCCGCTCCGGGAGGCTCCGGCGACCATCTGCGCCGGGTGCATCTCCTGGTACATGTTCCGCGCCAGGCTGCGGATCCCTTCGATTCCGAAGCTCCGGTGGACCCCGAGAAGCAGCGAATCAAACAGATCAAAGTCACCGATCGGGAGAGCGAGACCGTTCTCAAACGCCGGGGAGAGCACATCGGCCCACGTTTCCGGCATCGCCCGGGAACCGAGGTAGTTCCGGTTGACCATGAACACCGCGGGCACAACCCCGATCACCGAGAACGAGTGCTCCGGGTCGATCAGGGCGTTGGACGTTGCGAATCCATTCGTTCCATTCCACCCGCTGCGGTCGGCAAACGCCCCCTCCCGACGAAGCCGCCGGAACCGCTCGTCGGTAAAGAAGAGGCGAAACCCCGCGGATAAAAAGATCTCCGGCAGGTCGGTAGCGCGAGGCGTTGCGCCGATGTTCTCCTCGATCCACTCCGTCCCGGTGTACGCCGCCTGGAGGTCGTATTCGACGGAGATGCCGGTACGGGCGGTAAACTCGGTGCTCGCCGATTCTAGGACGTTGGTCATCGGGACGCGGATCGGACAGGGTACGAGTCCGACGATCCGGACCGGTGTTCCGGGATCGACGGCAGGGCTCACGGCACCGGCCGTGCCGGCTGATTCATCGGCGGAGGCGGTACCCGGCACCGATCCGACGCCGGATCCGGTACGATCACCACCGTCGGGGACGTCACCGTTCTCCGTACCGGTGTCGATTCCTGCGGTACGCCGAAGATCCCGGAGAAACGACGCGGGGTCCAGACCCCTCGCCAGAGCGGCGGTCTCAACCGTCACCGACGAGCCGAAGCGGCGCCGCATCTCGGGATCGACCATCTTGCGGAAACCGGCGTCGACCAATACCGTTATCGTCTCAGGATATCGCTCCGTCAGGTCATGGAGGGTTGTGTATATTTCTATCATCATGTCCGGTATCGTACCGGTGGAACGGCGATCCGCACTTGATCGAGGTCAATAATGCCCGATTTTTTTAACGATCTGAGTCCGCGGTCGATCGAGAAGCTGGAGACGGCTCAGAGCAAACGAACCGTTGCGGCGGGTACGATGCTGTTTCTCGAAGGAGACGAGGGAACGTCGGTGTACCGTCTCCTATCGGGGTCGGTGCGACTCTTTCGGAGTACTCCCGACGGGCGGGAGGTGACGATCCACATGGTGGAGCCCGGAGATCTGTTCGCGGAGATCGTTCTCTTCGAACGGGATACCTATCCCGTGAGCGCTGCCGCACTGGAGGATTCCCTTCTCGCGGTGATCCATCGGGACCGAATCCGTCGATTGTTGGCGGACGAGGCGTTTCGGGACGACTTTCTCCGGGACCTGGTGGGGAAGATGCGTTTCCTTTCACAGCAGCTCTACGTCCTCGCGACGATGGACGTGAAACAGCGGCTGATCCGGTTTCTCGAGGTTCGTTACGGACGGAAGGCGTCGATAACGAGCGAGCTTTCCAAGAAGGATACCGCCGCTGCGATCTCGGTCCGACCGGAGACGCTCTCCCGGGCATTGGCGTCCCTCGAGGATGACGGGCTCCTGGAGTGGAAGGGAGGTTCGATCGTTCTGAATCCCGCGGTCTGGGATATCGTATAGAGTCTCCCTCTCGGGACCCGCCGTCACGCCTGTCCGCGGCAGCCCTGAGATCTTCGCCCTTTTCTGGTGGGTGGTCTCGCCCCGCCGTTCAGTTGAGTTTACGCGACGTTCCCGGTACGATATCGACGTATCATGAACGCGCCGTCGAATCGTGCTCTCCGGATCGCGCTGTTGTTAACGATCATGGTGGGCTCCGTTACGCTTCTCTATCTCGTGTTCGATCTCGTCCGGTTCGGCATGACCGACGCGCCCGCCTCCGCTGAGTCGGTCGCGCTACTCCGGAATCGATATCACATCATTGCGGCGGTGGCCGTGGCGGGGATCATCGCGATCGTAACGGTCCTCTACAACATCCGTGTTGCCGAGACGGACCGGAGAGCCGAAGAACTCAGCCGGGAGGTAGCCCGGCGCACTGAGGAACTAACCCGGGCGATCACGACACGGGACCGCTTCCTCTCGATCATCTCCCACGATCTCCGGGGCCCCCTGGGGACGATTGCGCAGGTGCTCGATTTCGTCGATGAGAATCGGGAGGAGTTCACAAAGGATAACCTCTTCGAGATCATCGAAGATCTGAAAATCTCGGCGAACTCGGTGTGGCAACTGGCGGAGAATCTTCTCATCTGGGTCCGCAGCCGGCAGGAGCGTCTTGTAGCAGTCACGGAAACGTTTCCGGTGAAAGAAGCGATCGAGCCGATCCTGCAGACCTACTACCGAATGGCTGCCGAGAAAGGGGTCGACCTGATCTGGGAGGGTGAAGGAGTGCTCCCGATTCACTGCGACCGCCACTTCCTCGCGACAATTGTCCGTAATCTCGTTTCGAACGCAATCAAGTTCTCTGCGAAAGGTGGGTCGATCCGGATCACCGTGACCCCGGGTGATTCCGCGTACCCGGCAGGCACAACACGGTCAGGACACGCTGCGCCCCCGGACGCTCCCGATGCCTCGGGGGACCCCTCGACGCCGGAACGTCCGGGTATGACGACGATTACCGTTCGTGACACCGGTATCGGGATTGCGCCGGAGCTACTGGAGAGGCTGCTCGCCGCTCGTAGCGGAGTATCAACGACGGGAACCGGCGGAGAAACCGGAACGGGGTTGGGATTCGAGCTGGTCAGAGACCTTGTCGACCGCAGCGACGGCACCCTCGAGATCGCGAGTACCGAGGGGGAGGGCACCGTCGTCGCCGTCACGATGCCTGCGGAGGCGTAACAACCCGCGATGAAGCTGCTTCACACCGCCGACTGGCACGTCGGCAAACGTCTCGACCGCTTCTCCCGTATCGACGAACAGCGTACAGTTCTCGAGGAGATCGCCGGAATCGCCGACGACGAGGGAGTGGATCTCGTGATCGTCGCGGGAGATCTCTATGACACGGTCAATCCGGGCAGTGAAGCAGAAGAGTTGTTATACACCGCCCTGTCCGATCTATCCGCCGATGGCGCCCGACCGGTGATCGCGATCGCCGGAAACCACGATTCTCCGGACCGGGTACTCGCACCGGACGTACTTGCCCGGCGGTACGGAATCGTACTGGTGGGGTATCCCGCCGCACCGGTCCGGGACTATCGTGGAGAACGTTCCCGGGGAAGAAGCTCCGGGGGGGACAGATTCGCCGTTGCAACCCTCGCTCCGGGCCTTCTCGAAATCCGGTTGGCTGCAGCCGGGACGATTCCGATCCGGATCATCACGACCCCCTACGCCAACGAGTACCGTCTTCGCGAAGCGTGTATCTCCGAGGACCGGAAGGATTCAGCGGAAGCGGAGACGATCCTTCAGGAGATTCTCGGGACCCACTGGAGCGACCTCGCGGCGAGTCATCTTCAGGGGGAAGGGATCAACCTCCTGGTGACGCATCTCTTCTTCGCCGACGACCCCTCCTCACCCCCGGAGGAGCCGGAGGGAGAGCGTCCGATCGCCCATGTGGGAGGCGCTCCTCCCCTTTCCCCGTCGATCGTACCGGAGCAGGTGCAGTACGTCGCATGCGGACACCTCCACCGCCCCCACACCCTGGGGTCCGGTGTTCCCGTCCGGTATGCCGGCAGTCCCCTCAGTTACAGCTTCGCCGAAGCGGGGCAGCAGAAATCGGTCACGATCGTCGAGGTGGAGCCTCGAGGATCCCTCGGTTCCGAAGCGGAGATCCGGGAGGTGCCTCTCCGCTCGGGGTATCCCCTGTTACGGCACACCGCGGACGACGTGCCGTCGGCATTGCGATGGCTTGAGGCGCACCCCGATTCGTACGTGGAGCTGAGTCTCCGCCTTACCGACTATCTCTCCGGAATGGACCGGAACGCTCTCCATCACGCCCATCCGCGGGTCGTCTCGATCGTTCCGATTGTGGAGGGGAGGGACCGCGCCGACGGCAGCTCCCGGGTCGATCCCACGGAGGACACGGTGTCGCTCTTTCGCCGGTACTTTCGGTGGAGTACCGGGACGGAAGCGGGGGTGGAGATTCTCGACCTTGTCGGGGAGATCCTCGCCGCGGCGGACAGCCCCGACGCCGATCGCGCCGGTCGGAACAGCACTGACGCCGATCGCGCCGGTCGGAACAGCACTGACGCCGACCGCCCCGGCCAGGACGGCACCGCCGCGGAGGAAGACGAGTGATACCGATCCGCCTGACCCTTCAGGGGCTCTACTCGTACCGCCGCCGCGTCGAGATCGATTTCGCGCCCCTGACGGCGGCACGTCTCTTCGGGATCTTCGGCGCCGTCGGAAGCGGAAAATCGACGATCCTCGAGGCGATCGGCCTCGCTCTGTACGGGGACACGGTGCGGCTGAACCGCAACGATAACCGTGGATACAATATGATGAATCTTCGGAGCGACCGCCTCGCCGTGGATTTTCGGTTCCTCGCCCGTGACGGTCACACCTACCGCTTCACTGCCGACGCCCGACGGAAGGGAAGCGACTTCGAGTCGGTGGGGTCGATCAAGCGAAACGCCTATCGCCTCGAAAAGGAGGAGTGGGTTCCCCTCGCAACCCCCTCCGGAGAAGAGGTCATCGGTCTGAGCTACGAGAACTTTCGCAGGGCGGTGATCATCCCGCAGGGCCGGTTCCAGGAGTTTCTGCAACTCGGGGTGAGTGACCGGACGAAGATGCTGAAGGAGCTCTTCGGTCTCGATCGCTTCGATCTGTTTCGTCCGACCCAACGCTTGCTCCGCCAAACCGAGGAGCGCCTCACCGAGATCGATGCGGTCCTCCGGGAACTCCCGGACCAACTGGACCTGGAGATCAAAGACCGTCGTTCCTCCCTGGAGGGCTTGGCGAAGAAGCGAACGGAGCTGGTTACCCTTCGGACCGAGACGAAAGCACGGCGGGACCGGCTGGCGGAAACCGCCGGGTTACTCCGGGAGCGTGAGGCGCTTCAGGAACGCCGAGCCGAACTGACCGGTCGGGAGCGGGCGATCGAGAGCGATCGACGTCGCCTTACGATGGTCGAGGCGTTTCTGCGTTCCGTTGCGGTACCGTACCGCGCCGCCCTCGCGGCAGAGCATGAGGCTGCGGAAGCGAAGAGCCGCTACACGATCGCGGTGGAGGATCTGAAGCCGGTCGTCGAGACGCTGAACCACGCCGAGGAGGAACAGCACCGCCTCGAAGAGCAGATGAACGGCGTCCCTGCCCTCCTTGCGCAACGGGAACAGCTCCTTGCCGCGATCACCGTGGAAGAGGCGAAACGGGAACGGGACCTCCTCGCCGGGTCGGTCGTGGAGAAGCGGGACAGGCGGGATCACCTGAAGGAACGGGTAGAGTCCCTTCGGGCCGACGAGGACCAGTTGACGGCAGAGATCAACAAGTTGAAGCGAACCCTCCCGTCCCGGGACGTGCTCCGCCGCGTCGAGGAGGTCCGGCACCTCCTCGATGAAGAGCGCACGATCGTTGCGGAGGAAGACCGTCTGTTCGATGAGCTTCGAAGCGCTGCGGAGGCGGTCGGTGTATCCTTCGACGAGACCATCCCGGATACCCTCGAAGGGACGATAGAGGCATTGGAGCAGACGATCCGGGATCGTGAACGCGAGCGCTCCCTGGAACGGCGGCTTACCGATCTGGTTCCCCTCCTGGTTGCAGGCGAAGCGTGTCCTCTCTGCGGCTCGGTACACCATCCGTCACCGTACATCCCCGACGGCAGTCACGACGACGATGACGAGGCGCTTCGGTGCGGACGGGAGACGCTGCAACGGGTCGGACCGGCGTACCGCCACGGACGGCGACGCCGCGACGAGATCCGGAACAGGATCGTACAACTCGCAGATGCCGTCGATACCACGATCGATCTCGAAGCGCTCGCGGGGACGATCGACCGCCTGTGGGAGACGGAAGGTCGCGTTGGAGAGCTCGAGACGAGACGGAGCGCCGTTGCCGACGAACGGGAACGCCTTACCGCGGAGGGATCGACCCTTTCGGAGAGCCTCGCAGGCATCGACGGACGTATCGACGAGATGGAACGGCGAATCGAGACGCTTTCCGCCGGCCTTTCACAGGATACCGACACAGGAGCGAACGACGTCGGTGCGATGCGGACGGCGATCGCAGAGATCGATCGGACCACCGAAACCCTCACGAAGCGGTTCGACGACGGAACGCGACGTCTCCAGTCGCTTCGGAGCGAGGCGGATCGGGGGCGCGCCCTCGAATCGGAGCGCAGAGAGACCCTCGCCCGGGCTATCGCGGCATCCGATACCGCCTCCGCTGCGCTGCAGACCGCTCTGAAGACCGCGGGGATCGGAGTCGATGCCGACCTCGAAACGCTGGAGATGGAGTCTCGTACGATCGAGACGGTTCGGCTTCGCATCGAGACGTTTGACCGGGATCTCGACGAGGTGGAACGGAAGACCCGGGATCTCGAAGAACGCCTCGCGAACGCCCCGCCGGTGGATACCGATCAGCCGATCGACGACGCTCTCGCGAAGGTGACCGGGGAGCTCTCACGTATCGAAGGAGAAATCAGCGACCTCGACAATCGATCCGGAGAGGAAAAGAGCCGGCTTCACCACCTTGAAGCGCAGCGCCGTCGCCGGAACGCCCTGCTGGAAGAACGGACGGAACGTGCCGCGCGAAAAACGAATCTCGAGACACTCAAGCGCCTGTTTACCGGGAATCGCTTCGTCACCTACGTCGCTCAGGTATATCTCGAACAGTTGACGGCGATCGCGAACGACCGGTTTCGGCGACTGACGAAGAACCGTCTCGAGCTCGTCCTCCGGGACGGGGTCGACTTCGGGATCATCGACTACCTCAACGGCGGTCGACGACGAAGCATCAAGACCCTGTCCGGCGGACAGACGTTTCAGGCGGCCCTCTGCCTCGCCCTTGCCCTCGTTGATTCCCTCGACCACACCGCCGGAGGGGACCAGCCGGGGTTCTTCTTCCTCGACGAAGGGTTCGGCTCCCTCGACCAGGAGGCGTTGCAGGATGTATTCGCGACCCTTACCGACCTGCGCCGGGAGAACCGGATCGTCGGTGTGATCTCCCACGTGGAATCGCTGCAGCAGGAGATCGACACCTACCTTCGTGTCATCCCCGACGCCGACGAGGGGTCCACGATCGTCGCCGGGTATCATTAGGAATACCCCTCAGGAAACCGTGTTCGCTCTCCGGCTTCCGCTCCCTGCGACGACGGTTGCTTTCCTTGACGGATCGCCTCTAGAGCACCCGTAACACCCCTCGGACAAACACCACGGCGATCGCACCGGTCACCGCGAGTTTCAGCACGATCGCGCCGAGAGTGCCCCGGAACACCGCCAGGGCGGAGGCGAGGGGGTTCGCATTGTCTCGGTGGAGGATTATCTCCCCGAGGTACGCCCCGAGGAAGGCACCGACGAAGACGCCGAAGGGCGGAAACAGGAACGTCCCCAGGAGCATGCCGATCACGCTTCCCCAGACGCCTCCCCGACCGGCACCGGCGCGTCCCGCGGCGCGGGCGGGGAGGATGTTGTCGAGGATCTGCGCCGCGATCGCCCCGGCGATCCACCCGACCGGTACGTACCACGGATACACCGCCCATTCCCCGGCGAAGGAGATAACGAGGAGAGCCGCCGCCGCGAGGATCGGCCCAGGAACCGCCGGCACGATGCACCCCACCGCTCCGCCCAGAATCAGAAGCGTACCGATAACGGTCGCTCCGATGTCGATCACCATAGTTTTTCTCCTTCCTAGGTAATTTGCGTATAGACACCGATTCCGGCAGGAAGTACCCTGTGTGCAGACAAAGCGTTTGCTTACACCCCGTGCGGTTTTTCGGGTGCCCACCCAACCCGGCCTGCCTTCCCGCACGGGGTGTTTTTTGTCCTTCCCGTCCGGCACGCCTCGTTGCCGCGACTTGAGGGGCTGCGCTCGCCGGTGCGTCCCCGGCTCGTTATCAGCGCCGCAGCTCTCTTCCGCCGGGTTGTTCAGTATGCCGAAAGATCCCGATTCTCTCTACCGCGACGATAGATCAATCGCTCCCTTTTCGATACGATGGGCTGGACGTCAAAAGGAGGAACACGATGGCACGGCTCTTCAATTTTTACGCCGGTCCGGCGACGCTGCCCCTTCCCGTTCTCGAGCGGGCGGAACGAGATTTTGTCGATTATCGAGGCTCCGGTCTTTCTCTCATCGAAACAAGCCACCGCAGCAAGGATTACGACGAGGTGCACAGCACCGCTCAGAAGTTGATCCGGGAGCTCTTGGCGATCCCCGAGGGGTATTCGGTGCTGTTCCTTGGCGGCGGCGCCACGCTCCAGTTCGGTATGGTTCCGATGAATCTGATGAGCACCGGCGCGAGCGATATCGTCGTCAGCGGTGCCTGGGCGAAAAAGGCGCTCTCCGACGCAAAAAAGATCGGTACGGTGAACGTCGTCTACGACGGCAGCGCGACGAAGTTTTCCACTCTTCCGGACCCCGCAACCGTCGCGTCAACGCCGGGGAGCAGTTACCTTCACATAACCTCAAACGAGACGATCGACGGCGTGCAGTGGAAAGAGTTCCCCGCCACCGAGGCGCCCCTCGTGGCGGATATGTCGAGCGATATCCTCAGTCGACCCGTCCCGGTCGATCGATTCGGGCTGATCTACGCCGGGGCGCAGAAGAACCTCGGCCCCGCGGGGGTGACGATCGTGATCGTCCGGGATGATCTCCTCTCCCGGAGTCCCGAGTCGCTTCCGGTATACCTTCGATACCCGGTACACGCCGAGAAAGACTCGCTGTACAACACGCCGCCGGTATTCTCGATCTACATGGTGAAACTCGTTCTTGAATGGATCGTCGAGGAGGGCGGCCTTCCGGCGATCGCCGAGCGAAACCGGCGCAAAGCCGCGGCGCTCTACGACGCGATCGACGGTTCCGACGGATACTATCGCTGTCCCGTCGACGCGGCGTACCGCTCCGAAATGAACGTCGTCTTCCGTCTCCCCGACGAGGACCAGGAAGCGCGTTTTGTCGCGGAGGCGAAGGAGCGGGGGATGATCGGTCTGAAAGGGCACCGTAGCGTCGGCGGTATCCGTGCGTCGATCTACAACGCGATGCCCGAGGAGGGAGTTGCAGCACTCACACAGTTCATGAAGGAGTTCCGCTCCTAAATGTCCCGGCGGATCGCGCTGTTTCGGCTTACCCTCAGAACCATCACCGCCGCATTCTTCTTTCTTGCGGCGGTGCTGCTCCTTGGGCGCTTCCGGAGTACTTCGGAGTGGGCATCTACGCTCGGTACGGTGGAGTCAGTCTCAATTGTTCCTTCAGGAGATCCCGAGGACAGTCGGGCTCCGGGTGACCAGGTACGGATCAACGTTACCTATACGTTCTCAACCGAGGACGGCGAGCAGAGAGGTACCACCGTCGCTGTGTTCGACTGGATCTTTCGCAATCGCGACCGGGCGCAACGCTATCTTGACCGGTACGGCATTGCGCCACATCGGCGTGTGCCGGTCTACTACGCCCCTGACGACCCCGATCAGTCGGTGCTGGTCCGGGAGATACCCTGGAGACGTCTGGAGGTCCTCGGGGGGGTCCTGTTTCTCGTCCTCCTGCCGGGAGCGGTGGTCGTATTCTCGGTCATCGACGTCGTCAAGAGCGGATCGTCACGACGGGAAGACGGCAGTCGCGGGCGGTTCTGGTAACGTGATGCGATAATTGTTGCGGAATAGCGTCGCATTATCTATCATCTAGGAGTGAGCACTACCCGGATCGGTGTGCATCTTGCTGATCACACCTTCTACCCAATCATGGATGATCGCGCTCCCGGTCGCAAGCGGGTCATCCTGTCGACCTCCCATCCGGATCAGGAGTGCGTGGATATCGTACTCTACCGGCAACGTGACGGATACGCGGCGGAGGAAGAGCGCCTTGGACATGTGATGCTCTGTGATATCGCCCCGGGAACACCGGAAGAATCGGAGATCGAGCTCACGGTCCATCTCGAAGCTGACGGTGCGCTGGAGGTAACCGCCGTCGATCGTCGCAGCGGCAATCGACGGGACGTTTCGATCGATCGTGACGGGGAGATTCCGGGATACGAGGAAGACGACGCGTTTACCGCCGGACAGGTCCGGGACCTCCTCGACGATGATCTTCCGCAGCGGAAGCGTCGCACCGGTATCGCGGGTTTCGTCGTGGCCCTCCTTGTTCTCCTTCTCCTCCTCGGGCTCGTGTGGTGGTTCTTCTTTGCCGACTCCCCGGGGGGAGAGGATGCCACCGGGACTGCCGGATCGTCGGAAGAAGAGGTGACCGCCGGAGACACCCCCGCGACCGACGACACCCCTGGAGCTGAGAGCGCTCCCGCCGTCGATGACACCCCGGCGACGGACGACCAGGACCCCGCGACGGACAACGCTATCGCCGACGACCAGACCCCCGCAGCCGGCGACACCACTGCGTCGGATACCACGACTCCCGATACTCCCACCCCGGAACAGTACGAGATCAAATGGGGAGATACCCTCTGGGATATCTCCAGCATGTTCTACGGCACACCCCGGCGTTTTCCCGAGATTGCCGACGAGAACAAGATCCCGAATCCGGATCTCATCTTTGCCGACGATGAGATCCGCATTCCCCGACGGTGACCGGTCCGGCGGCGGGGCGTACCCGGCGACACTTCCCCGGACACGTACCCGTGCACATCATCCTGCCCTTGCACATCATCCGGATAATCCTGATAGTATCGACCGAGGTGGGGTCCATTGAATATGCAAAAAATTGAATATCTCGTGACAGCGGTGGCGTATGCGGTTCTCGGTGGTGTTACCGTCCAGGCGTTTTTGGTCGGTAACGTGCAGATCGCTCTGGTCATTGCGATGCTCAGTATCGTCGCTGCGATCGTTCGCGCCGCGTTTCTTCGCGGAAATGCGGGAATCGCCGGCGACGTCGAAGTCGTACCGGACCGGTTTGCCGACCTTTCCCGTCGGGTCGGTACGGGAGCCCTCGACGCCGAGGGAGTCGGTCGAAAGCTCGCCGCACAGGTCGGGGAGACCCTTTCGTCTACCGCGCGGATCGCATCGGAAACGGTGGACGCCCGAAGTCGTGTTCAGGCGCTGTCCGACGAGATCTCCGAGGGTGCTTCCGCGATGGAAGAGATCCTTGCTGCGATCGAGAGCGTGTCCCGCCAGATCGATGAGCAGGGCCACGTGGTCGACCAGAGCGCCGCGGCGATTGAGGAGATGTCTGCGTCGATCGAAAGCGTCGCGAGCGTTGCAGCGGGACGACGCGCCTCTGCGGAAAACCTGAGGACCGTCACGGAATCTGGAAACCGTACCGTAAAAACCACCGCACAGGCGATCACCGATGTCGGTGAGAGTGTCGTTGCCGTCAACGCGATGATCGAGATCATCAACGATATCGCCGCGCGGACCAATCTGCTTGCGATGAACGCGGCGATCGAGGCGGCCCACGCCGGTGCGTCGGGCCGCGGCTTTGCCGTTGTGGCATCGGAGATCAGAAAACTCGCCGAAACGACCTCTCAGAACGCGGGGCAGATATCCGAACGCCTCGAGACGCTGGTGGGACGCATCCAGGACGCCCGCGTGGCCAGTGACGAGACGAGAGCGGCGTTTGATGAGATCGAAGAGGGGGTGGTTGCCGTCGCCGACGCGTTCGGAGAGATTACCGATAGTACCCGGGAGATATCGGCGGGTACGAAAGAGGTCGTGTCCGCGACGGAATCACTCAGAGATCTCTCGCGGCAGATCGTCGGAAGCTCGGAAGAGATGAAGATCGGTGCCAGGGAGGTTACCGGTGTGATCACCGCTGCCCGGGATACCGCTCACGACACGGTAGAAGCGATGGCGGTGATCGCCGGTGCCGCCGGTGACGTCACCCGGGCAAGCAATCGTATCTCCGCCCTCAGCATCGAGAGCAATGAACACGTCATCGCTCTTCTCGATCTTGCAGAAGAGCACGCGGCGGATGAGACGAGGGAAACCGAAGCGAGAGACGCCACGTGGCGGGACGCCCGGGAGCGCCTCAAGATCAGCAATATTATCCTTACCCATATGGAATGGGTGGGTACGGTACGGGAGATCGTCGACGCCGGTGGTATCGACGGGGCTGAACTCCCGCGGGGCTTTACCCGCGACGTGATTACCGATCCTACCGTGTGCCGTCTCGGTGAGTGGCTTGCGACGGAGGGGAAGGTGATCATTCCCGATGCGACGATGTACCGACGGATCGCCGACATCCATCGGGAGATCCATGGAATCGCTGCACGGATCGTGGAAGGGGGAGAGGTCGAAGAGCGGTTCGGCGCGCTTCTCGACCGGTCCCGAGCACTCGTCGAAGTGTTGACGGCGTTGCAGGGCGGCAGTTTCGTGCGATGGTCTCCCGATTTTGCGGTCGATGTCGAACGGTTCGACTCCCATCACAAGCGCCTGTTCGCCCTGGTGGATCAACTCTACCGGGTGATGCAATCGGGATCGACAACGGAGCACCTCAAGAAGGTGTTCGACGAGCTCCTGGAGTATACGGGGTACCATTTCGGGGCGGAAGAATCGGCCTTCGAACACTTCGGCTACCCGCAATGCGACACCCACAAGAAACAGCACGCCGAACTCGTCCGGGAAGCAACCAGGCTCAGGGCGGATCTCGAAGCGGGGAAGACGATGGTCGCCGTAGACGTGATGGAGTTCCTCAGGGACTGGCTGACCCGTCACATCAAGGGGTGTGATAGACTGTACTCATCATTTTTTCGGGATAAAGAGGTGGAACGGTTCCTTGCAGAGAACCTTCCCGTGCGGTCCATCACGAATTGACAGACCGGTACCGTTCCGTGATACGTTGGTTGCATAAACCAATTTACCCAGGAGGTGGATGATGCGGGGTGATATTATCATCGTCGAAGATCATCACAGACGTGCGGCGGAAACGATCGTCGCGGCCTTTGCCGATCGCGTTCGAGGTGCCGGCCGGACGTTCACGGTCACCGTCGCGGGAGAGTCGGGATGCGGAAAGTCGGAGACGGGCAAGGCTCTGCAGGAAGCGTTCGAAACCGCGGGTCTCCCTGCCGTCGTGCTCCAGCAGGACGATTACTTCGTGTTACCTCCAAAGTCAAACGACCGTCGCCGCCGTGAGGATATCTCCTGGGTGGGTCTGGGTGAGGTGCGACTGGACCTCCTGAACGAACACCTCAGGGCCGCGCGGAAGGGAGCGCCCTCGATCACCAAACCGCTGGTGGTGTACGAGGAGGACCGGATCGAAGAGGAGGTTCTGTCGCTGGAGGGCGTGAAGGTGGTGATCGCCGAAGGCACCTACACCACCACTCTCGATGAGGCGGATATCCACGTGTTCATCGATCGGGACTACCACGCGACCCTTCCGGCGAGAAAACGGCGAGCCCGGGAAGCGTTTGATCCGTTCATCGAGGAAGTTCTCGAGATCGAACACGGGATCATTGCTCCCCAGAAAGAGCTCGCCGAGGTTGTGATCTCAAACGATTACGCGGTGAGTCTCTGACGATGGCGGTCGGGAAGGTAAGCCTGGTTCTCGGACGGACCGAAGGGGAGTTGCGGGAACGGTTTGCGAAGGAGCGGGAACGGTGTGTCGCGCCCTACGTTTCGGGAGAAACCGGTTTCGTCCCCAACCTGATCCCTGCCGACGCCCTCGAGATCCCCGTCACCGAGTTGTTCGCGATACTCCGCCGTCGCTTCGGAACTGATCTCGCGGCGGCGATCGCGCCGGAGGCAACGGATCCGACACGCCCCGCTGCCGGACTTCCCCGGGCGGTACGCAGTCCGGCGGCAACGGAACGCGACACGCGCTGGCTTACCCGCACCAACATGGTAGGCATCAACGTACGCACCGTGGGGTCGTTTCTCGGTGTCCTGCAGTACGCCCTGACCCTCCCCGAGAGCCACGACTCGATCCACCTTCTGCCGATCTGGGAGCCCGGGGTGGTGGACAGCCTCTACGGGATGAGCAGCTGGAAGATCAACGGAGAGTTCTTCTCAGCGCCCCTCGAAGCGTTCGCGTCGCATCTGAACACGCCGGAGAGACAACTCAAGGCAGTGGTGAACCTGCTGCACCTGATGGGCAAGAAGGTGGGTATGGACGTGATCCCCCATACCGACCGATTTTCGGAGATCGTCCTCGCCCATCCCCGGTACTTCGAGTGGCTCCGCCGGGAAGATCTCTCGATCGTTGATCACCGGGAGGAGCTGCACGAGGAGGTGCAGGAGCGTATCCGGGGATTCCTCACCGCCCACGGGAGCGCCGAGGGAGGTGCACTGAGTACGACCCGAATCGCGACGATCTTCGATCGCGACACCGACGAAGCGGAGAGAGACCGTCTCCTCTTCGGTCCACCGGAGAACCGGGAACTGCGGTCCCGCCGACGCAGCGCGATCGCCCGACATCTCTATCTCCTGGGATACGAGCCGGTTCCGGCGACGATGGCTCCTCCGTACCGTGGTCTTACCGTCGATCCGGAGACGGTGCACGTCGATGCCGACGGGCACCCCTGGCGGGAGTACCGGATTACCCGCCCCGAGAGCATGTCCCGCGTCTTCGGTCCTTTGACGCGGTACAAACTGTATCGGCGAAAAGACGATAACCGGGCGTGGGAGATCGACTTCGAGAGCCCCCGTGATGAGGTGTGGCGATACGTGCAGGAACGCTACGGGGCGATGCAACGGACCTTCGAGTTCGATTTCATGCGGGGGGATATGTCCCATGTGCAGATGCGTCCCGATGGGGTTCCCTCGGAAACGGACGAGTTCTACGATATTCTCGGTTCCGTCGGTGCCGCGATCCGTCGGGACAACAACGTCCCGTGGTTCGGGTACTTTGCCGAGACGTTTATCGCTCCTCCAGGCGTCATGGGGTACGGAAGCGAACTGGATCATCTCGACGCTGCTGCAGCGGATGTGACCCTCGGAGATCTGCAGTCCGTCAGAGTCGACGATCCGGAGTTTATCCGGCGATTCCGGTGGTACCGGGATATCGCCGCAACCAGACAGGTGCAACCGTCGTTTACGGTGATGACCTCCGACAAGGACGACCCGCGGTTCGACGAGTTCTACCTCACCGGGAACGAGGCGCGGTACTTCACCGCCCTCTTTCTGACGGACACGCCGTCGTACACGGGACTCAATTTCGAGTGTCGCGACGCCCACTATACACCGGCAGCGAACGAGAACTATACGAAGCTCTACGTGTTCCAGGAACGGTCGGGGCCAAAAGCGACATCCGGACCGTTCCGGTTCGGGAGAAACGGCCACCTCTTCCATCGGATATCGCGCATCCGTCTATTCGGGGACGAGATTCTTCCGGCGTTACAGGGACGGTCGGTGCGCTGGCTTCTGCCGCCTGATGCCACGGGCGGACAGTTCTATCTCGCCTGGGCCTACGGGTCCGATTCGGAACCATCCGGCGTCTCCGGGGCTCAGGGAGAGGCGACAACCGGTTCCCGGCGCGGTTCAGGGAACGCCGGAGGAGAGGCTCCGTCCTCAGGGGATTTTTCTCCGCTCTGCGTTGTGAATTTTGGACGCGATGCGGTTCGGAATCTGCACGTTCCCCTTCGACGGTACCCGGGGCCTCCTATGCCGGGAGCGGTCGGAACGGTGCGCTTCTCTACCGACGAAACGCGCCGGGAGGGAACGGTCGGTCACGTCGACAGCGGGGGACGCCGGCTGTCGATACCCGAGATCGCCCCGGGGGAAGCGCTCTTTCTCGAGATCGGCGGGTAAGATCGAGGATATCCCCGAACCGGTTGTGCTTCGGACAGGCGGTCCTGAGGGCGATCGTCGGGGACGGTTCGACCGCCGGCGCCGGGGCCGGTTTTCCGTACCGGCACGCGACGCGGATCCGGAACGAGGTATCCGGGATCCATTATAGCGTCAGATTCAGGCGTCAGGCGACCTCAGGTGCTGCGCCTCCCCGTCGCGGTTCACCCCGCAACAGATGAACTCCGAGATAGACGAAGGGTGTATCGAGAAGGGCCATAAGCATCTTGAGAACGTAGTAGGGCGGTAACATACTACCCAGGACGAATCCGAGGGTAAACTGTTCTCCCACCATCCAGAACGCGATGAGCATGAAGACCACCGAATCGATCAGCTGACTCACCATCGTGGAGGCGTTGTTCCGCAACCACAGCATCCGCCCTCGTGTGATGCGCTTCCACAGTTCGAAGGCCCAGACATCGTGAACCTGTGAGATCGAAAAGGCGACGATACTTGCAAGCGTGATCCGGAGAGAGCTCCGGAAAATCGTCAGATACGCCTCGTTTGTCCCGGCGAAGCGATCCGCCGGCGGAAGGATCGTCGCCAGAGCGGTGACCGCCAGGATCAGGAGGAGTACCGCGACCGTTGCCCCGATGAGGGACCGTACGCTCTTCCCGCCCCAGATCTCCGTCATGATATCGGTGACGAGAAACGAGATCGGAAAGAGGAAGATCCCCACCGAACCGGTGAATTCGAATCCGGCTATCGTGAAGAAAGGGATAACTTTTGTACCCATCAGGTTTGCAGCGACGATCGTCCCGACAAACAGAACAGACAGATATGTATATGCCGCTCCCCGGGGCGGCGTCGATTGGTCTACGTCAAGCATGATCGCTGATAGTAGTCGATCCCGGGATCGAAGGACAAGATCGACGTCAGATTGCGAGCGATTCCGGCGGCGGTACCGAGGCTTGACCAACACCCCCGGGGGATTCACCATACCGGTATGTTCCTTGCGATTACGATCGCCGTCGCTCAGATCCTTGGGGCACTGACCTCCATCTCCGCACTGTTGACGACGCGCACCGCCCAGGGTGCGATCGCCTGGATCGTCTCGCTGAACACCTTTCCCTACCTCGCGGTGCCCGCCTACTGGGTCTTCGGGCGGAGCCGGTTCAATGGGTACGTCCGTTCCCGGAAAGCGGTGGATGATCGCATACGGTTGCGGATGCACGACGTCGGCACCCGCATCGAACGTCATCGGGCGCGCTGGGAGGATGCAGGTGGTCGTGGTCACGCCCTGGAGCGGGTTGCACGATTCCCTTTTACCCGAGGGAACAGTGTTCGTCTTCTCACCGATGGAGGCGCAGCGTTTACCGAAATGTTTGCCGCGATCGATCGGGCGCGGCGGTACTGCCTGATTCAGTTCTACATCGTCCGGAACGATGAACTCGGACAACGTCTGAAAACACACCTGATCGCCTGCAGCCGCCGGGGCGTACAGGTGTACTTTCTGTACGATGAGATCGGTAGCTACAAACTCTCTCGCCGGTATATCGAGGAGCTACGCCGGGGCGGGGTTCGTATGCAACCGTTCTCCTCCACCCGGGGGATCCAGAACCGGTTCCAGCTCAACTTTCGGAACCATCGAAAAGCGTTGATCATCGACGGCGTCGAGGGGTTCCTCGGTGGGTTGAACGTCGGGGACGAATACCTTGGGCACAGCCCGCGGTTCGGTCCCTGGAGAGATACCCATATACACCTCGTGGGTCCCGCCCTGACGGGGTTGCAGGTGCCTTTTGCCGAGGACTGGCACTGGTCCACCGGGGAGTTTCTCGACCTCGAGTGGCGGGAGTGTGTCGAGACGGAGATCGAATGGATCAGTGGTCCCGCGGCAGAGGAGAGAGACCCGGAAGCACTCACGATAACGATGCCCCCCGTCACGGATACCACGGTCCTCGTCCTCCCCTCGGGACCCGCCGACGAACTGACCACCGCAAGCCTCTTCGTCCAGCACGCGATCCATTCCGCTTCCGAACGCCTCTGGATCGCCAGTCCCTATTTTGTCCCTGACGAAGGGGTGCAGGACGCGTTGAAGCTGGCGGTCCTCCGCGGCGTGGATGTCCGCATCCTCATTCCCGATCGACCGGACCATATGCTGGTCTACCTCTCGGCGTTCGCCTTCGTCGGGCCCATGATCCAGGCGGGGGTGCGCGTCTTTCGCTATCTTCCCGGATTTCTTCACCAGAAGGTGATCCTTGTCGACGACGATGTCGCGACGATCGGGACGGTCAACCTCGACAATCGTTCGTTCCGCCTCAATTTCGAGAACACCGCGATCGTCGCGAGCGCCCGCTTCGCCGGACAGGTCGAGGAAATGCTGGAGCGTGATTTCCACCACTCCCGGGAGATGTCGGCAGAGGAGATCCGTCAAATGCCGTTGTGGTTACGTCTCGCCTCCAGAGTCGCCTACCTCTTTGCGCCGATTCAGTAATCACGTACTACGAGAGGGTGATGCAGGATGGCAACAATCGAGACGACGGCGCTCCTTGGACGGTTGTTGGAGGAGATCCATCCGGGACAACGGGTCCATCCCCGGACGTTGCGACGTCTGGCGGGGCGAAAACGGTGGGATACCCGGGAACCAGCGGTTCGTACCGTCCTCGACCTTCTCCAGAACGACGCGAAGACGGTTCATCGGATCACCGGAGACGCGGTGCTGCGGAAACTGGTGGTCCCTTTTGGAGATACCGCACTCCTCCGGAGGCGTCTGAATCCTCTGGAGCGGAGCCGGGCGGTTGTCGATGTGAACAATGTCGTGTGGTCCGTAGGTGGCGGGGAGCGTCGACTGTCTTCCCTGTACGGCCTGGTGGCGCACCTGCGGAGACTGGGAATTCGGGAGGTGATCGGCGTTGCCGACGCCAACCTTCCCTTCGTGGTCGGAGACGAAGAGTCCCTCGAAGCGGTGCACGGTCTCTTCGACCGTTTCGAAACGGTCCCGGCGGGAACTCCTGCGGACGCGAGGATTCTCCGGGTTCTCACCCTCGAACCGGGGATCGTTGTAACCAACGATCGGTTTCGCGACTGGAGGCGCACCGCGCCGATACGACGGAGTGATCTTCAGCGCCTGCTGGCACCGTTCATCCGCCGTGACGACGGTTCCATTTCCCTTGGCGATCTTGAGTACGAGTTGCTTGATCCGGAGTGACCGGTCTTACACCAGGCGAACGATCACGATTACGAGGATGACAACCACGAGGGCGCCGATGATTCCACCTAACATATGCAGTTCCTCCTTTCCGAGTTGTTGGCGTCAGCTACGGTGCAATACCCACTCTGTACGGAGAACAATCCCTCCGAGTGTGCTGAACAACGCCAGTATACCAAGGTTTTCCCCGATAACCCACCAGAAGGCAGGAAAAATCGCGGCGTCCAGAGCGATCATCTTTACCAGCAACACCGCGTTCAGAACGGGGACATGAAGCATCCAGGGAGACAGGTAGAAGACGTCGGTAGACATCGCTGTGTACCCGATGCCTGAGCAGGCGACCAGGAGGGGGAGAAAGTACCCTTGCGCCTCCCGGGGAGACCGGGCGAGGAAACTCAATACGAGCTCCGCTACCGCGACAACCGCAACGACCGCGACAACCGTCACGACGAGCGTCGCGATCTGGACCGTCCCCCACCGGAGGGACGTGTCGGCGAGACCGAGCAACTCCGGTGCGAGCGCATCGGACAGTACGATCCCGACCACGAATGACGCCGTTCCCAGATACCCCGTGACGGTCGCCGCCGCTGCCTTTCCGAGAAACACGGCGCTCCGCCGGGTTGTAGTGGACAGAAGAAACTCGAGGCTCTGTCGTTGCTTTTCCCCCGCGCCAAGGTCGAGGGCGGCGGGGAGGGCGCTTACGGCTCCGGCAAGGAGCAGAAAGAGGGGGATGATCGCCGCGATAGAAAGGGGTGCCGCCGTGGCGGCATCGCCGGCAGGCAACGGTTCGAGGACGAACGACGGCTGCCCCGCAGGGTCTTCATTCGACGAAGCCGGAGACGTCGAAGCGTCGCTGAGGGTCCGGTGCACCGCTCCGGCGAGAGTCGTGGAGACCTCGCTTCGCGAGTCATAGACGATGCGGTTTGGGGGTGCAAGCGCGGCTGCGGCGGTTCCCGCGACTACCTCGTCAACGCCGCCGGAGATCTGTTGGAAGCGATCTATGATCGGCGGAAGCTCGCCGGTATCGAACGTCGGATCTATCGCCAGAAGTGCCCGGGTGTCCCCGATCTCGTCCTGGCGATCGATATTCGCGCTGAAAAGAAGGAAAAGAGCCGGAAACAGAAGTATCGGGACGATGACGGTGATCGTCACGCTCCGGATATCCCTGAGGAGCTCACGGATCTCCTTGGCCGCGACCGTCCCGACCGTAGCGACCCAGCTTCCGGACAGGGAAGGGAACATCACGATCCTCTCCGGGACGGTGCGGAAACGTCCGCCTCTCGTATCGCCGTCAGGGCAACCGCGGCGATCCCTCCCGGTGCGTCGAAGAGGGGATCATCCGCCGCGACATCGATGATCACCCTCCCGGCGTTGAGTACCACCACTCGTCTCGCGAGGGGGCGCACCTCTTCGGGGTGGTGTGTCGATACGATCATTCCTCGCCCGGTCTCCGCAAGGCGACGGATCGTCTCCATTACGTGACCCCGGGCAGAGAGATCAAGGCCGGTAGTCGGCTCGTCGAGAAGGAGAATCTCCGGTTCGTGAATGATGCTTGCGGCAAGGGCCGTCCGCTGTTTCATTCCGGCGGAGAATTCACCGCAGCGGCGGTGGGCAAACCCGGCGATCTCGAGTTCCCGGAGTACTGTACCGATCCGGGCGTCGAGAACCGGCCCCGACAGCCCCCGGAGAGCACCGATATAGCGGAGATACTCCCTCGCCGACAGACGATCATAGAGACCGAAACTGTTCCCCAGCAGGATACCGACCTCACCGGTTCGGTGGACTCTACCCGACGTCGGCGCGATCGTTCCGGCGATCACCCGCAACAGCGTCGACTTCCCGGCGCCGTTGGCGCCGAGAAGAAGGGTCACCCCTCCACCGGGGATCGAGAGGGTAACACTGTTGAGGGCGACGACGGCGCCTCGGCGGCCGAACCGCTTCGTGACCCCTTCGAGTCTGATCACCGGAGACGCGGGCATCCTATTCGTCTTCGTTGACGATCCTGATCTTTACTCCGGACGGATTCTGCACCTCTTCCCGAGGCGGCACCGTGACTTTCAGGATTCCGCTTCGATAAACCGCACGGGCGTTCTCCCGGTCGAACTTGTCCTCCGGGACGTAGTACTTCTGCGGCGGGATGTCGCTGAATTTCAGGCGCCGGTTGAAGAAGATCACCTCGTCGGACTCGACGGTCTGTTCCGGCGCGGTGGCGGAGAGAACCATGTTGTCTCCCTGGAACTCGAGCTGGACGTCGGTGTCGCGATAACCGGCAAGGGCGAACTCGAATACCATTGTCTTGTCCGGCAGCATGTAGATGTTTGCCGGAGGGAAGGGGTAGACCGAATAGTAGTTTCGGTGCTCCGCGTTCTTTCCCGCAGCATAGCGAACGGAGCCGAAGGAGTTTGTGAACTCTTCTGTAGCCTGGAAGATCTGGTCGAGGAGTCGACCAAGGTCAAGGTAATCGCGATTGTGCATTCTGCACCTCCTGTGAGATTCCGCCGCACCCTGCGACGTGGATTTCGTCGCCATCCCGAGGGATCGACGACAACGGCCCATACGGCACCGTATGTATAATATAACACATCCAGCCCGGTTTTTTGACCCTCCCCGCGAGGGCTGGGATCCCCGGCGAAGGATAGAATCCGCCCGCGAGGGCTGCGATCCCCGGCGAAGGATAGGATCCGCCCGCGAGGGCCCTGATCCCCGGGAATCGAGGTTGTTGATACCCACCGAAAGAGAGAGGTACGATACGCGACAATGCGCGTACTTTATATTGCGGAGATCGTCGGGAAGGCGGGAATCTACTGCGTCAAGACCGTACTGCCCCGGCTGAAAAAGGACCGGGAGATCGATTTCGTCGTCGCCAACGGTGACGGGGCGACCGGCGGATACGGGATCGGCAAGAACCACAGCATCTATCTCCGAAAACTCGGTATCGATGTGATCACCGGCGGAGACCAGACGTTCTACAAGAAGGACATCGCGGAACACATAGAGAAGGCGTACTACATGCTACGCCCCGCCAACCTGCCGCCGGAAATGCCCGGTCGGGGGTGGCGACACTATTCGGTCGTACCCCGGGAGTGGGTAGGGATCGGGTCGGTGCCGGAGAATACGGCGAAGCCGGAGAGTTCACCCGGCGACGCGAGCCCGCCTGGCGACACTGTCCTTGCCGGCGACGCACCCGCATCGGGAACGCAGCCCGTTGTCTCAGAAGAACAGACCACAGCGCCGGCGTTCAAGATCGCCGTGGTAAGCCTCCTCGGACAGTCGGGATTTCATCGAATCCACGGAGGTAACCCCTTCACCTATCTGAAGAACATCCTCGAACGGATCACGAAGGAGAGCGGCGCAGTGATCGTCGATTTTCACGCTCTTACGACCGCCGAAAAGACGACGATGTTCCATTACCTCGACGGGAACGTCACCGCCGTTGTCGGAAGCGGGCAGCGAGTACAGACTGCAGATGCCAGGGTGATGAGTTCGGGGACCGCGGTGATATGTGACGCCGGGAGGACCGGAAGCATCAACAGCGTCGGTGGATATCTTCCGGAGCCGGAGATCAAGCAGTATCTGACGGGTATTCCGATCCGTTCCGACGATGCCTGGGACGCTCTGGAGCTCCAGGGAGTGTTGATCGAGATCGATCCTGCCGGAGGATACGTAACCGCCTTCGAGGCGATCCGCGAGACGTGTCCTCCCCCTCCCGATTCGGAACAAAGGGGAAACGGAAAGAAACGGGGGCGGTCATGAACGGATTCGCGGTGGTTACTCGCGTCGTTACCGGAGAACGTCGGGCGGATGTGATCGTGTATCCCGCGTCGTGCGGACGGTGTGACGAGAACGGTGGTCACTGCACCCGGGAACATCGGGTGATACCGGCGCAGATCCCCGAAGGAGTCACCGTGTCTCCGGGAGATCGTGTCGACCTCAAGAGCGACCCTCGCGGGGTGATCCGGGCAGTGTTGCGTCTGCTGGTGGCACCTCTTCTGGGAGGCCTCGCGGGCTTGACCCTTGGCGGGGTGAGAATCGCGGCGCTCGTACCCCGCGCGGCAGCTCAAGTGAGGGGAGACGCGACGGTCTCCCTGGAGCTCCCGGTATCGGCGGTTCTGCTTGCGATCCTGGGCGTCGCGATTCCGATAATCGTCGCGGTCTTCCGGGGCGCGTCACCGCCGGACCGACCACGGATCGTACCCATCTCGGACGGAGATCCTGACCCCGCCTTCACGGCACCGGGTACATCGGGACTCGAACTGCAGACCGTTTCTATTCGCGCCGCCGGCGATACCCCCCGGTAGTGTCGATCCTGATACAACCGCGTCACTCGTTGATCAGGGCCGTCGCCGAGACCTGTTCGACAGATCCCTTTTCGTACCCGTAGACACTGCAGAACGTCTCGGCGATCCCCGCTTTCACCGTCTGCATATCGATCTGCGTTCCCGTGAGTGCCGCCAGGGACGTCTGCCCCCGGTCGGTGATCCCGCAGGGGATGATCCATCCGAAGTGGCTCAGGTCGGTATTCACGTTGAAGGCGAATCCGTGAAAGGTGACGCGCCTGCTGACGGCGACGCCGATGGCGGTAATCTTCTCCGATCCGACCCACACGCCCCGGTGTTCAGGATCCCGAGTCGCTTCGATCCGGTGGTGTTCGGCGAGATACCGTACAAACACCTCCTCGAGGAGGTATACGTACTTCTTGAGACTTCGTAGATGGTTACGAAGGTCAAGGATCGGGTAGCCCACGAGTTGTCCCGGTCCGTGGTACGTTGTCTCCCCGCCTCGTTCGATGGAGACAACGTCGACCCCCGCGGCGGTGAGTTGATCTGTTGGTGCCAGAATATCGTGGTGATCGGCGCTGCGCCCCTGGGTGATCACCGCCGGGTGCTCCAGAAGAAGCAGGGTATCGGTAATCATCCCTTCCTGGCGTTTGTGCACCAACTCGTGTTGGAGCTCCAGTGCGTCCCGATAGGGAACCGTTCCGAGATCACAGATTCTGAGATGCTGTCCTCGTCCGAGAGTGCCTTCCATAGTGCAGAACGTACCGTCTATCGGAGGGAGCGGGCAAATTCGGAGACGACTGTAGCCATCTCGCTTAACGACGCCTGGCGGTGGAGATACCCGCACTCCTGGGCGACCCGGGGCATCCCGTAGACCACGCTGGACGCTTCATCCTGGCCGATCGTGATTCCCCCCGCCTCGTAGATCTCGCCGATCTCGTACGCGCCGTCCCGACCCATTCCGGTCATGATGATCGCCATTACGCCGTTCCCGTACTCTCTCGCCGCCGACGTGAAGAGAACACCCGCAGAGGGGCGGTGACCGTTGCACACCGGATCCTGGTTGAGGTGTACCATCCCCGCGAGCTTCTTCCGCTCCAGGGTGATGTGGTAGTTGCCGGGAGCGATCAGCACCCGTCCCGGAATGAGGAGGTCTCCCTCCGCCGCCTCCTTGATCTCCAGTGGAGAGACGCGGTTCAGGCTCTGGGCGAATTCGGTAGTAAACCCCGCGGGCATATGTTGGACTACCACGATCGGCACCCCGATATCCGCGGGAAGCTCGGCGAGAACTTTCCGCAGCGCGTTCGGTCCACCTGTAGAAATACCGAGAACGATCAACTCGAGGGTTCCCGGTTTGCCTCGCTTGCGCTCCGGCGCTTCCGGGGCGCGATCCTTTTTGGTCGGGACCGCGACCTCCGGCGGCTCCTCCCGGCGATCAGGCGCTTCGTCCGCCTCGTGGCGAGGCGTGCGTATCGCGTGGTCCTTTGGCGGTGGAGGAGGGGGTTCTCCGTGATCTCTTCGGTACGCTCCCCCATACCCCCGGAGCATCTCGACCAACTGATCTCCGACGACGTGGATGTCGTGAGACACCGCTCCCGACGGTTTGGTGATGAAGTCGCTTGCCCCGAGGGAGAGCGCCTCCATTGTGACCCGTGCCCCCTTCTGTGCGACGGACGAGAGAATCACAACGGGAACCTCGATCCCCCGTTCAGCCCGCGCCTTGAGGAACTCGATCCCGTTCATCTCGGGCATCTCGATATCAAGAACGATCACGTCCGGATTGAGGCGCGGTATCTTCTCGAGGGCGAAGGCCCCGTTCATCGCGGTCCCGACGACGGTCAGGTCCGGGGCGCTCTCTACGATACGGCTCACCAGGTTACGCATCAGCGCGGAATCATCGACGACGAGAACACCGATTTCCATCGTGACTACACCTCTTTCCCGTACAGTGTCGCGTAATCGGTCCTGATGAACTTGAACTTTGTCTGCATACCGAAGAGCGATTCACTGTGACCGATAAACAGGAACGAATGGGGGGCCATCGCCTCCCAGAAGCGATCGACCACCGCCTTCTGGGCGGCTTCATCGAAGTAGATCAACACGTTGCGGCAGAACACCACGTCCAGGTTGCGCTGTCCGCTGTCGTGTTTGAGGTTATGGTAGTCGAACTTGATCAGCTTTTTTACCTGATCCTTGATCTGGTACCCGTCCTGCCGGCGGTCGAAGTACTTCGCCAGCAGTGGCTCGGGGATACCGGCGACGCGGCTTTCCGCGTAAAACCCCTGCTGACCGGTAAGAACCGATTTCAGGCTCAGATCGGAAGCGATGATCTCGATGCTGAAACCCTGGGGAAGCAACTCCAGCAGCTCCATCGCGATCGTGTACGGTTCCTCTCCGGTTGAACAACCCGCGCTCCACACCTTAATGCGACTGTTGCCGGTTTTCCGTTTGTGGGCGATAAGATCGGGCACGACAAATTTTTCGAACGTCTCCCAGTGAGCGGCGTTGCGGAAAAAACGCGTGAGGTTGGTGGTCACCGCATCGAGGAGAACCTTCATCTCCTCCGCATCACCCCGTACGAAGGTGTAATACTCTCCGACTGTCGCGAGTTTCGCGATTCTCAGCCGCTCTTTCAGTCGACTTTCGAGAATCGTCCTGTTCGATTCGGAGAAGTGGATGCCGCTCTCGTCATAGATAAGCGAACGAAACCGCTCAAAATCGGCATCGCTGAGAAACTCGGACATGAAGAAGAGAGTACGTCGTCGCGATAAGTGCTGTCAACGCAGACCTTCGATACGAACCGACGGCAACAGTTCGTTGACACCCCTCGGGTCGGTACGGATAATGAACTCCCGGTATGAACAAGTACATTTTCGTCACCGGGGGCGTATGCTCAAGCCTCGGAAAAGGGATCGCCGCGGCATCCCTCGGAAGCCTGCTCGAGAGCCGCGGATTCGCGGTCCGAATGATCAAGATCGACCCGTATATCAACGTCGACGCCGGCACGATGAGCCCCTATCAGCATGGCGAAGTGTACGTTACCGACGACGGGGCGGAAACTGACCTCGACCTCGGGAATTATGCGCGGTTCACCTGCAGCCCTCTCAGCCGCGCCAACTCGATCACCACCGGCCAGATCTACCAGGAGGTGATCCAGCACGAGCGGGAGGGGCGTTACCTCGGCCGAACCGTTCAGGTGATACCCCACATCACCGACCGCATCAAGCAGCGTGTCAGAAGTGTCGGTGATGAACAGGGTGTGGACGTTACGATCGTCGAAGTCGGCGGAACCGTCGGTGATATCGAGTCGTTTCCCTTTCTCGAGGCGGTACGGCAGATGATTCACGAGCTCGGGAACCAGAATGTTCTCGCCGTCCACTTGACGCTGATACCCGAGGTAGCCAACGGCGAATTGAAAACGAAGCCGACGCAACACTCGGTGAAAGAGTTGCGGGAGATCGGTATCCAGCCCAACGTCCTGCTCTGTCGCGCACCGGTCTCGCTGCCGGACGACGTTCGCCGTAAGATCGCCCTCTTCACCAACGTTGACATGGAGGCGGTGATCTCCGCCTACGATGTGGAATCGACGCTCTATGAGATACCCCTGATGTACCACCGGCAGGGACTCGACCGGATCGTTCTCGAGCGACTGGATATGGAGGTCCCCGAAGCTGATCTTTCGGGGTGGGAACACGTCGTAGAGGTTGTAACCGGATCGAACTGCACCGTACGGATCGCGGTAGTCGGGAAGTACATCGACCTGAGCGACTCGTACAAATCGGTGGATGAGGCGCTTTTCCACGGCGGGATCGCCAACGACTGCAAAGTGGAACTGGTGAAGATCGATTCGGAAGGTCTCGAGAAGGGTGACGTCGACCTCGATGCGGTGTTTCACGGGATCGACGGAATCCTCGTCCCGGGAGGGTTCGGAGGGCGCGGGGTAAACGGAATGGTTGCCGCCGCCCGGTATGCCAGGGAGCGGGGTGTTCCCTATTTCGGGATCTGTCTCGGTATGCAGGTGATGGTGATCGAGTACGCACGAACCGTCCTCGGGTTTGACGATGCCGACAGTACCGAGTTCGCCCCCGAGTGCGCCCATCCCGTCGTCGCCCTCCTGGAGGAGCAGATCGATGTGAAGAACTACGGCGGTACGATGCGTCTCGGAGCGAGCAAATCACGCCTCCTTCCGAATACCCTGGTGCGCCGCGTCTACGGCAACGAGATCATCACCGAGCGACATCGCCACCGTTACGAGGTCTCCAACGCGTACCGCCAGCAGTTGAACGAAGCCGGCCTCATCACCGGGGGAGTCACCGAAGACTACTCTCTCGTAGAGTCCCTTGAGTGGGCGGGGCATCCCTGGGGCATGGGCGTCCAGTTTCATCCCGAGTTCCGATCAAAACCGGTGGAAGCGCATCCGCTGTTTCGCGATTTTATCCGCGCCTCCCGGGAGAGTGATCGGGTCGGTACGGCCTCGCCGACAGGGAGCGCCGGATCGACGGGCGGCGAGTAATGCCCCTCGCCGCGTCGTTCCTCGTCGTGTTCCTCACACTGTTCGGCGGGGGGTGTACCTTCGACTACGAGGAGGGCGCGGTGGAGGCGTCGCGGGACGAGGGGGTTCCTCAGGTTGAGATCCGGGACGTACGGATGGTCGTGGTTCGGGAAAACCGCCTCGAGTTGACCGCCTCCCGGGTGGCCACCTATCCGGATACCAACCTCCAGGAAGTGGACGAGATCGTATTCCGTGAGTTCGGGCCCGACGGTACCCTGCGCCTCGAAGGCCGGGCGGAACGGGGTGTAATCTATCTCGATACCGAGAACGTCGAACTATCCGGCGAGGTGCAGATTACGTCTTTCGTCGAAGACGGCTCGATCACCAGCTCCTTTCTCTTCTGGAACGATGAGGCACGGACGTTGTCGAGCGAACCCACGGCGGAAGAAGAAGACTCCGACAGTCAGGTGGCGGGTACCGTTCGACTCGAGAGGGGGAACGGAACGGTGGTGGAGGGAGTGGGGCTTCATCTCGACGGTCGGCGTAACCGTGTCGAGTTTCGCGACGGAGTCCAGGGGGTGTATCACACCGATGATGACGCCGAAAACGCTGCAGGGGAGGATCTCGAGTGACCCGCCACCGCGTTTGTCGTGTCGATCTTTGCATCATGACGGTGCTTCTGACCGTCCTGTTCGTTCCCGTTGTCCATCCCCCCTTTCCCGTTTCGGCGGACACCTTCACCTTCTCCGGAGATCGGACCGAGGTGGTTCTCACCGAGGGCCGGGAGTACACCCTTCTTGAAGGCAACGCGGTGATCGTCAGCGAACAGATCGAACTGCGGGCGAACCGGATCGAACTGTCCGGGACCGATTTCCGGTACGCCGAGACCCGCGGTGACGTCGTTGTGTATGACGCGGAACGGGATCTTCAGATCACCGCCGATACGGTCCATTTCGACCGGGAGACGGAGAACAGTCGCGCAGCCGGCGAGGTGATCGTCGAAGACCGGGAGAATGAGCTGCTCCTGAAGGGGGAGTACCTGGAGACGCGGGAAGGGGGCGACGTGATCTTCGTACAATCTGCCGTTCGGGTTCTGAAGGAGGATCTTACCGCCCGTGCCCAGTTTCTGCGATACCGCCGGACCGACGATACCCTCGAGCTGTCCGGGTTCCCCGTCGTCTTCTGGAAGGGAGATGAGTATCGGGCGATCCGGATCATCATGAACCTCGAGACGGAAGAGATCGAGATGCAGGGGCAGGTGCAGGGTGCGATCGTTGTCGAGGACGAAGTCGAAGACGACGAAGGGCAGGACGACGAAGTGGACGACGACGCAGGGCAGGAGGACGAAAGCGATGAGTAGCACACTCCGTGTCGAAAACCTGCGGAAGCGGTTTGGGCGGAAAGAGGTGGTTCGGGGGGTCGAGTTTTCGATGAAGGGTGGTCAGGTAGTAAGTCTCCTTGGACCGAACGGCGCGGGGAAGACGACCGTCTTTTATATGATCGTAGGGTTCATCTCCCCGAGTGCCGGCTACGTATACTTCAACGACCGGGAGATCGGCCGTCTGCCGATGTACCGGCGCGCCCGGATCGGCATCTCCTACCTCCCGCAGGAACCATCGGTGTTCCGGAAGCTGACGGTGGAGCAGAACATCTTTGCCGTCCTCGAGGGACGCCGCGACATGACCCGCCGGGAGAAGCACGACCGGGTTGATGCGCTTCTCGGGGAACTCGGTATTGTCGAACTCCGGCAACAGAAGGCGTTCTCCCTGTCCGGCGGAGAGCGGCGGCGAACGGAGATCGCCCGGGCACTGGCGACGGAACCGGAGTTTCTTCTCCTGGACGAGCCGTTTGCGGGGATCGATCCGCGGGCGCGGTACGAGATCAAGACGATCGTCGCCCATCTCAGCCGACGGGGGATCGGGGTGCTGATCACCGATCACAACGAACGGGACACTCTGGAGATCTCCGATTATTCGTACCTCATCCATCAGGGAGAGATCGTGGTTGCCGGTCGGAGGGAGGAGATCGAAGCGAACGAAACCGCCCGGTTGATCTATCTCGGTGACGACTACGCACGGTAGCGCACCGCCAATCGGGTGATCCCCCGGAAAATTGACAAACCTCGACGCCTCTTCCATTATAAATAGTATGCAGTACCAACGCCCTGCACTGGTGCAACGCCAGGAGCTTCGGATGACTCCGCAGCTGTTGCAGAGCATACAGATTATGACACTCCCTCTTCAGGACCTGAAGTTTCGAATCGAGGAAGAACTCGAGGTGAATCCCGCCCTTGAGGTCGTAGAGGAAACCCCGAGCATCTCCCTCAACGAACGGGAAGAGCGCGGAGAAGAGTACGAATACTTCGAGAACTCCTCAGATCCCGGTTTTCCTACGGAAGGGCGATTTACCGGCGACGAGGACAGCAAACGGATGTTCATGGAAGGAGCTCTTTCGAAACCGGAGTCCCTCCACGAACACCTGATGTGGCAGTTGCACCTCCAGCCGATCGACGAGACGCGCTTTCGGGTAGGGGAACTGTTGATCAACAATCTCGACGAAAACGGGTTTCATATCGAGGATCCTTCCCGGGTTGTTCCCGTGGAGGACCACGGGTTGATCCCGGAAATGGTGGAGATGATCCGGACGTTCGAACCGGCGGGCACCTGCGTGCGGGATGTACGGGAGTCTCTTGTCGTTCAGGCGGAGCAGATCATCGATACACCGCCGTTGATTCGACCGATCATCGAGGGGTATCTGGAGTACCTCGAGCGGGGCAAGCTGAAAGAGATCGCCAGAGGACTGAATGCCGAACTCTCCGAGGTAGAGGAAGCGCTGGAGGTGATCAAGACGCTGACCCCCTTCCCGGGACGGATGTTTTCCACCGAAGAGTCACGGTACGTTGTACCCGACCTGATCCTGCGCAGACGCGACGGCGGCATGGTCCTTGTCTTTAACGACGAGGAGATACCTGTTCTCGGGGTAAACCGTGTCTTCTCGGAGATCGCAGAGGGAGACGACAAATCGGCAAAGAAGTTCGCCAACCAGAGCGTCCGGGACGCTCGCTGGTTCATCAACGCGATCTCCCAGCGGAACGATACGATTTTGAGAGTCGGGCAGGCGATCCTCGAGTTCCAGAGGGACTTCTTCCTCAAAGGAAAGAAGTACCTTGTTCCGTTGACCCTCAAGGACATCGCGACGGAACTGAATCTCAGTGAAGCGACGATATCACGAGTGACGAACGGGAAGTATCTCCAGACCGAATGGGGTATCTTTGAGTTAAAGCATTTCTTCTCGAACAGCATCGGCGGAACCGGTGCGGGGAGTTCGAGATACAGTAAGGAGGGCGTAAAAGAGATTGTGCGGGAGATCCTCGAAGAGGAGATGAATTCAACCGGAAAGCATCTCTCGGACCAGCGCATCTCCGATCTCCTTGCGCAGCGGGGGATAAAGATCGCAAGGCGAACCGTTGCCAAGTATCGCAAAGAACTCAACATCAGCTCGTCCTACGAGCGGTGACCAGTTTCACGGGAGGTTTTACGATGAATATGACGATCAAATCGGTACATTTTAACGCTGATGATCTGACGAAAGAACTTATTGAGACTCGCCTGGAGAAGATCGACTTCGCGGCCGACAAGATCGTTGACTTGGATTTTACCCTGACACGGGAGAAAGGTCACAACTTCGATGTGGAGGTCAAAGTGCACTTCCGGTGGGGCGCCAACGCGGTCATCAAGACGAGCGGGTACGACCTCAACAAGGCGATCAATGAGCTGATCGACAAGCTGGACCAGAAAGTGCGGAAAGAGGTTGAAAAAGTTCAGGAGCACAAACCGTAACGATGGACCAGTTTACCGTCCTCGATCTCCTCGACCTCGATCTCAAGGAGCATAACGATCTCGGATTGAGCTGTATCATCGGACGGCAGGGGCTGTTACGCCCGATCCCGGTCCCGGATCTCAACCGTCCGGGGCTGGCGTTGAGCGGATTCTTCGACAACTTCGGGTTTCGACGGATACAGATCTTCGGTCGTGGCGAACATTCGTACCTTCTCAAGCTCGAGAAGGAGTCCTCGACGGAGACGATCGAGGAGTTGTTCCGCCGGAATGTCCCCTGTTGCGTGTTTACCCACGCCCTTACCCCCACTGCCGATTTTACGGCTCTCGCGAACGAGGCGAACACACCGGTCCTGCAGACCGAACTCGAGACGAGCGAGTTTGTCATGCGTCTCATCCGAGCTCTCGGGAACGTCTTTGCGGCGAAGCAGACGATTCACGGTACATTGATCGAAGTGTTTGGTATCGGGGTATTGATCCTCGGAGACAGCGGTGTAGGCAAGAGCGAGGCTGCCCTGGAGCTGATAGAGCGGGGCCATCGCCTCGTTGCGGACGACGCCGTCGAGATTCGTCGCGTCGCGGGGAATATCCTCCTCGGACGGGGTTCAAACCCGGCTCTCGGACACCATATGGAGATTCGCGGACTCGGAATCATCAATATCACCCACCTTTTCGGTGTCGGGTCGATCCGGGATGAGAAGCAGATCCAGTTGATCTGCCAGCTCGAGGTGTGGGACTCGAAAAAGGCGTATGACCGCATCGGCGCGGAGGAGCGCACCTGGGAGATTCTCGGGGTAGGCACACCGTATCTCGAGATTCCGGTGAAGCCCGGTCGAAACGTACCGATCATCATCGAGACGGCGGCGATGAACGAACGGTTGAAAAAAATGGGGTATTATAGTGCCCGCGAGTTCAACCAGACGGTGATGCGGTGGCTCGACAGCGAGAACGCCCGGCGGGCATACTTGCAGAAAAAAGGGATTATGTGAGGTATCGTACATGATCGAAAAGGATGTCGTCGTCAAGAATCGCGCGGGGATACACGCGCGTCCGGCGGCGCTGATCGTCCAGACAGCATCTCAGTTTTCCTCACAGATCGAGTTCAAGAATGATCACGAGACGATTAATGCCAAGTCGATCATGGGCATCATCACCCTTGGTGCCAGTTACAACTCGACGATCACGATATCCGCGGACGGAGAGGATGAAGAGCAGGCGGTGGACCGGCTTGTCGAGTTGTTCGAAAAACGGTTCGAAGAAGAGTGACCTTGTGTCACACCGGCGATGAGGGTCTTCCGGAACGCGTCCGCTTCAATGACCACTCTGGCGAGCCTCGGTTCGCTGTACGGGGTGATCGTCGTTCTCACCGTTCTTCTGACCAATCGTGTCCTCGCAAATCCCGCCGCTCTCGAGCAGAGGGGGGGCTGGCTCTTCGTTCTCCTCGTCTCTCTCCTGCCGGCGGGACTCCTCGGAGCGGTAATTCTGAGTATCCTGAGACTTCTCCGGGACCGTCGCATGGGAAAACCGGGTGCGGGTTTCAAGGCGCGCCTCACCGCGTTCTTCGCGATCATCGTGCTTCTCGCGGCGGTCCCACAGGGGATCGTTGCCGTTGGTGTCCTCTCTTCGGCGATGCAAATGCTTTTCAACGCGAACACCGGCGTCTCCCTCCGACACGGTCTCGACCTTGCTCTCGACTATTACGAGGAACAGATCTACGATCTCGAGGTGATCGCAGCGGACGGCACGCTGCAGGAGGTGATCGATGCACACCTCCCGGAGGTTTTGGAACGACCTGAAGGGGAGATCGTGTGGCCCGAACTGACCCGGCGGGAGCCCCGGACCGTCGGATTTCAGGTATTTGATGCCGCGGGGCAGGATATCTTTTACCGCGGTGACAACCGGTACCGCAGGGACAACGCTCCTTCGGCGTTGAACCCCGGTGATGTCGGTCGGGTCAACCGCGTCACGATCGACGGGGTGGGTCTCCTCCGGCTGACCGCTTTGGTCCGCATCGGTGCCGCCGGGTACGGGGGGGGCGACGTTGAGGGGATGACGCCTCCCGGTGAGGATCTACCCCCGGCAGGGATGGTACGGCCCGGCACGGCGGTAGTGACGGTGGAACTGCCGGAAGGGTTCGAGACACAAGCGGCGACGATCACCGAGTCCGTCGGTGTCTTTTCCCGCCTCGAGGCGCTCCACCCCGCCTTCGTCCTCGTCGCTGCGGTGATGTACGGGTTCTTCTCGTTGCCGCTGTTGCTTCTGTCGATCCTGGCGAGTTTCTTCTTCTCCGACCGGATCATGCGTCCCATCGAGTCTCTCGAGGAAGCGACCAGGCGGGTGACGGAAGGGGACTACTCCGTCCGCATCCTCAGCCGTCCCGGTGAGGATCTCGGGGTGATGGTCACCTCTTTCAACCGGATGGTAAACGAGCTTGACCGGGCGCGGCGCCGTATCGCCCAGGCGGAAAAGGTACAGGCGTGGCAGGAGATCGCCCAGCGCCTCGCCCACGAGGTAAAGAATCCCCTTACGCCGATACGCCTTGCCGCGGAGCGTCTTCGGCGTCGATACGAGGCGGGAGCCGAGGATTTCCCGGAGGTGCTCCGTCGAACCACGGGAACGATCGTTCGTGAGACCGAGGCGCTGACGACGCTGCTGAACGAATTCCGTTCGTTCTCGCGCCTCCCGGAACCGCACCGGGAACCGATCGTTCTGTACGACCTGGTTCGGGAAACCGCGGCGGTGTACGATGAGGACCCCGGCGTTTCCGTCGAGATGCAGGGGATCGATCCTGCCCTCGTGATACCCGCGGATCGGGGGCAACTCCGTCAGGTCTGCGTCAATCTTCTGAAGAACGCCGTCGAAGCGAGCGGTGGGCGGGTGAAAATCACCTGCGCGGCGGACGTAGTCGAGTTGGGAGGCGAAGAAGTATGCCGCATCCGTGTTGAGGACGACGGTCCGGGGATACCGGAAGATATCCGGGAACAGATCTTCGATCCATACGTGACGAGCAAGCAACACGGCACGGGTCTGGGGCTCGCGATCGTCGAGCGGATCGTGTACGATCACGGCGGACGAATTCAGGTGGAGAGCGCGCCGGGAAGCGGAACCACCTTCATCATATCGCTGCCGATGACGGTGAGCGGCGGACCGACGGGGAGTGGACAGGGATCCGTGGGTGGCGAAGAGACGGCGGGCGGTCAGCATACGACGGGACGACAAGAGGAAGCATGATGAAATCGATAGTGGTCGTCGACGACGAACCGGGTATACGCGAAGTCCTCTCGGACATTCTGCAGGACGAGGGATACCACGTGACCACCGCAGGGGACGGCCTCGTTGCGCTGGGGATCCTCGAGCGGGAGCTCGTCGACTGCGTTCTCCTCGATGTCTGGCTTCCGGGAAAGGGCGGACTTGAGGTGCTCGAAGAGATACGCCGGGAGTATCCCCGCGTTCCGGTGGTGATCATCAGCGGTCACGGGAATATCGACATGGCGGTCAAAGCGGTAAAGCAGGGAGCCTACGATTTCCTCGAAAAACCGCTGAGTCTCGACCGGGTCACCACGGTGGTCCGGAACGCGGTGGAGCTACAGCAACTTCGGGAGGAGAACAACTCTCTCCGGGGTAAAGTGCGCCCGATCCCACGCCTGATAGGACAGAGTCCCGGAATCGAGATGATCCGAAAGATGATCCTCCAGACCGCCGAGAGCGACGCCCGGGTGCTGATAACCGGCGAGAACGGGACCGGTAAAGAGCTGGTAGCTCGGGAGATCCACGAGCGCAGCACGCGACGTGATCGTCCGTTTATCGCGGTCAACTGCGCGGCGATTCCCGATACCCTTATCGAGAGCGAGCTCTTCGGACACGAACGGGGATCCTTTACCGGCGCCACCTCGTCGCGAAAAGGGAAGTTCGAGCTTGCTCACGAGGGGACTCTCTTCCTCGACGAGGTGGCGGACCTTTCTCCAGGGGCGCAGGCGAAGCTGCTCCGGGTGATCCAGGAGATGCGTTTCGAACGCGTCGGCGGAGAGGAATCCCTCGGTGTCGACGTGCGAATCGTATCCGCCACGAACAAGACGATCACCGACGAGATCCGGAATGAGCGCTTCAGGGAAGACCTCTTCTTCCGTCTGAACGTGGTCCCGATCCATATGCCCGCCCTTCGGGAACGGCCCGATGATATCCCCTTGCTCCTCGCGGAGTTTCTCAAGGAAGCGGGGGTTTCGATGGAGATCGAACCGTCCGCGATCGACGCGTTACAGCGGTACCACTGGCCGGGAAACGTTCGTGAGTTGAAGAATTTTTCGGAACGGGTTAGCATAATGACAACAACGGACCGACTCACCGGCGAAGAGGTAGAGCGGTTCCTCGGACACCGGCGGGTCGCGAGCCGTACTTCACCTCTCGGCGAGTACCTGCGTCTGGGGCTCAGCGAAGCGCGGGATTCCTTTGAGCGGGAGTACCTGAGGGAAAAGCTTCGGGAGAACGATTATAACGTTTCCCGGACCGCTCAGGATCTTGGAGTGTATCCAAGCAGTCTTCACGCCAAGATACGAAAGTTCGGGATAGAGATGGAGCGATGAGACCGATTACGCGACGGCAACAGGAAGTCCTCGATTTCATCAAGACCTATATCTCCGGGAGCAAGTACCCTCCGACGATCCGGGAAATCTCCGAGAATTTCGGCATTTCCGTGAAAGGCGCGTACGACCACGTCAAGGCCCTCGAGAAGAAACGGGTGATCCGATGCGATACAAACCGGTCCCGGGCGATAGAGGTACTCGAACTCGAACACGACGACACCTCCCGGGAGGAGGTTGCAGAGGTACCCCTTCTCGGACATGTGGCCGCCGGACGTCCTCTCCTCGCGGCGGAAAACTACGACGGGTCGGTATCGGTTCCCGCCTCGTACCTCCGGGGAAAAGAGTGTTTCGCCTTGCGAGTCAACGGTGACAGTATGGTGGGAGCGGGTATTCTCGACGGGGATATCGCGATCATCCAGAAGCAGCCCGTCGCCGAGAACGGAGATGTCGTTGTCGCGATGGTGGAAGAGGCGGTGACGCTGAAACGGTTCTATCGTGAAGCGAATCGCGTCCAGCTGAAGGCGGAGAACGCCGCGTATCCCCCGATCTACACCCGGGACGTTCGTATCATCGGCAAGCTCGCCCACATCGTCCGGAGTTACGCCTGACCGATGAGCACCCCTATTCCTCCCATAGTACTCTTCCTCGGACCTGAAGAGGGAGATAAGGGTGATGCGATCGCCGAGATCCGCAGCGTTCTGCGAGACCGCCACGGCGATGCCCTCGAAGAGTACTCGTACTACGCGTTCGAGACCCCGGCGGAGCAGGTAACGGGGATCCTCGAGAACGGTTCTCTTTTCGGAAGCGCGGCACTGGTTCGGTACCGCGGGGTAGAGCACCTGAAAAAGAAAGATGAGATCGCTCCCCTCCTGGAGTATGCCGGGCACCCCGTGGGGGAAACGGTGCTGATCCTTGAGAGTTCGGAGGTTTCCGTCGCAAAGGAACTGGAGAAGGTTGCCGGCAGTCGAAACAAGAAGATCTTCTGGGAGATGTTCGACAACCAGAAACAGGGATGGCTGCAGGGATACTTCCGACGCCACAACGTCCGTATCGAACCCGATGCGGTTGAGCTGATGCTCGAGCTGGTACAGAACAACACGATGGACCTGCGGCAGGAGGCGGACCGGTTGATCGCGTTTGTCGGGAACCGGATCACCCAGGAGGATGTGGACCGGTACATCTATCACGCGAAAGAGGAGAACGTATTCACCCTTTACGATGCGATCGTCGAAGGTGACCTCGATCACGCCCTCGATATCGTACTCAAACTGATCGTGAACACCGATCCGGTGCAGATCCTCGGTGGATTGTCATGGCAACTTGACCGCCTCCACGCGCTTCAGACGCTCCGCGTCAACGGAGTGCCCGACGGACGCATCTTCGACGAACTCGCGGCGTTCACCGGACAGCGGGTGACAAGCAAACGCGCCCAGAAGAGCCTCCTCACCGCGGCGGCGACGTACACCCTCGATGACTGTCGTGCGATCAAGATCGTCACCGGCGACGTGGACGCCCTGTTGCGATCCGTTCCGACGGGGCTTCACAGCCACCTTCTGCAGCAGTATCTCTACGCGGTGATCGTTCGGAAGGGACGGTGGAGCCCGCAGGGATTCGACCGCCCGCGCCTGTGGGAGTATCCCGCCCTGCGACGGCGACGGGAGCTGGTGTAACCGGTACCGCCGGGAGGCGTCCCTACCGGTTCAGGACAGTTCGGATGCCGTCGACGATCGCTTCGTGTTCGAGAACGGCGATCCGTCGGGCCAGCGTCTCCGGTGTATCCCCCTCTTCGACGCTGAGGGATCGCTGCAACAGGATCGGTCCCGTGTCGGTACCCTCGTCGACAACGTGGATCGTGCACCCCGACTCGGCATCTCCCGCCGCGAGGACCGCTTCGTGGACGCGGCTCCCGTACATCCCCGCTCCACCGTGGCGCGGCAGGAGGGAGGGGTGAAGGTTGATGATCCGACCGCGGTAGCGTTGCAGAATCTCCCCTTCCAAGATCGAGAGAAATCCCGCTAATACGATAAGCGCCGTCTCCGGGGGGATCGTAGCCAGGATCGCGTCGGAGAGGCGCTCACGGTACTCACGGCGGTCGATCACCGTTGCCGGGATTCCGGCGCGGACCGCCCGGGACAACGCGAGCACTCCCGGGCGGTCGGTGATCAGCATCCCTATCGTTACATCGAGGGTGCCCATTGCGACCGCGTCGATGATCGCCTGGAAGTTGGTGCCTGTGCCGCTTGCGAGGACTACGATCGTCTCTTTCATCGCCGCTACCTCAGGACCAGGGGGCCGCTACCGCGCCGGACGGTACCGATCGGATAGGCGTCGGGGAGGATCGAGACGACCGCTTCGACCGCATCGGGATCAACGGCGAGGACGAGGCCGACTCCCATGTTGAAGGTGTGGTACATCTCCTCCTCGGGAACGCCGGCGTCGGCGATCCGGCGGAAGATCGAGGGGGTGCGGAGAGACCCCCTGTCGATGACCGGGTGCATCCCGTCCGGAAGGATTCGGGGGACGTTCTCGTAGAGACCGCCGCCGGTGATGTGGGCGATACCGCGGACCGTCGGCGCCGTCCCGGGCGCCGACGCCTCCCTGAGGCCGCGCACCACCGGCGGGTAGAGCGCGGTGGGGGTCACCAGCGTCTGCCAGAGGGGGCGTCCTTCGAATTCCTCGTCGAGATCGGGGAGCACCGAACGAACGAGAGAGAAGCCGTTGCTGTGGACTCCCGAGGAGGGAACGGCGAGGAGCACCTCGTCACCGCGGATCAGGCTGCGGTCGATCACCTCGGTCCGGCGGACGGTGCCGACGGCGAACCCGGCGATGTCGTAGCTCCCCGGGGTGTACACACCCGGCATCTCCGCGGTCTCTCCGCCGATAAGAGCCGCTCCACAGTGGTGCGCCGCGGCGGCGACGCCGGCGACGATCTGAGACGCGGTTTCGGCGGTCAGGGTGTCGCAGGCGAGGTAATCGAGAAAGAAGAGGGGCTGCACCCCGTGACATGCGAGGTCATTGACGCACATCGCAACGCAGTCCTGCCCGACCTCGCGGTACGCGCCGTATCGGAGGGCGATCTCGATCTTCGTTCCTACTCCGTCCGTTGCGGCCCCGAGTAGGAGATCATCGACCCCGGGAATCGGGTGGAGGGCCGCGAACGCGCCGATCTCTGCCGCGGCGGTGTCCGAAAAACCGCCGACGACTCCCCGGATCAGGTCCACCGTCCGGTACCCCTCCTCGCGGCTGACGCCGCTGGCCGCGTAGGCTCCGGGATGCGGATTATCGCTGTCCGACCTGTTCCGTTCGTTCCTGTTCAAGGTGTTCCTTCTCCTGTTCCACCGGTGCCGCGACGGGGTAGACCCCGGTGAAACACCCGGTACAGAACTGCTGCTGTGTCGAAAGCGATTCCACCAGACCCGTGGTCGAGAGGTACGCGAGGCTGTCGGCGCCGATCATCTCCTGAATCTCCCGAAGACCCCGGGACCCGGCGAGTTCCTTCCGACTCGGTGTGTCGAGGCCGAAGTAGCAGGGAAACGCGACGGGCGGTGAGGCAACGCGGAAGTGAACTTCCTTCGCTCCGGCGTTCCGGAGGAGCTGTACCAACCGCCGCGAGGTGGTACCCCGAACGATCGAATCGTCGATGAGGATGATCCGCTTCCCCCGGACCGTCGACTTCAGAACGTTGAGCTTTACACTCACCGCCCGTTCCCGGAGCTCCTGGGAGGGGGCGATGAAGGAGCGCCCTACGTACTTGTTCTTGATGAGGGTCATCGCGTAGGGGATACCGGATATCTCGGAGTACCCCGTCGCGGCAACGACCCCCGAATCGGGTACACCGGAGACGATATCCGCATCGACGTGACTTTCCTCGTAGAGTCGGCGCCCCGCCCGGAGGCGAGACTCGTAGACGTCGACGCCGTCGATGGTCGAGTCGGGACGGGCGAAGTAGATGTACTCGAAAGAGCACGTCATGAGGTGGGTCCGTTCACTTTGCTTCATCGAACGGAGGCCATCGTTGTTGATCACCACGATCTCCCCCGCCTCGACGTCCCGTAGGAACTCGGCGCCCACCGAGTCGAGGGCGCACGTCTCGGAGGCGACGAGGTAACTCTCGTTCCGTCGGCCGATCACCAGCGGCCGGATTCCGTTCGGGTCGCGTACCGCGATCAGTGCATCCTTCGTAAGAAGGGTAAACGAGAAGGACCCCTGGATCGCCCGAACCGCGTCCCAGAGCGCCCGCTCCAGTCCGTACTTCGCCCCCCGGGCGATGAGGTTGAGGATCACCTCCGAGTCGCTGCTCGTCTGGAAGATCACCCCCGCGTCTTCGAGGAGATCCCGGATGATCGTCGCATTGACGAGGTTTCCGTTGTGGGCGATCGCCATCTGGCCGAGCTTACTCTGCCCCAGCAGGGGTTGTGCGTTGGCGATGTTACTTGACCCTGCGGTGGAGTACCGGACGTGACCGATCGCGGCGGTTCCGGTGAGGCCGTCGAGGACCGCGTCGGAGAATACCTCCGCGACGAGGCCCATGCCGCGGTGTACCGAGAGCTTGCCTTCCCGCTGAACCGCGATACCGGCGCTCTCCTGGCCGCGATGCTGGAGGGAGTAGATCCCGTAGTATGCGATCCGCGCGAGATTTCGCGCTTCCTCGGTGTCTGCGCCGGGGGTGAAGATACCGAACACGCCGCACTCGTCGTGGAGCTTGTCGTCCCCGATAAACCCCTCTCCTACCGCAGCATCGATACCAACCATTCGTTCACATCCCGCCATCGATCACCTCCTCAAGGCGTTTCAGGATCTCCCGGTAGCCTTCCATAACGCCTCCCATGTCTCGTCGGAATCGATCTTTGTCCATTTTCCGTCCCGTACCCTGCTCCCAGAAACGACAGGTGTCGGGAGAGATCTCGTCGGCGAGGATCAATTCTCCCGCAGGGGTGGTCCCGAACTCGAGTTTGAAATCGATCAGGTCGATCCCCGCCCGGTTGAACAGTTCCGAGAGGAGGGTGTTTACCTTCTCCGCGATCCCGTAGATCTCTCTCAGCTCAGTGAACGTCGTGGCACCGATCGCAACGGCGTGGGTATCGTTGATCAGGGGGTCTCCGAGGGCATCGTTCTTGTAACTGAGCTCGAATACCGTTGTGGCCAGGCTCATCCCCTCCTCGAGGCCCAGGCGCTTCGCCATCGTGCCGGCGGCGCGGTTGCGGACGATCACCTCCAGAGGAATGATCGTCACTCGCCGGCAGATCTGGTCACGAGGGGAGATCTTATCCACGAAGTGAGACTCGATTCCCTGGTGTCTGAGCCAGGTGAACAGTAACGAAGCGATCGCGTTGTTCAGTTCTCCCTTCTGTTCGAGACGATCGAATTTTTTCCCGTTGAACGCGGTGGCGTCGTCCTTGTAATGGACGCAGATCAACGCGGGATCGGTGGTGGGGTAGATCTGTTTTGCTTTTCCCTCGTAGAGAAGGGTCTCGAAATCTACGGTCATCGTTGTGCCTCCTGTGTGGGGACTGCCGGCACGTGCAGTCGCGCCACAACAAAAAAATCCGCACACTCCCATCGGGAACGGCGGATTTCGATTCGACACCACGACTGAGAACACCGATCCTTTGAACCGGGGATCTCGCCGCGGGGTGAGAAGAACGCGGAATCCGTCCATAGTAGGAGGATTATCGGTCCCCCTGTAGAGACTCCCGGACCGTATTACCGGGACTATATGGGCGTGACGCTGTCGTTGTCGCGTACCCGTCACGCCGACCCGCGGGAGGGGTCAGCGAAAATACGCAACGCCGTTTTCAAAGAGCTTCATATCCTCCAGAGGAGGAACGTTCCGGTACAGACCGGGGCGAACACGCTCGGTGTGAGCCATCTTGCCCAGGATGCGGCCGTCCGGTGACGAGATCCCTTCGATCGCGTTCCGGGACCCGTTCGGGTTATACTGTACATACTGCGTGGCGATCTGTCCACCCGCGGTGAGTTCGGCGATCACCTCCGGAGAGGCGACAAACCGTCCCTCTCCGTGGGAGATCGGTACCCGATAGATCTGTTCCGGCTCGGTTCCAGCGAGCCACGGAGAGAGGGTGCTGGTTACCCGGGTAGGGACGATCGTCGAGATGTGGTGGAGCCCCGCGTTGAAAAAGAGTGCCGTTCGTGGCGGAGCGGTGAGCCCGGAGACTCCGTCGGGAAGGAGCCCCATCCGTACCAGCGCCTGGAAGCCGTTGCAGATCCCGAGGATCAGGCCGTCCCGGTCGTTGATGAGGGACGCTATCGCCTCTACCAGTCGCTCGTCCCGAAATACCGCGGCGATATACTTCCCCGATCCGTCGGGTTCGTCTCCGGCGCTGAAACCGCCGGGGAACATGAGGATCTGCGAGGATCCGATCGCCGTCGCAAGGTCCCGGATCGAATCATTGAGTTCCTCCGACGAATGCTTCCGGAACACCGGGGTGACAACCTCCGCTCCGACATCACGGAACGCTCGCTCCGAGTCGTACTCACAGTTGGTTCCGGGAAAGACGGGGATGCACACCCGGGGATGCACGGTTGAGGGCACCCTACCCCGTGCCGGATGCCGGGCAGGAGCAGCGCCCGCAGCAACCGTGTGGGCCGTGGCAGGTGTGGAGCGTGCCATGGCAGGCGTGGCGTGCGCCGAGGCAAGGGACGCCCCCTTCGCCTGGGTGTCCGCCGGTTCCCGATCTCGTTGGTGTTCTTGCTCTCCCGGCGAATCGTAGGCGTCCAGCGGAAAGAGGGGTTCAAGGTAAGAAAACCACGCGTCCCGGGCCGCCTCGAGGGAGACGGTGCGCTTGCCGACCACGATCGAGCCGCTTTGGGTGGGACCGATCGGTCCGTGACGGTCCGCAGGGTATACGGGGTCTTTGGTGGTATTCCGGACGGTCCCGAGTTCGATGAATCCCGGTGTATTCCGCACCGCGTCGGTGGGTGGCGCTGCCAGTTGGAGGTAGATCGCTACCTGACGCCCCCGCATGACGCCGACGAGCTCATCGGCGCGGTGAAGGGCGCTCTCGTCGAGGTCAAGAGAGCACCAGTTCCCCATCGCCGCGGTGGTGAGGCTTACCGCCACTCCGCTTTCCGAGACGCTTCCGGCGGCGCGGACGGTGCCGCTCCCGATCAGCTCTTCAACCAGATCAAAGGTTGCCGTCACGTCCGTCGGATCGATCAGCCCCCCGGGGCCGACAGGAGGGGCCAACAGGACGAGGGGGCCCCCGTCGGGGGAGAACTCCGGGCCGACGATACGATCTTCGTCACCGGCGGCGAAGGAAAAGGCGACGAGGGTCGGCGGTACGTCGAGATCCTCGAAGCTTCCGGACATACTGTCCTTGCCTCCGATCGCAGCGGTCCCGAGGGCGAGCTGCGCCTCGAGGGCACCGAGGAGCGCGGCGTAGGGGAGCCCCCACCGCTCGGGGTCGGAGCCGGTCCGGGGAAAATACTCCTGGAGGCTCAGTCGTATCCGGGATCGTCGCGCACCGGCACACACCAGGCGCGCAACCGCCTCCACCACCGACCAGTACGCTCCGTGGTAGGGAGACGCCGTCGCCGTTTCCGGAAAGAACCCGTAGGAGATGAGAGACGCCGTGGACACCTGGTCGGCAGGGTGGGGGATTCTCGCGGCTCCGACGGGGACGGGAGTAAGCTGGTACCGGCCGCCCCAGGGTGCAAGGAGCGTCCCCGCCCCGATGGTGGAATCGAAGTTCTCCGAGAGGCCTTTCCTCGACGCGGCATCGGGATCGGCGATCCGGGTGAGCCACCGGGTGGGGTCGAGGATATCGATGTCATCCGTGGGACCCTGCCCACCGGGCGGTGTGACCCGGACGCGGGCACTCCGACGGGCGCCGTTGGTGTCGAGAAAGGAGCGGGCGATATCGACGATGCGCTTCCCGGCGTGGTACATCACGAGGCGCCGTTCCCGGGTCACCCGGGCGATCACCGTCGCTTCGAGATTCTCCGCCGCCGTCGCCCGGTGGACGAACTCGAGATCCGTCGGGTCGATGACGATCGCCATCCGTTCCTGGCTTTCGCTGATCGCGAGTTCCGTTCCGGTGAGGCCGTCGTACTTCACGGGAACCGCGTCGAGATCGATCGAGACGCCCTCGGCGATCTCACCGACCGCGACGGAGACGCCACCGGCGCCGAAATCGTTGGCGCGTTTGACGCGGCGGCTGAACTCGGCGTTACGAAAGAGGCGCTGAAGCGCCCGTTCGACGGGAGGGTTCCCTTTCTGCACCTCTGCAGACGCCTCGGTGATCGACGACACATCGTGGGCTCTGCTCGACCCGGTGGCGCCGCCGCATCCGTCCCGACCGGTGCGGCCACCGATAAGGAGCACCAGATCTTCCGGTGTGGGCCGGCGGTGTACCACCTGTGACGCCGGTGCCGCACCGATCACGGCGCCGATCTCCATCCGTTTCGCTTCGTACCCGGGGTGATAGAACTCCTGGACAACCCCGGTGGCGAGACCGATCTGGTTTCCGTAGGAAGAGAACCCCCGCGCCGCCTGGGTCGTGATCGTCCGTTGCGGGAGTTTCCCGGGCCGTGTTGCTTCGATCGGGGCGCGGGGATCGGCACTCCCGGTGATCCGCATCGCCTGGTGGACGTAGGCGCGTCCCGAGAGGGGATCCCGAATCGCGCCGCCCAGGCACGTCTCGGCGCCGCCGATCGGTTCTATCTCGGTGGGGTGGTTGTGGGTCTCGTTCTTGAACAGGAGGTACCACTTCTCGCTTCCCTTCGGAGTCTGCACGTCGATCGCGACGGTCGCGGCGTTTACCTCCTCGGATATGAGCAGATCATCGAGAACGCCCCGTTGTCGGGCCCACTTCGCGGCGATCGTCGCGGCTTCCATCAGCGTCGGTGGTGCTGCCGATCGCGCTTCGGTGAAGAGCTCCCGGCGTAGCTCGAGAAAACCCTCGTGACTCCTGCGGATCGCTTCCGCTGCGGGTCCGTCGCCATCGATCACGATCTCGTTCAGACCCGTTTCGAACGTCGTGTGTCGGCAATGGTCCGACCAGTAGGTGTCGAGGACGCGAATCTCCGTCTCCGTCGGGGGGCGCTTCTCCTCCTCCAGGAAGTACCGGCGGCACACCGCCAGATCCTCCGGCGACATCGCGAGCCCGAGGCTCTCGACGCCACGGGAATCCGACGCGATCTCGAAGAAATCGCTGATCACCGGTACCGGTGACGGTTCGGTGATTTCCCGATGAAACCGGGGCGGCCCGAAAGGGTCGCAGGTGCGGGAATCCACGGCGTTCACGATATGCCCGGTGACGCGTCGGAGGTCATCGACACCGAGTTCTTCCGGGAACAGATAGATCTCCGAAACGCGCACCTCGGGGCGTACACCTCCGGAGAGGATCTCGATCGCCTCCGCCGCCGAGTCGGCCCGCTGGTCGAACTGGCCCGGGAGGAGCTCGACCGCGATCGCCCGGTATCCACGGTGGTCCGGCGGCTCCAGGCCGGCGCAGTCGGTGACGGGATCGGCAAGGAGGTGATCCACCGCGGTATCGAGGATCGAACCGTCGATCCCGCGCAGATCGTAGCGTATCAACCGTCGCAACGACGCCGGCGGCGAGAGGGAGAGCAGTTGTGCAAGTTCCTTACCTCTGCTCCGGGAGGCGTCGGCAAACTCCTGACGCTTTTCGACATACACCGTCCATGCATCGGGGTCGGTCTCTCCGGCGGGGTGCTTCTCCGGCTCGGGGGAGGGTGTGGAACCGTGGGAGCTCATTGCTGCTCTCCCGGGTAGGTACGGGATACGCTGCCGAGGGTTCCTTCCACCTCCGCTCTCTGGGAATCGAGGAACTCCTGCATGCTGTGGCGAACTCCCGGATTCGCGACGCCGATGATCCTCAACGCGAGAAGTGCGGCGTTCCGGGCACCGTCGATCGCGACGGTAGCGACAGGCACCCCCTTCGGCATCTGTACGATCGAGAGGAGCGAGTCCAACCCGTGGAGCGCCCGGGTCTGGACTGGTACGCCGATCACCGGCAGGGGGGTCATCGCGGCAACCATTCCCGGGAGATGCGCCGCGCCGCCGGCACCGGCGATGATTACCTCGATCCCCCGATCCGCGGCGTCCCGGGCGTAGGAAACGAGGCGGTCCGGTGTGCGGTGGGCGCTGACGACGGTCATCTCGTAGGGGTACCCGAACTGTTCACACGTCTCGGTCGCCGCGTCCATCACTCCCGCGTCGGATACGCTTCCCATGATAATCCCGATCATCCCTTCTCCTTTTCACCGTTGCATCGCCTCATCTCGTGCCTCCTTACGTTCATCGATACCGGCGGCACGCGGTCAGCACCCGTTCACCCCTATTCGCCGCCACGCGACCTCCGCGCGTTCCCAGGCGTCCGCGCCCGTCGCGGTCAGGTGTCCCATCTTGCGTCCCGGTCGGCTCTCCCGCTTCCCGTAGAGGTGCAGGTGGACGTCCGGTACGGCGAGGGCGCCTGCGATACCGGAGTACACGGTGGGTCCCGATACGGGGCCGCCGAGGATATTTCGCATCACCCCCGCCGATCGGAACGATGGGTCTCCCAGAGGGAGACCGAGTATCCCCCGGATATGCTGTTCGTACTGACTCGTTTCCGCCGCTTCGATCGTGATGTGTCCCGAATTATGGGGACGCGGAGCGATCTCGTTCACCAGAACCGTTCCTTCCGAATCCACGAACAGTTCGACTGCGAAGACTCCCGCCCCCGGGAGCAACGCCACCGCATCGAGGGCCACCTCCCGCGCACGTCCCGCCACCTCGGCGGATACCCCCGCGGGATAGATCACCGCGTCGACGAGGTTGAGGGTGTCGTCAAAGTGCATCTCCACCGGGTCATACACCGCGGTTTCTCCTGTAGTCGATCGCGCGACGATAACCGCGAGTTCGTGGACGATCTCTATCGCTGCCTCAATGTAACTCCCATCGTCCCAGGGGATCGGACCGTCGGGAATCCCGCCGTCTTCCGGTTCCCTCCGGTGTACCATCACGCCGCGACCGTCGTAACCTCCGTGTCGCGCTTTTTGAACGAGGGGGAACCCGAACGTTCGCAGTTGTCCGGCGATCGTCTGAGGATCGGTTCCGTACCCGGAAGAGGCGTTCTCGAGAGCGGCGAACCGCGGCATCGGGACGCTTCCTCTCGCGAGGTGACGCCGTTGAACCAGCTTGTCCTGAATGATCTCCAGCGTGGCCGGTGCAGGCTCTACCGGTATGCCGAGACGTCGGAGGGTCCCGGGGTCGCCGCGCTCTATCTCGTAGGAGATCACATCGCATCCCCGGGCGAGCTCGGCGATCGCAGAGGGGTCTCCGAGCTCGCCGCGGACGTGACGGACCGCGACGCGGAGCGCCGGCGGTTCTTCGGCGGGATCGAGAATGTGAATCGCCACGTCCATCGCCGCCGCGGCCTCACCGAGCATGAGGCCCAGTTGACCACCACCGATCAGACCGATGTTCGCGAGGGGTGAACGATAACGGGAAGATCCGGAATACCCAGCCACGGGTGTAGCATAGGTGGCGCTCCCGATGCCGGTCAAGCGCAGCGCCCCTCCGATTCCGCGGGAGTGTCCCTAGTGAAGCTCTTTCCGGACGTACTCCTGGACCTCCAGCGCCTTCTCTTCGCTGATACCGGTGCTCTTCGCGATGATATCCGCGGGTGTTTCGAGTATTCCGTCGATTCCCGGAAAAGCGCGCATAATTCGCGCCGCCCGTTTTGGTCCGATTCCCGGTACCTTCTCGAGGGCGGAGGTCACGATGTCTTTCTTCTGTAGCCCCGCGCGATAGGTGGTCGCAAAGCGGTGCGCTTCGTCACGAACGTACTGGAGTACCCGCAACGCGGGGTTTCCTTCGGGCAGCAGGATCGGGTCGGGGTGTTCCGGCACGAAGAGTTCCTCCGCCCGTTTGGCGATCCCCACGATCGGTATCGGGAGATCGAGGGCGGTCAGGATCTCCTGAGCCGCGTTCACCTGCCCCTTGCCGCCGTCGATGAGTATGAGATCCGGCCGCGGGAGCTTTTCGTTTTTCACCCGGGTGTAGCGGCGGGCGATCACCTCCCGCATCGACGCGAAGTCGTCGATCTGCCCCTCTTCGAGGGTGCGAATTCGATAGCGTTTGTACTGACTCTTGTCGGGGACGCCGTTGGCGAAGCTCACGAGACTCGCCACGGTATTCCGACCGCCGACGTGGGCGATATCGAACCCTTCGATTCTCAGGGGTGGTTCCGGAAGCTCCAGAGCGTCGGCGAGCTCCTCCAGTGCCGGGAGGTCGCCCTTCTCGCGGAGGCGTTTCTCGAGCTCCTGTCGGGCGTTCTCCGTACAAAGGCGCAGTACCGACGCGTCTCGGGTCGTTTCGGGGGTGCGAATCGATACCTCGGCGCTCAGCTCGTCCCGAAAGTATCGCTGAACCGGTTCGAGGTCACCGAGAGAGGCGGATGTGTAGAGGCGGCGGGGGGGCCTGCTCGTCCGGGTGTAGAACTGGATGACAAATTCCGCCAGGTTTTCGTCGTCATTGCCGGGGAGTTCGGCATGGAAGATATTGCTTCCCACCAGTTTTCCTGAACGCATCTGGAACACGACGAAGGTGGAGAACTCGTTTTTCGACGCGTAACCGATATAATCACGAATTTCAGGGTCGAAATCGACGATCCGCTGTTCCGTCTCGATCTCTTCGAGGGCTCGGAGCAGATCGCGGTACTCCGCCGCTCGTTCGAACCGAAGTTCCCGGCTCGCCGTCTCCATCGTTCGGCGAAGCTCTCTCCGAAGCTGTTCCGTTTTACCTTCGAGGAGGGCCTTGATCGACGCGATCCGTTCCATATACTCGGCGTGCCCCGTCTTTCCTGCGCAGACCCCGGCGCAGCGCCCGATGTGCCAGTAGAGACACGGTCGCGATCGCGGTTTGATCCCGGGGGTGCGACATTTTCGCAGGGGGTACAGACGGTCGATCAGATCGAGATACGCCTCGAGACGGCGAACGTTCGGGTACGGTCCGTAATAGGTGCTTCCGTCCTGTACGATCCGCCGGGTTCGAAAGACCCGAGGATACTCCTCGGCGGTGATTCGGATCACCGGATAGCTTTTGCCGTCTTTCAGGTTGATGTTGTACCGCGGAGCGTGACGCTTTATCAGATTGTTCTCGAGAAGCAACGCCTCGTACTCGTTGCCGGTGACGAGGTAGTCGATCCTGTCCGCCCGGGACATCAGCATTCGCGTCTTGATCGGCAAGTCCCGGGCGAAATACGACCGAACCCGACTGCGGAGATTTTTCGCTTTTCCGACGTACAGCACCGTATCATCGGCGTCCCGCATGATGTACACCCCCGAAGAGGTGGGGAATTCGTCGATATTTTTTTTCAGGCGATCTGGTCGCCGCTCTTTGAGTTCCTCTTCAGACATGCCGATATCAGAAAATACGGTATTATGGGTATTCGCGTCATCGTAATACGACAGATTGCGTTCGGTGTTCTCCTCGTTACGGCAGCTCTGTTTCCGGCGTTCGCCCAGATCCCGGAGCGGAACGATCCGGAATTGTCGACGGTGTCCCTCGGCGGGATCGCGGGATGGGGCCCAATGGAGGAGATGAAGGATACGATCTTTCGCCCCGGATGGCGAGGTGGCGAGGAGATCGTCCTCTCCGACCGGGGTGCACCGGACGTTGAGGATCAGGGACCCCGACGGAACGACCTCGTCGCCCCTTTCGACCACTCCATCGGCGACTACGACGGTCGGTACACCCTCGCGTCAACGGCGGGGGTGCGTCACCTTTCCCATGTCACCCGGTACGGAACAGGGGCGGTCGCATTCGATGGCTCCGGTGCGTTGGAGTTCCGTCCCGAATCCGGGAGTCTGTTCACCCCCTACGCCCAGGGGCGCTCGTTCGTAATCGATCTCTGGGCGTTTCCGACGGGAACCACCGACGGCGTTGATCTGCTTCGGTGGAGCGGAGCGTTTCTGACGGCGGATACGCCGGTTCTCCAGGAACTGCGGTTCCACGTGACAAACGGACGGTTCCGCTGGGAACTGCGTAACCTTGTCGCCCGAATCGGTGAAACCGAGACGTTGACGATGGAGACCGCCGTCTTGTCCGGAAGAAGGTCGCCGATCCCCGAGCGATGGACGCACCACCGGCTGCGGTACGACGCCGAGGTCGGGCAGCTCTCGTATATCGTTGACGGTGTACCGGAAGCGATAGAATACCTCAATCCACCGGGACGTTCCGGCGCTACCGGGGGTGCAGCGATCATTTTCGGCGATGACACTGGAGAAGGGCTGGTCCTTGGACGCCGCTTTCGTGGTGTGATCGACGAGTTCGCGATCACCCTCGACGAGGACGCACCCCTTCGGACGGCGCGGTATGATCATCTCAAGGGAGAGGTGGTGACCGCTCCGGTAGCCCTTGGAGAGGACGGTGGTGTCGTCGAAGAGATACGTTATCGCGCGGAAACGCCGGGAAACACGGAAGTGCGTCTTTCCTTCCGCAGCGGTGACCGGTACGGGTACTCACCGTGGCGGGAGCTTCCCGGTCCGGACGCTTCGGTGACGGCGACCCCCGGACGGTTTGTCCAGTTCCGGGCGGAGCTTCTCCCTGATGCCTCGGGAGATCGGACTCCCCGGTTGCAGGAGATCACCCTGGCGTACCGCCCGTTTGATCCACCGGCGATACCGAAGGGAGTGAGGGGAACATCGATACCCGGCGGTGTCCGGTTGACCTGGGATGAGGTGCGAAGCGACGACGTCACTGAATACCGGGTTCTCTTCGGAGAACGCCCGGGAAGGTACACCGGCGCGCAGGGGGTTCAGAGCCCGGTCATCGTGACCGGGGAACGCGCGGTAGAGATCGAGGGACTCGAAGACGATCGGTCCTACGTGTTCGCCGTTGAAAGCGTCGATCGTCACGGCAGACAGAGCGCGTTGTCCCGAGAGATCGAGGTGCGGGCAGGGAGACGGTAAGGATGAAACACCAAGAACGGCTGGAGCGGGCGATCAACGCGTTTCGGGTGAACGACTACGAGATCGCGGAGCGCCTGACGAAGGAACTTCTCAAGGATTACCCCGACCTCGCCGCGGGTCACGTCCTTCTTGGAACGATCTACGGACGGCAAAAACGGTTTCAGCCGGCGATAGAATCGTACGAGCATGCCGTCGCGCTGGAACCGAGAAACTATGAGGCCCTCAATAATCTGGCGGTGATCTACCGACAGACGGGAAGTACCGAGCGAGCCCTCGAGACGATCCGGAACGCGATCAAGTACAACGGAACAGACGGCGAGGTTCTGTACAACCTCGGCAACATCCACAAGGATCTCGGAAACTACCCCGAGGCGATCGACGCCTACGAACGGGCGATCGCTGCCGACCCGGACCTCACGGTAGCATACAACAACCTCGGAACACTCTACGACGCCCAGGGTCGCCATGAAGAAGCGGCGGAGGTGTTTCAACGGGGTCTCAGGATGGACAAGAACCATCCCACCCTTAACTACAACCTCGGAAACAGTTACCAGGCGATGGGGCGGTTCCTGGAGGCGAAGAGCAGCTACGAGACGGTCCGTAAGAGCCGTCCCGGATGGGGAGACGCCCTCAACAATCTCGGGATCGTTCTGGAGAAGATGGACGCCCTCGAAGAGGCGCAGGAGGTTCTGAAAGAACTGCTGGAGATCCAGCCGGAGAACGCAACCGCCCGAAACAATCTCGGTACCGTTCTCGCCCGACAGGGTCGCGTCGATGATGCGATCCGGGAGTTCAGAACCGCCCTGGATCAGTCTCCCCGGTACGGCCGCGCCGCGGGAAACCTTGGACAACTGGCGGAGCAGGCAAGTGATCCCGTCGAGGCGCGACGAATTCTGCAACAGCTGCTCAACCAGGATCCCGACAATTCAACCCTTCGCCGCGGTCTCGCCCGGGTCTACACGAAGTCGGAGATGCACGACCAGGCGGCGAACGCGTGGGAACGTGTTGTCGAAGACGATCCCTACGACAACGAGGCGCTTCGGGAGCTCGGGCTCAGCCAGTACCGCAGCGGGAAGCGGGACGTCGGAGAAGAGACGCTGAAGAGATACGCACAGCAGAACCCCGGAGACGCGTCGTATCTCGCGGATCTGTCGGCGATTCTGCGTTCCGAAGGACTCTTCGAAGAGGCGTTGCACTACGCGGACGAAGCGGTCAATACGAATCCCAACGACGTTGGAGGCTATCTTCGACGAGCAGAGTCGCTTGCAGAACTCGGCAAGGCCGACCAGGCGCGGGACGCCCTCGAACAGGCGGCGAATATGGCGCCTGACGATCATCGCGTACTCACCTCCCGGGCTGAGGTGAGCCACGCCCTCGGCGATCGGGACGAAGCGCTTGCCGCCGCGGACGAACTCGTCTCACTTCAAGGTAATCGTGGTTCCTCCGAGGATCTGACCGGTCTCAACCGGAGCCTCGAGCTGTACGAGCAGATGGTCCAGGATTTCGAAGCGGAGAACGCAGAACGCTGGAGACGCAATCTCGAGATCCTGGGACGTCTCGCCGGTGAGGGCAAACCCGGTGAACGAGCGGGAGTGATGGATCAGGAGGCAACGGCGGACCTCGATGAAGATTCGATCCCGATTCTCGACTTCGGAGGAGAGAGCGCGTTTCGTCCGGAAGAAGAGGAAGAAGAAGAAGAGGAACCGGAAGAATTTATCGAAGAGATCCTCGAACCGGAATACGCGCCGTACCCCTTCGAGGGAAGCGGCGGTGGATCCGGCGGCGAGAGCGATGGAGCCGGCGACGACGGCACGGGTCCCGAGGGCTCCCCGGAGGGGCAGGAAGCGGGGGATACGGAAGAGTCCGGTCCGGAACCCGACGAGGACGTCGAAGGGCCTGCCGCGCCGGGGGAATCCTCCGACGCGGATCTTCGCGGACTGACCGACGAGGACGAAGAGGAGATGCCGTTCCCCTTTGGAGACACCCTCGGCGGCGACGAGGTGGAGGAGGAAGAGCCGGAGCCGGAGGCAAGCGGAACGCCGATGCCGCTCTTCCCGCCGGAACCGCCTCGCGGTGGCGGGGCCGAGCCTGAACCGGAGACCGAGCCCGAGCCCGAACCGGAGCCCGAGCCCGAGATGGAACCCGAACCGGAAGCCGAACCCGAACCCGAACCGGAAGCCGAACCCGAACCCGAACCGGAAACCGAGGCCGAACCTGAAGTGGAGC
>JBKHFT010000004.1:0-51865 GCA_046540055.1 Alkalispirochaeta sp.
CAAAGAGGTTGAGCGCTCCGTACAGCTTCCGCGGACGTCCGTCGAGGCGTTTAAGCTGTTCCAGTTCCGCGATCCGTGCCGCGTGGTCGACGGGCGTCCCTCCGCCGTCGTCCGGCGCGTCCCGAACAAAGACCGAATCAGCGGTACTCCGGAGGGAGAATCCGCCGATACCGATATACGCCGCGTCGGCGCCGTAGCGATAGGCGATACGGAGTTTCTCGACGCTCCCGGCGGGGGAGAGGAGTTCCATTATCGCGACTCTTTCCCAAGATCGGTTCGGGTCGTCCGGAGGATGTCGGCGTTATTGTGCAAGAACTCGAGCATGTACTGCTGGACGCCACCGAACCACACCCGTTCAACCCGTGTCGCTTCCCGACCGATCCAGCGAAAGTGCCACGGTTCGTAGGCGTATCCGGTGAGGTCTTCGTACCCCTCGGGATAGGAGAGGGAGAAACCGTAGCGCCACGCGTGGTCGGCGAGCCAGATTCCACCTGGATCATCGGCGTACGCGGGGGTCACCGAACCGAAATCGACGGTCGTCCCGAGCTGGTGTTGACTCGTCCCGGGGCGAGCGCTCACCCGTTCCGCCTCTTCGAGGCCCAGTTCATCCACCCAGTATTGAAAGAGCCACTCCTGGTACGCGTAGCTCCGGTAGCTGCTCGAGATATCAAGGATGACGCCGTCCTCTGCGGCGGCATCGACCATCGCCAGGAGGTCGGGGATGATCATCTCCCGGAGTGAGAGACCGTCCTGGTTCAGCGTCAGCCGGTCGGCGTTGCGGTTCAGATCGACGAGGTTCACCAGGTCCGTTGGAGCGTAATCCTCCGGAAGGGGGTGATCCTTGTCGACCAGGCGCAGAACGATCGGGTCTACGTCGAGGAGAGGCGCGATATCGGCGAGAAATGCGGCGCCGTTATCGACGATCGGTCCGGCAATCTCCTCGGGAAGGTCCGAGGCGAGCGCCGTCAGATCCTCCGCAGTAATCGTGAACTCCGGTGCGAGGGGGGTGTCCGAAAGAACGGTCTCCGACGTACCGGGTGTGTCTGCGTTTTCGGTGGAGCCCTCAGAACCGGTGTCGGCCGGCGGGGCGGAGGGTGCGTCGCCGCAACCGGCGAGGAGGATCGTAGTTGCAATGAGCCACGCGATCACGTACCCGGTCGCCGGTCGGCCGGCAGGGATGGGGGCGTCTCCGATACCGGTGTCGACCGTTTCCGCGCCGGAGACGTCGCTACCGCTCCGCGAGGGATCTCTTTTCTTTAAACACGATATCGAAGACCTCCTCAACCCGATTGACGGGATAGAAGGTGAGGCCCCGCTTGATGTGGTCCGGTATCTCTTCAAGGTCCTTTTCATTCTGGGCGGGTATGATAACGTGTTTGAGCCCGTTACGGCGAGCGGCGATCGTCTTTTCCTTGAGCCCCCCGATCGGGAGCACCTGCCCCACGAGGGACAGCTCCCCGGTCATCGCCGTTTTCGAGCGGATCTTTTTCTGCCGTGCCAGGGAGAGGAGTGTTGTCGCCATCGTGATCCCCGCGGATGGGCCGTCCTTCGGGGTTGCACCGGCGGGGATGTGTATGTGTATCTCGTTTTCGTCGAAGAAGCGGCTGTCAACGCCGTACTCCTGGGCGATATGGCGCACGAAGCTGTAGGCGATGTTGGCACTTTCCTGCATCACCTCTCCCATCTTGCCCGTCAGTTTGTAGGTGCCCTTGCCGGGGTTGTGGATCGCTTCAATGATGAGGGTGTCCCCGCCGTAGGGGGTCCAGGCGAGACCGACGGTCATACCCGGGCGGTCGACCTGCTTTCCGAGCTCTTCGGGGAATACCGGTTTTCCGAGGTATCCTTCGAGGGCGGACTCATCGATCTCGTATCGCTCCGGCGCCTCGGGGTTCGAGATCTGATCCTTCGCGAGTTTCCGGTGGATCTTGTCGAGCATCTGCTCGTACCGCCGCATCCCGGCTTCCCTGGCGTAGTTGTTGGCGATCGAACGGAGCGAACTCTTGGTATACTTCACCTGTTGTTTCCTCAACCCGGCACGTTCCGCGGATCGCGGGACGAGGTACTTCCGGGCGATCGCGATCTTTTCCTCGTCGATGTATCCGGAAAGACGAATCACCTCCATCCGGTCAAGGAGTGGCGGCGGTACGCTGTCGAGGGTGTTCGCCGTCGCGATAAAGAGGATCGAGGAGATATCGAAGGGAAGGTCCAGATAGTGGTCACGGAACGCGACGTTCTGCTCCGGGTCGAGGACCTCCAACAGCGCGGAGGAGGGGTCTCCCTGGTAGCTTATGCCGAGCTTGTCGATCTCGTCGATCATGAACACCGGATCCTTGGTACCGACGATCTTGAGTCCCTGAATTACCTTTCCCGGCATCGCCCCGACGTACGTTCGCCGGTGTCCCTTGATCTCCGCTTCGTCCCGCATCCCGCCGACGGAGAAGCGAAAAAACTTCTTGTTGAGTGCCCGAGCGACGGACTTGCCGATCGAGGTCTTTCCGACCCCCGGGGGGCCAACGAGGCAGATGATCGAGCCCTTCATATCCCCTTTCAGCTTGCGGACTGCGAGAAACTCGACGATCCGTTCTTTCACGTCTTCCAGACCGTAATGGTCGGCGTCGAGGATGCGTGCCGCTTTCGCGATGTCCAGATCCCGCGAAGCCGGGGTTTCCCAGGGAAGGTTCACGATCGTGTCGAGATAGTTCCGGGTAACGGTAAACTCCGACGAATTCGGTTCCATGAGCTGGAACTTCTCGAGCTCCTGCTCCACCTGTTTCCGCACTTCATCGTCCAGCGGGAGCGCGTCGATCACCTCGCGAAAGCGCTGGTATTCGGAGCTTTTCGCATCGGTGGGCATCCCGAGTTCCTGCTTGATCGCCTTGAGCTCCTCTTTCAGGAAGTATTCCCGCTGGCTTTTCTCGATCTTCTCGTTGATCTGGCTCTGGATCTTTTTCTGGATCCGCAGGAGCTCCTGCTCCTTCTTAATGAACATGAGTACCTTCTCGAGACGCTCCCGGACGTTCATCGTGGAGAGGACGTCCTGCTGCGATTCCCGGTCGATGTTGAGGATACTCGTCACAAAGTCGGCGATCTTTCCGGGCTGGTCGATATTCACCATGTTGAGGCGCATCTCTTCAGAGAAGAGGGGGTTGTTCTCGCTGACCTGTTTCGTCTCGGCGATGATCGCCCGCGTGAGGGCCTGGACCTCGTCGGTGTCGGTTTCCTCGTCGTCGAGGTAGTCTACCGCGGCTACCATCAGTCCCTCGTCTCCCGAGAGGCGCTTGCGGATTCGGAAGCGCTTGAGGGTGGAAACAAAGACGTTCATACCTCCGTCGGGAAGGTTGATCCGTTTCAGGATCTTCGCGACGGTTCCGATCTCGTAGAGATCGTCGACGGTCGTCTCCTCCGCATCTTCATCCCGGGTGAGAACAAGACCGATGTGTTTGTCCCCCTCCAGTGCTTGGTTTACTACCTCGAGGTCTTCGTGGGTGGTGATCATCAGGGGGGTGAAAAGCCCGGGAAAGATCGGTTTTCCGTTCAGGGCGATCAAGAACAGCTTGTTCGGCAGGATCTGGTCCGCCGGTAATATTTCTCGTTGTTCAGACATAACGCATTCAGGTCCTTATCTCTATTGGTTGTCGTTTCTTCGTGGGGTGTGTATAAGCTATGAATGTGGACCGAAGCAGTCAACACTCGGCGATCGTGATTCGCGTATCTCCCTTCGGTGATCACCACGCGATGGTGGATCTTCTCACTCCTGGGCAGGGGTTGCTCCCGGCCGTTGCCTACGGGTTGCGCGGACGACGTTCGTCCCTCCGGGGAAAGATCGTTCCTTTCGCGAGGGGAACGGCGTGGCTCTACCGGGATCCCCGGCAGGAGCGAAGCAAGATAACCGACTTTGAAGTCGAACGGTACGCGCTGAATCTCTCCGCCGATCTCGACGCGTTCTACGAGGCAAGTCTCTGGGCGGAGGTAATCTGGCGCAGTCACGCGTCGGGGGATACCGGGGACGATGTGTTTCACCTCTTCGATGCCGCCCTCGATCTCCTCGACGGAGCCCCCGGAGATGCCTCGGTCCTCGGAAGCGTTGTACTCTGGCGCTATCTCGAGATCATGGGACTTCAACCGGACGAATCCGATATTCCCGATACCGACCCCCGGGCGGTTCGATACCTGAATCACGTGTCCCGGGGCGCACTTTCGATCCCGCGTCTCAACCTGTCGGAGCGGTTTTTGCTCTACGTTCGTCGCTTCGTCGTTGCCGGTATTCAGGACGCTCTGGGGGTTCCATTGAACACACTGAAAGTGAGCGGGGGGCTCCGGGGAATCTCGTCAAGGTCGACGGGGTGATCCTCACTGTCATCTGTTTTCGTTCCGTGGTACATTTCTCACATGCGCGCGTTAGACATCGTGTTGAAGAAGCGTGACGGCGAACCCCTCACGCAGGCGGAGATCTCTTTCCTCGTTCGCGGGTACGTCGACGGTTCGATCCCGGAGTACCAGGTCTCCGCTTTTCTGATGGCGGTCTATTTTCAGGGAATGACCCCCGAAGAGACCGGTTACCTCACCCGGGAGATGATCGCCTCGGGAGAGACGATCGATCTCTCCGCGCTGCCGGGGCCGCTGGTGGACAAACACTCCACAGGAGGGGTAGGGGACAAAGTCTCTCTCGTCCTGGCACCGGTCGCCGCGGCGTGCGGTGTACAGGTCCCGATGATGAGCGGACGCTCCCTGGGGCACACCGGGGGCACCCTGGACAAACTCGAGTCGATTCCGGGGTACCGTACCGACCTGACCCCGCAGCGTTTCGCAGAGATCATCGGCGAGTGCGGATTCGCAATGACCGGTCAGAGCAAGGCGGTGGTTCCCGCAGACCGGAAGCTCTACGCTTTGCGGGACGTCACCGGAACGGTGGAGAACGTCTCTCTCATAACCTCGAGCATTATGTCCAAGAAGTTTGCCGAGGGAGCGGATGCCCTCGTATTTGATGTGAAGACCGGCCCGGGGGCGTTCATGAAGACCGTTGAAGACGCGCGACGCCTCGCAGACTCCCTGGTTCGGACGGGCCGGAGCCTCGGAAAGAAGATCGTCGCCGTCCTCACCCGGATGGAATCGCCCCTGGGAGCGAAGGTGGGTAACTTCCTCGAAGTGGAAGAGTCCCTCGCGATGGTAGGTGCTCCGGCCGCGATCGAACGTGTTCCCAACGATCGCCGCAGTGAAGACCTCCTGAACGTGACGTTACGCCTCACCGGATGGATGCTCGTCGCCGCGGGTATCGCGAAGACGGTGGACGAGGGCGTCGCCCGGTGTCGGGAAGCGATCAACGACGGGTCGGCATGGAAGCTGATGGAGCGGAATATCACCGCTCAGGGGGGTGATCTCGAGGCGTTGACGGCGCGCCTCGGAACGTTCCGAGCTCCCGTTTCGGCGACGATCGACGCCGGGAGTGGAGGTGTGCTTACCGGTATCGACGCCTACCGCGTCGGGATGGGCGGGGTCTACCTCGGCGCCGGGCGCAACACCTCCGCCGACACCGTCCACCCTGATGTCGGCTTCGAGGTCCTCCACAAACCGGGGGACACCGTTATCGCCGGTGAGCCGCTTATCCGCGTGTGGGGACACACCGACGACGCGGTAGATCGCGCGATCGAGTCGGTTCAGGCGGGAATTACGATCCTCGACGGCGACACCGCGGGAGCGGGGAACAGCGCGCCGACCCCGAACGATATGATCCTGGAGGAACTGACCGCGTTATGAAATGGCGGAAAACCCGGGTCGACGCGGATGAGGTAAAGCGGATCTCCACCCGTTTCGGGACCGATCTGCTCACCGCGGCAGTTCTCGCACGCCGCGGCGTCACTACCGCCGCGATGATGCCCTACTATCTCGAGGACGATCTCCGCTATCTGCACGACCCCTTCCTCTTTCCTGATATGCCCGATGTCGTCGAACGGATCGAACAGGCGCGCCGCGAGGGCGAACGGGTTCTCGTATTCGGGGATCGTGATGTCGACGGGATAACCAGTACCGCCGTAATCGTCTCCACCCTTCGGGAGCGAGGGATCGACGTGGAGTGGCAAGTGCCCGAGGGTGACGAGTCATACGGGCTCACAATCGACGCGGTGGAGTCCTTCGCCGGGCGATCCGGTACGCTGATCATCGCCGTGGACTGCGGTATTACGAGCATCGAAGAGATCGCCCGGGGAAACGAGCTGGGAGTCGACACGATCGTTGTAGATCACCACAACCCCCACGACGAGCTTCCGCCTGCGGTGGCGATCATCAACCCGAAAGTGGGTGACGAGTACCCCTTCGACGGGCTCTGCGCGTGCGGGGTCTGTGCGAAGGTGCGTCAGGCGGTCGCGATCGGTGAAACAGAGGTCTACGGGGAACCGGTTACCCTCCTGAACGCCCGCCCCGCCAACGAAACGGTGATCGTCGACGCGATACTGATCGAAAACGGCATCGAAGTGGACCGGATCACGGAAGCCCTCGTTCCGGGAATCGCGAGTCTCGAGACGAGTCGACTCCGGGAGTATCTCGTCGGGCGTACCCTCGTCTGCTACGACGAAGCGCTGCAGAAGAGACTGATCCATGAGGGAGTCGGCCCGAACGTCGACGTGTTCATGGTGGACCTGGCGGAGCAGGTAAAAAGACTCTTTCCTTCCCTTGCGGGGAAAAGCCTCCTCGAGATGCGGGAAGGGGCGAGGATCGCGCGGTACACCGAGGGAACCACCGAAGAGATCGACGTCCTCTACGCCCTATATCGAAGCGTTCTGGAAAAAACGTTTCCCCGGATTCGGGATTCGATCGAATCGGTGGCGGATCTTGTGGCGGTTGCAAGCATCGCCGACATGATGCCGATCGTCGACGAGAATCGGACTCTTGTCCGGCGAGGACTCGCACGACTGAACACGACGCCCCACCCGGGGCTCGCGGCGTTGATGTCGCAGGCGGGATTCGCGGGACGAAGGATGGTCAGCCGCGATATCGGATGGACGATAGCACCCCTCATCAACGCGACGGGACGGATGGGAACGCCCTCAACCGCGGTAGAGCTCCTCCTCTCCGAGGACGAAGGGGAACGGAACCGGCTTGCCGGCACGATCCAGGCCCTCAACGGAGACCGGAAACGAAAGGGAGAAGAGGCGTGGCAGGCGGTGTTGCCCCGAGCGTTCGAATCGATCGATCGCCATAACCAGAAGCTCGTTGCGATCCACGATCCGACCGTTCACCGGGGAGTTACCGGAATCATCGCCGGTCGCCTCAGTCGTCGATTCAACCTGCCTGCGACGGTGCTGACTACGGTAGGAGATATCGCGATCGGATCGGTGCGCAGCGCGCGGGGCTTCATGGCAACGGAGTTTCTCAGTCGCTTCGAGGACATCTTCGAACGATGGGGCGGGCACAACGAGGCTGCGGGATTCAACCTCTCCGTCGACCGTCTCGATACGTTCTGGGAACGTCTCGGTCAAATCGCTCCGGGGATTACCCTCAACGAAGATGTCGAGGTCGAGGTAGAGATCGACGCGGAACTCCCGGCAAAGTATCTCACCCCCGATCTGGAGACGCTGGTGCGCCGCTTTGAGCCCTACGGACAGGCGAATCCGGAGCTCCGCTTTCTTGCCCGGAAGATGGTTCTCGAGGATATGCAGATCATCGGGAAGGACCAGAGCCATCTGCGCCTTTTGCTTTCAGGCGGCGGGTACAAGTGGCCGGCGGTCTATTGGGGCGGTGCGGAGCGGGCAAAGCGCGATTTCGATGTTCGGGACCGCCTCGAAGTGGTGTTCGAGTTCACCAAGAACTTCTATAACGGTAACGAGACGGTACAGCTCGTCGTGATCGATCTCAAGCGCTCGGAGGAGCAGGTCGCCGATGCGACGTAGGGGACCGTTCTCGTGGAACTCCTCCCGAGGCGGTCCCGGGCGTGCCGCGGTTGTCGGTGCGTTCCTCGTGGCGGTAGTTTTCGCGCTTATCGGTGTTGCTCTCTCGGCGGAGTGGGGGATCACTTCGGAAGCGACCGGGACCACCGGTGATGCCGACGCAATCGGAGGGATCGCCGATGAGATCGCGCCGCCGGACCTGACCGACGAGTACGCCCTCATCGTTCCTGCCTCGGTACCACGGGGAGGAATCCTCGAGGTGAGCGTCGTCGGATCGCGGGTTTCCACGTTTCAGATAGAACTCGTGCTTCCCGACGAACGTGTTGTTGCAGGCCACGGGTGGCGTGGAGCCGCCGCATACGATCCGCGGAGGGAGATCTGGTACGGTCTTCTGGGGATTCCGAGTACCACTGCGCCGGGAGAGGCGCGCCTTCGCGTTTCGCTGCAGCCCCGGGACGGGGCGGCGCCGGTGGTGCTCAGAAGAAGAGTGCAAGTGGACCTGAAGGACTTTCTCGCCGAGACGATCCCCCTCAACAGTGCGATGACCGCGTTGCGCAGCGAGGAGGATCCCCGGAAGGCGGAGGAATCGAGGACGCTCTGGGAGTTGTTGCAGACCACCGATCTCACAGGTCGGTACCATACCGGACCGTTCACGATGCCTCTGGAGTCCCTCAGGTACACATCGCGTTACGGTGACCGCAGGACGTACGCCTATAACGACGGGGGAAATGCGGGAGCGATCCATAACGGCGTCGATCTGGCCGCGCCGACGGGTACACCGATATCTGCTCCCGGGCGTGGACGGGTTCGCATGGCGACGGACCGGATCCTCACGGGGGGGACGATCGTGATCGAGCACCTTCCGGGAGTGTACAGTCTCTACTACCATCTCGAGAGCGTGGACGTGGCGGTCGGTGAAACCGTGGAGACCGGAGCGATCATCGGCACCGTCGGATCTACCGGCCTCTCCACCGGTCCCCACCTGCACTGGGAGCTCCGCGTCGCCGGGGTAGCAGTCGACCCGGCGTTCGTGGTGGAAGATCGCCTTCTTGACACCGACCGGCTTCGTGGAACATTATCGTTGGTACCTTAGAACGGAAGGGGGTGATGGATATCGCCTTTGTGAAAATCGACGACGGGGAGAACCTCGAGCGGTCGATCAAACGATTCAAGCGGCTTGTAGAAAAAGAGGGGATCATTCGCGAGTGGAAAAAGCGCGAATACTTCGAGAAACCCTCGACGATAAAGAATCGCAAGAAAAAAGCGTTGCAGCGGAAGATTCAGAAGAAGATCCGAAAGGCAAACGCTTCGAAGAGCTATTGATCAATGGATCGTGACGATGACAGGGCGCCCGTTTCGGGGCGCCTTTTTTGTTTCTCCCTGCCATGGTGGCGAGGGGAGGCGACGAAACTATCGTGGCGGGAGGTTGCTACGAATCACGCCGCGTGCCAGGGTATCCCGAATAGCGGCGTTCCCCGTCGCGACGCATGTCTCAACCAACGTCACGACGGATCGAATCGGACCGGTACCAATAACGTGCGTCGGGTCGTGATCCTCGTGGGTGCTGTCGTGTTCGCGGCGTTCTCGGGGTGCAGCTCCGCGGAACCGGAGATCCTGCAGGGTGAGATCCGGATCAACGCAGTGTACCGACCCGAAGCTGCATCGATCACCGAGGAACTCCAGATCCAGTCCGATCTCTTCGATCCCGACGGTCTCGATGAGATCGATGAACTCCGGCTGTACCACGAGAGAGACCGACTTCTCTGGAGAGCATCGCGGGAGGATCTCCGACGCCATTCCCTACGGGGGGAGGAGTGGTTCGCGTTTACCGCGTCGGCGGTCCCCGGAAGTCCTGCGGTGCCCCGGGGAACGTTCCGGATCGAAGTCGCCGATCTGTCGGGGCGCGAAGCGATCCGAACCGTGACGATCCCGGTTACTCTGGAACGTTCGGAGCCCGACGACTTCGCGGCCCTCGATGGTGACACGATCGTGCTTCCTCCCGGCGTTGACAAGGTATGGGTTATACTACGCGCGGCGTCGGGAGAGCCGACAGTCCACGCCCTCGCGGTTGACACCGGTTCCGAAACGAGGGAAACGCCTCGCCCGGGGAGTACCGCTTCCGGTTCCGGCGAGGTGACCAGGATCGCCGTCGATGAGCTCGATCCGCCACTGACCGATGCGTTGTCCGGGAGTGACACGGTGTGGCTCCTTGTCGAGGTCTCGCGGTACCTGATGAGAACCTCCGGCCCGTGGTAGACGGGCCTCGGCCCGTACTCCCGGGGCTGGACTCGTGGTACGCATCCCCGGTCCGGTTCACCCCTGTCGAGACGGGGTGTCATCGGTTTCGTCCGACCCGTCCTCCGGGAGATCTTCCGGGTGTTTCCGGCCGATCAAGGCGAGAAGTCGACCGATGAACCGCCGGATGATTCCGCGTCCGTACCGGTGTGTATAGTCCTGCACGACGTCCTGGACCGGTACGTCACTACCGTACCGCATCTTCAGCTGGTCCCACCGTTTCACGATCCAGAGGTACAGGTCGGTTTCGGTACGTTCCGGAAAGCGGGAGAGCATGTTCCGCTCGCGGATAACATCGACGATCGGCCGGTACACGTTCCGATACCAGCTGACGATCGCCTGCTCCAGGGGGATCTCCACGGCGCTGCACTCGTTCAGGTAGTATTTGTGACCGAAGATATGTTGCGCCAGTTCGTCGTATCGCCCGGGAGAGGAAACGGTAAAGGATACCCCCGGAACGATCCGTTCGATCTGGAATTGCCTGAAGAACTGCTCCCGCTCGTGCTCGATCACCGCGTTCTCCAGATTCCGCCGCGTCATCGATTCGGTGAGAGGTATCTCCGTATCAAGGCTGATCACCTCCGCGTCGATCGCGAGGACCCCCTGCGCTTTCGCAACGGACACGCGGTGGTTGCCGTCCCGGACGAAGTAGACGCCGCCGATCTCGTAGAGTTTTATCGGTGGCAGGATCACGTCGCTCAGGTGCGCCAGATCGATGCTCTGCCAGCGATGCCGAAGGTACTCGTGACGAGGGAGAAAACTCCTGCTGAAATCGCGATATCGCCCTTCGCTCCCGACGATCCGTTCGATCGGAACGGTCTGCATTCCCCGGTACGTCTCTCCTCGTGGCTTGAGAACCTCTTTAACCTCCTGAAGAGAGAGGAGTTGCCGCTTCGATCCCGAAAAGAGACCGAAGATCTCCGAGAAGAACGCGTTCTTCCGGGCGCGATTGAAATCGTCCCGCGCTTCAGACTCAAGGATCTCTTTCATCGTCGTTTTCCACGTCGAGAACGTAATGATCGTACACGTTGATCACCTCCGTCCGGCCGTACCGGGTCACGCGTTGCGCGTTCAGGTCGTAGAGATGGATATGTCCGTGCAGCAGATACCGCGGTTTGAACACCCGCATGAACCACAACATACTCCGGAATCCGAGGTGGCACAGGTCTTCCTTATCGTGGATACCCCGGGGGGATGCGTGAGTGAGGAGGATATCGAGGTACCGGCCCCGGAATATCCGGTTGAACAGGAGTTTCGGAACGAGACGGAGCATCCGCAGGTACATCTGGAACTCCGTGAACTGGTGCTCCCCCTCGTTGTACCGCATGCTGCCCCCGAGGCCGGCGATCAACAGCCCCTGGACGGCGCGCACCCGGTCCTCGAGGTACGTGGCGCCGTAGTAGTTGCGGATCTGCGCCTGCATACTGGTTCTGTCCAACTCCGGCTGGGAGGCGCGGCTAAAATGGGGAAGCGTTCTGAGATTGTGGTTGCCGAAGACGAAACCTACCGGCTTGTTCAGGCTCGAGGCGATGAATCCGAGGTACTCCATCGGGAGGTCTCCGGCGCTGAGGACGAGGTCCACTTCCCGGAAGCGCTCCTTGATCGCAGCGCTGTACACCAGGGGATCGATATGATCCGCAACGCAGAGGATCTTCACCGTCAGTCCTTGAGCAGTTTCTGCAACTTGTCCTTGTTGAGGAGGTCTATCGGTCGTGACTCGGCGTAGTCGATCGCCATGCGGGAGAAGTTGCTGCTCGCGACGATCGCGGCGCGGTTGATGTTCTGGCTTTTCATCTCTTCCTGCGTCTCCCGGACCGTGGCCTCGTCGATCAGCTCCGCTACCCGGACGAACCGGATCAGATGGGGCATCGCCTTGGTATTCCGCCAGTTCGTCTTTGCCTCAACGGCGATCACCTTGGCGCCGTTCGGCTCGTCTGCTATCGACTGGATGGAGAAGCCCATCTTCGCGGTGGCGCGCTGGCACATCTCCCGGAAATCGGTCTGCGACGCAGTCAGGAAATCCTTCACCACGTCGTCCTGCCGGAGTTCCTGATACTGGGATATCTTCTCAGCCACGTCCTGGAACCCGGGTTTGACCTTGTATACCGCCTCCCAGTGTTCGATAGCACGCTCGATCTTGCGCAGGCGCTCGTAACAGGTGGCGAGAAAGTAATGCGCCCAGAGCGCATCGCTCTCGTTCGGGTCACCGGCGTAGGTGATCGCCCGCTCCAGTTCGGAAACGGCGCGTTCCAGGTTGTTCATCTCCATGTAGGCGGTACCCCGCTCGATGAGAGATTTCGCCTTGTATTCCGGGGATTTTGTCGACCACTCGAAGGAGTGCAGCGCTGCCGCGTAGTCCTTCGATTCCTTCTGGATCCGGCCGATGTAGTAGTACGCCTCGTACGCTTCCGGTTGAAACCGGAGCGCTTTCTCGAGGAACTGCTTCGCCTCGGTGAACTTCTTCGCACGGTACAGGATCAGTCCGAGTCTCAGGTGCGCCTGGCCGTGGCCGCGCTGGTGTTCGATCGCTTTGCGGTAGTATCCGACCGCTTTCGCCGCCTTGTTCCGGGATTCGAAGAGCCGGCCTACCTGGTAGTAGTTCTCACCGTTATGGGGATCTTTCTGCAGGAGGAGGAGGTACTCCTTGAGCGCCTCGTCGGGTTGGTTGAATCGCATGAACAAGCCCGCGATCTCCCGTCGAAACGCAACTTCCGGGATCGTCCCGTCAAAGATTCCGATCTGATTGACCGCTTTGTACTCCATCAGCGCGAGTTCAGGTTTGCCGTCCTGGAGGTACGCCTTTCCGAGGAGATAGTGGGTCTCGGGGTTTCGCTGGTCTTTCTGGAGCAGCTGCTTCGCCGTCCTGATCGCAGCGGAGTTCTTGTTTTGCTTGAGAAGTTGCGCGACCCGGGCTATTTTCTTCGGGGCGACCATGTTTCGGACGATATAGAAGGTAGTGAACCCTATACCGAGTCCAAGAACGATTATGAATATAATGAGACCCATCAATTCGTATTATGATTATCGCAAACGTTATAGGCAAGTGACCGTCTCTGCGTTCGTTTTGACAATCCTTTTGTCGGTAACACTCTCCTTCGGGCTCGGCGCCCAGGACGCAACGGAAGCAGCGACGGAAGAGGCGGGGTCGTGGGAACGGGCGGTTGACGCGATCCAGCACCGGCGCAACGATGAGGCGATTCCGCTCTTACGCCTGGTCCGGCAGGAACGCGATGAGAAGTGGGCCGAGGCGACCCGTCTTCTTGCTCACGCCCTTGAGCGGGAAGGGCGCGTCGACGAGGCGAAAGAGGTGCTTCAGGGGGGGCTCGACGCCCCGGAGGCAACTCCCGAGGAACAGAGCGTGATCGCCGTCGACCTGGCGGCGCTTCTTCGCCGGGAGGGGAATCTCGAGGAGGCGGACTCGGTGTACACCGCCGCCCTCGAGCGAGACGGCGGTGCGGCGCCGGCGTACCTGAACCGTGCGAATATCCGCGTTGAGCGTCGGCGCTACGAGGAGGCGGTTGATGACTACGAGCTGTATCTCGCCCTCCGTCCACGCACTGAACAGCGCTCTGAGATCGAAGCGATGATCGCGTTGCTGACCGAAGAGATCGAGGCGGAGCGGATCAGCCGGGAAGAGGAGGAGCGCCGTCGCGCCGAGGAAGAGGCCGCTCTTGAGCGCGCCGAAGAGGAGCAGCGGAAACGCGAGGAAGAAGAGCGACGTCTCGCGGAGGAACGGCGACGAAGCATGCTCGATTCGGTGCTGGAGTCACTTGGTACCGCGGAGACGCAGACGGAGAGCTTTGAACTGGGTAATGAAGAGATACAGGATTTCGAGGAAGAGCTCGATATCCTCGATTGACCGGGAGGGAAAACTACAACGATGGCGGAACGAAGAACAATAGTGATCGGTGCTGTTGCGGTGGTGCTTGCGCTGCTTATCGGCGGTGGAACGTACTTTTTTACCCGTGATGGGCGAGCCGGTCGGGACGATCCCGATGCCACCGTCGCCGCAGACGACGGGGGAGCCGAGGAGCGGATCGACGAAACGGAAGCGGAAGCGGCGCGGCGACGGGAAAACAAGCTTGTCCTCGCTGCGGACTATATCGAAAGCGGTGAGTATCGGCGAGCCCTCGACCTTATCGATGAGGTGTTGATCGAGGATGTGCGGAACGAGCGCGCCCGAAATCTGAAAGATCGCGCTCTAGAAGGACAGCGTGCCCTGGAAGCTGAGGAACGCCGCCGGGAGACCGATGACGACGGAGACGACCTGGACTCTGACGCTCTTGCGATGGCTGCGCAACAGGCGGAAGCGGAGGCGCGCACACGTGAGGCGGAAGCGCGAGCGGAGGAAGCTGAGGCGCGCCGTCGTGAGGCGGAGCTCGCGATCCAGCAGGAACTCGCGGCGCAACGAGCGGAAGAGGAACGACGCCGCGCCGAAGCGGAGCGTCAGGCGGAACTCGAACGCCGGCGGGAGCTCGAGCAGCTCAACGCCGAAGAACGGCAGAAGACCGAAGATATCCAGGACGCCCTGGCAGCCGCTCGCACCGCGATCGAAGCGGAGGAGTATCTTCGTGCCCGCAGTGAGCTCGACGGGGTACTCGATATCTCGTTGGCTGACCAGGACGCCGAAGACCGTCTTCACGCGCAGGCGCTGGCGATGACCGCCCGAAGCTATGTGGAGGAAGACCCGGAGAGTGCCCGGAACCGGTCCGAGGCAATCGCCGCCGCGAACGACGCGCTGCGACGGGACGATAACGTGTGGGAGGCGCATTTCGCTCTCGGTCGCGTCTATTACGAGACGGACCGGTTTGATGATGCGATCGATGCCTACTCCGCCGCGGCACGGCTGAACCCGGACCTCGCGCGAATACTCTACGAGCTTGCCCGGGCGCAGTACCGCGCCGGCGAATATCGGGCGGCCCGGGGAAGTTACCGGGGGGCGATCCGGGTGGAACCGACCTATCCCAACGCGTACTACAACCTTGGCATTACCAATCTTCAGTTGCGCGACCAGGACGCCGCGCTCGAAGCGTTTCGATTCGCCGTTGAGGTGGATCCCGAAGATCACGCCGCTCATTACCGTACCGGGACGATCCTTCTCAGTCAGGGTGATCTCACCGGGGCGGAGCGGTCGTTCCAACGAGCGATCGAACTGAACAACGACGACGCCCGCTACCACTCCCGCCTCGCGACGGCTCTGTACCGGCAGGGAAAACTCTCTCAGGCGGAGGTTGAGTTTGACAGAGCGGTTGCTATCGACGACGGAAGTGCGTTGCACCACTACAACGCGGCGCTCGTAAAATCGGAACTGGACAAGAATCGTGACGCCCTCTCCCTGATCAACCGTGCGATCGACATCGATCGGTCGCGCCCGGAGTACCACTATACAAAGGGCAAGATTGAAGAGGCGTTAGGGAACGCCGAGGCCGCAATGAACGCCCATATGGAGGCGGTCCAGGTCGACGGGTCGTATACCAACTCGCTTATCGAGCTCGGGCGGCTACTGAGCGAAAGCGGCTCCGACGATCAGGCGTTGCAGGTGTTGACGACGGCGTACGAGCGGGAACCCTCGGGATTCGAGGTCAATAACAACCTGGGAAACGTATACCTCCGGCTGGAAAGATACGAACAGTCGATTGAGCACCTTTCTACAGCGGCACGACTGCGCCCGGATGAGCCGCAGGTGCATTACAACCTGGCTCTTGCGCATATCGAAGCAGACCAACTTGAACGTGCCGAGACCGCGCTGTCCGAAGTGGTGAAGATCGATCCCTCATTCTGGTCCGCCTACCACCGCCTGGGTGAGGTCTACGTCGCCAGAGACGAGGCCGACGCTGCACGGACGGTGCTCGAACGCCTTCTCGAAGCGAACCCCGAGTATTCCGAGCGCGCCGCCGTGGAGGAGATCATCGCGAATCTTTAGTCTCCGGCATCGGCGCCGGTGAAAGAACGGAACACCCGGTGTTTCACCGGCGCACTGTCGGCGCCCCGTCGGCGCCCCGGTACCGACGGTTCGTCCCGTCCCTTCGGGGTTTCGCACTCGCCCGGGACGGAGTATACTGGGACTATGGAGCGGGAACAGGACCAGAGCAAGCCACGAAACCTTACCGGACACTTTCTGATCGCCGAAACTGACCTTCAGGACCCCAATTTCTTTCGTACCGTCGTTCTTATGGTGCAACACAACGAGGAGGGTGCGTTCGGTCTCGTGGTCAACCGGAGCAGTGAGGTTACCGTCGGCACGGTGATCGAAGAAACCCTCGACTCCCCTCTCGCGGAGCTCCCGGTGTTTATCGGAGGCCCTGTCCAGCAGAACTACATATTTGTACTGCACAACGGGATTCCCCCGCGCTACCGAAGCGAATACTGCGATGAGGTGTGCACCGGTGTATACTTCGAACCCTCGTTTCAGCACATCCTTGACTACACCCGCTCCGAGGACTACCGCTTGCCCGACGATGGAACCCGCCCGGCGATCAGGATATTTGCAGGTTACTCCGGCTGGGCGCCTGGACAACTCGAAGGGGAACTCGACGGGGATGCCTGGTTTATCGCTCCGGCGGAAGAAGATGTGGTGTTTGAGGTCACGACGGCGGAAGGGTGGAAAGCCGCGTTGAGCAAAAAGGGCGGTTTTTACCGGATCGTAGCTGAAACGGGGTATCATCCCTCGATGAACTGAGAAACCGTGGAAAGCCGCGAGGTTTCACTCTTCCTCAACACCACCACCGAAGGAATCATCGCGATCGACCGTGATGAAACGGTTACCCTCTTTAATCGCGCCGCATCGGAGATTCTTTCGATCGACGCCGGGGAGGCCGTAGGTCGGCGCATCGAAGATGTCCTGCCGGTGACGCGTCTGCCCCGGGTTCTCGAGAGCGGTGAGGCGGAGATCGACCGACAGATGACGTGGCTCGATGTCACGATCGTCACCAGCCGGTACCCGATTCGCGACGAAGCGGGACGCATCATCGGCGCCGCCGCGGTGTTTCGGGACATAACCGAGTTGCAGCGCCTTGCCGAGGAGATCACGAACCTTCGTGAGATTCGCCTCCTGAACGACGCGATCTTCAAGAGCACCTGGGATGCGATCTCCGTTGTCGATGAAAACGGCCTCGGGGTGCTTGTGAATCCCGCGTACTCCCGCGTTACGGGGCTCAAGGAAGAGGACGTTCTCGGCAAACCCTGCACCGTCGACATCGTAAGCGGAGAGAGTATCCATATGGAGGTCCTCCGCCGGAGGACGCCCGTTCACAACGCGCGCCTTCGGGTTGGACCGTATCGTCGCGACGTCGTCGTCGACGCGAACCCGATCATCGTCGACGGTTCGATTCGAGGCAGCGTTGCGGTAATCAAGGATGTCAGCGAGCTGATGCAACTCAACGACCAGCTCAAAGACGCCCGGGAGACGATCCGGAAGCTCGAGGCGCGGTATACCTTCGATGACGTGATCGGTGAATCGGCGGTGTTCCTGAGTGCTGTGGAGCGAGCGAAGGTTGCGGCGGTCACACCGGCGACGGTGCTGCTCCGGGGAGAAAGCGGTACCGGAAAGGAGCTCTTCGCCCACGCGATCCATAACGCGAGTGAGCGGCGGAATGCACGCTTCGTTCGGGTGAACTGCGCGGCTCTGTCGGACCAGCTGCTGGAAAGCGAGCTCTTCGGGTATGTGGAAGGTGCGTTTACCGGCGCCAGAAAAGGGGGGCGCCGGGGACTGTTCGAAGAGGCCCATGCGGGAACGATCCTCCTCGACGAAGTCGGTCTCATGAGTCTCGACACCCAGGCAAAGCTGCTGCGAGTGCTTCAGGAACACGAAGTGCGTCGCGTGGGAGGGAATGAATCGATCCCCGTGAACGTCCGTGTCATCGCTGCCACCAATCTGGATCTCTATGACGCGGTGCGCCGGGGGCGATTCCGGGAGGATCTGTACTATCGTCTGCACGTTGTGCCGGTGGAGATTCCGCCTTTGCGGGACCGTAGGGAAGATATTCCCGTTCTTGCGGACAAACTGTTGATGCGGATCAACGGGGAGTACGGACGCGCCGTGACCGCCGTATCCCCTGCTGCGATGACCTCCCTGCGACGGTACCGCTGGCCCGGAAACGTACGTGAACTGGAGAACGTGCTGCGCCGGGCGGTGATCTCGATGGCGTTCGACGAGACGGTCCTCAAGGAGCAGCATCTTCCACCACTTGAACGGAACACGTCCGGTCTTGACGGTGGCGCAGAGCACGCAGATCGGCGTTCTGCGGACGGGAGTATCGCGATGGAATCCGACTCGCCCGGGTCGTCCGGTTCCACCGGCGCGACCGATGCCGTTCCGGTGTCTACCGGAGCGGGAGCGCCGCCGTGGGATCCCGGTATGCTGCTGGCGGATGTGGTTGCACGGACGGAGGAACACCATATACGCACATGCCTGGCCGCGGCAGGGGGTAGCCGCACCGAGTGCGCCCGTCGTCTTGGAGTGAGTCTCCGGACACTGCAGTACAAACTTCGTCGGTACCGGATATCCTGATACTCCGTGATACGGGGCGGGAGACGGTACCCGAAAACCGAGTTCGGATACTACGCCCGAAAACAACATAGCAGGGGTGTCGGGACACAGGCGGCGCCGGGACACAGGAATGCCACACCCTGGGCCGAGGGTGCAAGATATTGCGCGCAAATATTTGCGTAATGCAATGTATTGCGCGGAACACAGGGGTGTCTCATCGGGATTTATGCGTCGGTTACCGGGGATGTAATGCAGCCGGGTGTGAGAGCGGCGCAATAACACACTACACCACAGTTACTTACGTTGATAATCCACGATATTTCGGAAAACGATGCGCATTTCTCGTCCTCGGCACGGAGATTGCTAAAGGTGTACCAAGGAGTACAGACCACCGATGGCCGACACGTTTCGAATACTTACTGTGAACCCGGGTAGCACATCGACGAAGGTAAGCTGTTTCGACAACACAACGATTCTCATGGATAAAAACCTGAGCCACACCGCCGAGGAGTTGCAAGAGTATCCCCGCTTGAGCGACCAGCTGCCGGTACGGAAACAGGCGATCATGAGCGCCCTCGCGGAGGCGGGGATCGATCTCTCCTCCCTGGACGCGGTCGTCGGGCGGGGTGGGGTGCTGTACCCGATGCCCAGTGGTACGTATCTGGTGAACGAGCAGATGATCGGTGATCTCACCGTCGGGGTTATGGGGGAGCACGCCTCCAACCTCGGCGGAATCATCGCTCGGGATATCGCGAATCAGGTGGGGGGTATTCCCGCCTTCATCGTCGATCCCGTCGTTGTAGACGAGCTGGTAGATGAGGCTCGAGCAAGCGGCGTACCGGAGATTTCCCGGACGAGCATTTTTCACGCGCTGAACCAGAAAGCGGTTGCCCGTCGGTACGCTGCCGACACGGGACGAGGGTACACCGACGTCGCCGTGGTGGTGTGTCACATGGGAGGAGGGATCACCGTGGGCTCCCATCTTCACGGACGGGTTGTCGACGTCAGCAACGGTCTGAACGGGGAAGGACCCTTTACCCCGGAGCGAAGCGGCGCGGTCCCGGCCCTCGACCTGCTGAAGATGGCGTTCTCCGGAGAGTACTCCCACACAGATCTTATACGGAAGATCAAGGGCGGGGGCGGTCTCGTTGCCTATCTCGGTACGAACGACGCTCGGGAGATCACGCAACGAGTCGCCGGCGGGGATACCTATGCGGAGTTGATCTACCGCAGTATGGCGTGGCAGATCTCGAAAGAGATCGGTGCGGCGTCCGCCGCGTTGGGGCAACGCCCCGACGCGATTATCCTCACCGGAGGGCTGGCCCACGACGATCTTCTCACAGGGTGGATCACCGAAAAGATATCCTGGATCGGAGACGTGATTCGCTATCCCGGTGAGGGAGAGATGCTTGCCCTCGCCGAAGGAGCCTTGCGGGTGCTGAAGGGCGAGGAATCTCCCCGGGACTATCTGGGGAAGGCCACCGTATGAGTACCGGAGGATTCGGCGATCGCGATCCGGAACACACCGATAGCCCCGGAACGACGGGGACCGATCGCGTCGAATCGGCACGACTCGTCGTTGTCGGCGGCCACTACGGCGTCGGCAAGAGCGAGTGCTCCGTTGCCATGGCGCTTCACTTCGTCGAAACCGAGCCCGACCGGCCGGTAACGCTGATCGATCTGGACGTTGTCAATCCTTATTTTCGCAGTCGTGAAGCGCGGAAGATCCTCGAAGACCAGGGTGTGCGGGTTATCGGAAACAGTCTCGGTATCGATACCGGGGTCGATCTTCCTGCGATCCCGGGTACCATCGCCCCGACCCTCCGTGACCCCTCCCGACGGGTGATCGTCGACCTCGGGGGAGACCCCGTCGGCGCGCGCGCGTTACGGCAGTTCCGTCCGTCGATCCCCACCGAAGACACCCTGTTTCTGTACGTCTTCAACCGATACCGCGAGCAGAACCGCGACGCGGCGACGGCGTTCGCCTCGATGCGCTCGATCGAGAACGTCGCAGGACTCGAATGCGGCGGGATTCTCAACAATACTCACCTTCTGGCGGAGACCACCTGCGATCATCTCACCGAAGGCGACCGAGTCGTCAGGGAGCTGGCAACCCGTGCGGAGGTGCCGGTGGTGTACCACGCCGCAACGCCGGAGCTTCTCAACAGGTGCACCCGCTCGTTCGCTGGAGATCCGCTACCGATACGTACCGCTCTGAGGCAGAGCTGGATGAATACAGGAAACGACCACACCACGAGGAGGAAGTGATCATGCCCCACGGATTTGTCACATTTGAAGAAGACCGCTGCAAAGGCTGTGGTCTCTGCGTCGATGCGTGCCCGAAGAAGATCGTCGCCCTGGATATGTCCCGGATCAACGCGAAGGGGTACAACCCCGCCTACGTTACCGATATGGACGCATGTATCGCCTGCGGTTTCTGCGGGATGATGTGCCCCGATGTCGTGATTCGCGTCGAGCGGGTAGAAAAGGAGAGTGCCTGATGGAAAAAGTGCTGATGAAAGGAAACGAGGTTGTCGGCGCGGCGGCGATTCGGGGAGGATGCCGATATTTCTTCGGGTATCCGATCACGCCGCAGAACGAAGTTCCTGAGTATATGTCCCGGGAGCTTCCGAAGGTCGGTGGGGTGTTTCTCCAGGCGGAGAGTGAGATCGCCGCGATCAATATGGTCTACGGTGCCGCCGGAAGCGGCGCCCGGGTGATGACCTCCTCGTCGAGCCCCGGAATCGCGCTCAAGCAGGAGGGAATCAGCTACATCGCCGGTGCGGAGCTTCCATGCGTGATTGTGAACATGATGCGTGGCGGACCCGGTCTCGGCAGTATCCAGCCGGGACAGGCGGACTATTTCCAGTCGACCCGGGGTGGCGGAAACGGGGATTACCGGCACATCGTCTACGCCCCGGCGAGCGTTCAGGAGACGGCGGATATACTGATGGAGGCGTTCGACATCGCCGACTACTATCGTATTCCGGTTATGGTCCTCGGTGACGGAATGATCGGGCAGATGATGGAACCGGTTGAGTTCCGGGACCCACCGGAACGTGACTTGCCGGCGAAGGAGTGGGCCGCTACCGGTACCGAGGGTCGTCGGGCACCAAACATCATCAATTCCCTCTACCTCAAGCCCGACGAGCTGGAAGAGCATAACCGTCGCCTTGCGGAAAAACACGCGCGTATCGAAGAGAACGAAACGCGATGGGAGTCGTTTCACCTGGACGACGCGGAGATCGTCTTCGTCAGTTACGGCACCTCCGCGCGTATCGTCCACAACGCGGTGGATATTCTTCGTGAAGAAGGAGTCATGGCGGGGCTGATCCGTCCGATTACCCTCTGGCCCTTCCCGTGGGCGGCGTTCGAAGAGATCGGCGGAAACGCCCGGGCGCTGATGTCCGTCGAGATGAGCATGGGACAGATGGTTGACGACGTGAAGATCGCGTCCGCCGGCAGGTGGCCTGTCGGGTTCTACGGCCGTAGCGGCGGGATGGTCCCCGACCAGCACGGTGTCGTCGAAGCAGCGAAATCGTTCCTCCAGGAGGTGAAATAATGGCGATCGTATTTGAAAAGACCCGGGGGCTTACCGACAAGGAGACCCATTACTGTCCGGGGTGTACCCACGGGATTATCCAGCGCCTCGTCGCGGAGGTCCTCGACGAGATGGATCTCCTGGACCGGTCGATCGGGGTTGCCCCGGTGGGATGCTCCGTCCTCGCCTACGAATACTATAACTGCGACATGCACGAAGCGGCCCACGGCCGCGCTCCGGCGGTTGCAACGGGTATCAAGCGCGTGTTGCCGGACCGTACCGTATTTGCCTACCAGGGCGACGGCGACCTCGCTTCGATCGGAACTGCGGAAATCGTTCACGCCGCGCACCGTGGCGAAAAGATCACGGTCATCTTCGTGAATAACGCGATCTACGGGATGACCGGCGGACAGATGGCACCGACAACTCTTGTCGGACAAAAAACGACGACGAGTCCCTTCGGCCGGGAGGAGGGCCATGCGGGACGCCCGATCCGGATCTCCGAGATGCTTGCGACGATCGACGGGGCCCGGTTTATCGAACGCACCTCCGTACACGACCCGAAAGCGGTCCGCAACACGAAACGGGCGATACGTGACGCGTTTACGGTTCAGCAGAAGGGACTCGGGTTTTCGATGGTCGAGGTCCTTTCGACGTGTCCTACCAACTGGGGCATGACCCCCCGGGACGCCCTGGGATGGCTCCAGGAAAACATGATCACCTACTTTCCCCTCGGTAACTTCCGGAATGTGGAAAAGGAGGAGGTGCAATGAAGATTTCTAAGATCATCTGCGCCGGATTCGGCGGTCAGGGGGTCATGTCGATGGGGCGACTCATCGCATACACGGGGATGCTCGAAAACCAGGAGGTCTCGTGGCTTCCCAGCTACGGACCGGAGATGCGGGGAGGAACGGCGAACTGTAATGTTATCGTCAGTGATCACTCGATCGGCTCGCCGGTCATCTCGAAGGACGCCGATGCGGCGATCGTGATGAACCTTCCGTCTATGCGCAAGTTCGAGCCGGAGCTCGTCCCGGGCGGTCTCCTGGTGGTAAATACATCGCTGATCGACGCAAAGCCGATGCGGGACGATATCGAGATCGTCGAAGTGCGGGCGAACGAGATCGCGACGGAGGTTGGAAACGCGAAAGCTGCCAATATGGTGATGCTGGGAGCGTATATCGGGGTAAGCGGCCTGTTCGAGATCGACAGCGTTCTGGAAGCGCTGAAAAAGGTGTTTGGACCGAAGAAGGCGGCGTTTCTCGAAGTGAACCGAAACGCTCTCAACCGTGGCCGCGAACTGGTGGCACACCACGTATCGTGAGGGGCGGGATGAGCAGACACGACGGCGCACCGTTTTCCTTTCGCCTCCTCGATGAGCTCGGGGGTATGCGTGTACCCCTGGCGGTGGCTGCCGCCGAGGAGGCGGACGTACTGCGGGCGGTCCTCGACGCCGCCGCCGCGGAGATTGTGCATCCGATTCTCGTCGGCAACGAGGTGGAGATACGACGGATCGTGGAAGTGGAGAACCTCGATCTCACCGGGGCGGAGATCAAACACGTCGAAAACCCCGGCGACGCAGCACGCACCGCCGTCGCTGCCGTTGCCGCAGGGGATGCGGCGATGCTGATGAAGGGGTTGGTGGATACCGCGGTACTCCTCAAGGCGGTTCTCGACCGCGAGACGGGGCTGCGAGCAGGAAGCGTACTCAGTCACTTCGCGCTCTTCGAAATCGACGGATATCCCCGTCCCCTCGGTGTCACCGATGCGGCAATGAACATCGCGCCGGATCTTCCGACAAAGAAGGTGATTCTCGAGAACGCCGTGGCGTTCATGCATCGCCTGGGGTACGCGGAGCCGGCGGTGGCGGTACTCGCCGCCAAAGAGAAGGTAAACGAGAAGATGCCCGCCACCGTCGATGCGGCGGCTCTCGCAGAGATGGCCCGCACCGGGGAGATCACCGGGTGTCGGGTCGACGGCCCCTTCGCGCTGGACAACGCGGTTTCACCCGAAGCGGCGCGGATCAAGGGCATCGATTCCCCCGTGGCGGGATACGCGGATATTCTGCTCGTGCCGCAGATCGAAAGCGGAAACATCCTGTACAAGGCGCTCGCGTTTCTTGCGCCGTCACGGAATGCCGGGGTGATCGTCGGGGCAAAAGCTCCGATCGTATTAACGAGCCGCGCCGATTCAGAGCGGGCGAAGCGCCTCTCTATCGCTCTCGCCGCCTACGCCGCGCAGACAGATCGTACCTGATCGAAGGGGTATCACACCGACGGGAGGTCGTCGACGCGACGTATTCGCGTCCTCCCGTCGATGCGTCCCGGCGTGAGGTGCCGGCCCGGCGACGCGTGACCGGCAGCTATTCACCCGCCGAGTGATTCGATCTCCCTGGCAAGCTCGTCCCAGGAGAAGACCGTCAGGTCCGGTGGATCTCCGACGGTAAGCTCGATGTCTTCGTAGTCCCCGTTGTACCATACCGCGGTAAGCTTCGCGGCGTGGGCTCCGCCGACATCGTGGTATACGCTGTTCCCTACGTACCACGTCGTCGATTCCTCCCCATCGTACAGACCCAGGGCGGCACGGAAGATCGAGGGGAGGGGCTTCCGGATTCCGTACCGTGCGGAGGTGATGATTGGGCCGTCGAACCGATCGAGCAATCGGTGGGACGCCAGCTCGCAGGCGATTGCGTCGGGACCGAACACGGTATTGCTGATGATGCCGAGGCGCACGCCCGCAGCCGAGATCCGCTTCAGGGCATCCCCGACTCCCGACTCCGGTTGAAATGTCAAAGCCGAGCGCCAGTAGAGCGTCTCCAGACTGTCGTCGCTGCAGAGCAGCCGCATCCCGTGGGCGCCGAAGAGGGTTCTCAGAAAGTCGCATTGCCGGAACTCGAGGAGACTCGCCGCCGCCCGCTCTTCCCAGTCGTGGTCGAGGAGCTCCCCCTCTCGTGCGAGAAGGGCGCGGTCGTAGCGTTCTCTCCGATCGATCAAGGGAATCAGTGCATCGAGACCGGCGTCACGGTCGTACCCGGTCCACTCGATCAGGGTGTCCCCGACATCGCAGAGGAGTAACTCCGGCCGACGCGCCGGCTCGGTCTGTACCCTCACCCTGCAGATCCTCCCACCGACTCACCGGAGATCCCCGGTTGTTGCTGCGCACCGTTCCGGATCTCTTCCGCCATGCGCTGCAGGGAACCGCGGGAGCTGGTCGAGAGCATCGCTTCCGCGGTGTGTCGTGCGTCATCTGCGCGCTGCGCCGCGATGAACCGGGCGAGGCGGGGAAGATTCCCGGGATCGACGCTGAGATGGTCGATGCCGATCCCGATATAGAAGAGCGCCATCGCCGGATCCGCGGCGTCAGCGCCACACACCGACAGCGGGGTCTCCGCCGCCGCGGCAGCGTCGCGAACGCGTTTGATCGCCCGGAGAACGGCGGGATTGATCTTTCGGTACAGGTCCGCTACGCGGTGGTTCGTGCGGTCGACCGCCAGCATATACATGATCAGGTCATTACTGCCGATGGAAAGAAAATCCGCGCACTCCGCGAGTTCCCGGACGATCTCTACCGCCGAGGGGAGCTCGATCATGACGCCGATCTTCGGAGTTGTCGTACAGGGGATGCCCTCCCGCTGAAGTTCCTGAATCGAGGCGAGCACCTCTTCCCGGGCGGTGAGAAACTCCTCCATATTTCCAACCATCGGAAACTGGATGCCGATGTCGCGATCGAAACCGGCCCGGAGCATCGCCCGGAGCTGGTCTCTCAGGATCTCCCGGTGACCGAGGAGAAATCGGATCCCCCGGTATCCAAGGAAGGGATTGTCCTCCCTGCCGATCTGACTGCTCAGAAGTTTGTCGCCTCCGATGTCGAGGGTCCTGAACCGGACCGGTTTCTCCGGGAACTCCTCGACGACACGACGGTAGACCGTCACCTGTTCGTCTTCCGTGGGGAAGCCGTTACGGATGAGAAACGGAATTTCGCTGCGATAGAGCCCGATCCCGTCGGCTCCGAGACACCGCGCCTCCCGAGCGTCCTTGATCAGATTAACGTTTGCCGAAAGGGTTATCGCCGCACCGTCGAGTGTTGAAACCGGCGATTCGATCGGCTCCGTCTCGTGAATCTTCTGTTTTCGCGATACCGCCCGTCCCGCGTAGGCGCTCCGTACCTCCCGGGTGGGGCCGACGACGATCTTGCCCTCTTCGGCGTCGACAACGATTTCAGTACCGATCGGTATCGAAAAGAGACGATGGTCCGCGGTTGCGACGAGAGGAAGATCCAGGCTCTGGGCGAGTATCGCGACGTGTCCCGTCGCACTCCCGCCGGAGAAGATCACACCCTCTACGTTCTGGAGAAAGAGCTTCACCAGCTCCGAGGGAAAGATCTCGTGCGCCGCGATAACGTGTCCGTGGTAATCACCCTCCTCGTCGGCGCGGTTCTCGATGTTATGGATGATCCGGTTCCCGAGATCCTGTACGTCCTGCGCCTTCTCCTGGAAGCGGGGATCGGGAATCGCCATGAACCGGCGACAGAACTCTTCGACGACGGTCTGCACCGCTTCGACGGGAGGGAACTCGTGCTCTTCATTGAGGCGGATCATCTTCCCCACGAAACTGTCGTCGCTGAGCATGAGCAGGTGAGAACTGAAGATCATCGCCGCGACGTCCGAGAGAGTCCGGTCCACCTGGCGCTGAAGCTCCTGGAGCTGGCGGGTGCTGAGATCGATCGCGTCGGAGAGACTCCGCTGTACCGGTGCCGACTCGTATGCTCGTCGCTCATCGAGGTATTCCAGACGTCCCATCGCGATGCCCCGGGACGCGCTGGTTCCCTGGATCAGCCCGCTTTCGAATCGCCCCGTCTCACCGGTGGGTAGCACCCGCCTTCCTTCGCGCAGTTCGTACAGAGCCGCCGCGTTCTCAAGAGTCACCGCCAGATGCGACGCGATCGCCCTGAGTGCCCGGGGAACCTGTTCGTCCATTCCCTCAGCGTCGGCGTACTGAAGGGTCAGAACCCCGATCCCCAGGTTGTTTCGCTTGATCGGAACACCGATAAACATCGGATATTGCTCTTCCCCGAGGTCGGGAATCGCCTTGTTTCGTCCCGACGTATTGACATCGCGTTCGATGATCGCCGTATTCCCGGTAAACGCCGCGCCGGTGAGCCCTTCATCCGCGCCAAGGCGAACTTCGCCCACCAGGCCGGGATTGAGACCGTTCGTTGCACGAAGAACCAGTTCATTCTGTTCAACATCGTAGAGATAAATCGAACAGACCTGTGACTTCATTTGATCCGCTACGGTGGTAACGAGGTCGGTGAGAAACTGATCGAGGGTGCTGCCCCGGCCGAGAAGCTCCGAGAGTTCAGTTACAGCGTGAATCAGCGCAAGGCCGTCAAAGGTTGACACCCCGTTATCTTAGTACACTTTCCCCGTTACAGAAAGTATGTTGTCTTCTCGGAGCGGATCGCAAGAATGTCAAGAACGTCTCAGTCTGCCGTCGACGGGGCCGCCCTCTCGGTCCGACGACCGCCCTCTCGGTCCGACGACCGCCCTCTCGGTCCGACGACCGCCCGCCCGGGCCGACGACCGCCCGCCCGGGCCGACAACAGCCCGTCCCGGCCGGCTTCCACCCGCCCCGACCGACTACCGACGTGGACGTCTGATGACGTGCGCTTCGGGTTGTACGTTCCGGAACTGAGGCATCGCCATCCCGATATCCGCTCCGATATAGGTCGGATCGGTAACGATGTAGGTCTCGCCGTTGACCCGCACACTGTCACCGGATACACCAAGCCGCCGCTGCGGGACTGCTACGGCAAGGTGGCCGGGGTAGAGGAGCATCGCAACATCGTCCCACCCGAGGACCTCCCTGAGAAGGAGCGCGTACAGAATCGACCGGTCGTCGCAGTCGGAGGCGCGATAGAAGAGGATCTCTTCCGGTGCCTGCCACTTCTCGAACCCGAAATGGTCCTGGTCGGTCTCGTAGGGAAACGCGGTCTGTACAAATCGGATGAGGATATTCGCCGCTTCCGCGGGGGTGCGCCCCGCAACGATTCGGCCCAGCTCTTCGATCATCACCTGCCGGGTCCGGGATGTGATGGGTGGAAAAAAATGAACCCACCAATCGGAGTGAGGATAGCGAGCAAGATAGTCGACGGTGTTCTCGTTGACGGGAACGGTAATCGTATACTCGTCACCGCGATAGGTGAAAGAGAGGCGCTCCGTACGCATTCTCTCCGGGAGGTCGAAGGAGTCGCTGTGCTCCAGGGTGATCTCCGATTCGCTTCCCGGAAACAACGCGTTGTAGGTGTGCCAGCGCATCCCTTCCCGAAATGCCGTACCGTCCGACCGTATCAGGTAGTATCGTCTGTCGTCACCGTCGAAGTACGCGGTCTGGTACAGCGTGTTCGAGCTCGGAAGGAGAAGAACGACGTGGTCACCGTTATGGGCGATGCGCATGTCGTATCCATTTTTGACCATAAGAAACCAGATCGCCGCCACCCGGTCCCGTTCCGTCGGGAACAGCTCTTCAACAACGAACGCAGTCAAACGAAACAGATCGTACGCCGAGAGGCTCGCTTCCCCCGCGGCAGCGCGGATCGTCTCCGCGAGTTTCCCTCCTTCCGCCGAGACGGCTGAGCTCCAGTACTCGGAGAAGCCCTCCGGGGATATTTGCTCCAAACGCATATTCGCGAAGGGGCTCTCAGCCGAAATCTCGAGGTCGATCCCGAAAAACGATACGACGAGGTGGTCGGGAAAGAGCTGATCCCGGTCTACCGGGTCGGGGGTGTCGGGAACGCCACGCCCCGGCGGAAGAATCGATGACGCCGGCGATCGCGTCGCAGCATCGATACGGGGTGGATCGTCGAGCTTCGGTGCTTCATACACCCCCGATTCGAGGAACGCCTGGAACTGTTCCCATTCCCGGGCGAGAAACGCGGAAAACTCGGCATCTTCGCGGGAACGGTACTCCTGGAACGCCTCGTTCTGCTGCGCCTGCCACTCCTCGAACGACTGTTGAGCCCACGTCTCCGGAACGGACCCGAGACAGAGGACAGCTCCGGTAACGACAAAGAGCGATCGTTTCACCGTGTACCTCCCGTCGTACCCCGTGGGTGCCGACAGATACAGCATAGGGAGGGAATACGGGATTGTCAAAACGAACCGGTCCGGAGCAGCGGAACGTATGCATTTTTTTGCGGCGTGATAGAAAAAAACGTGTGTGCGGTTTATACTTGGTTCGAAAACTGTGAATCTCTAGGAGGAGATATGAGCAAGAAACTCGCAGCGCCCCTCGCGCTGGTGTTGCTGACAGTGTTGTTTGTTGCGGGATGTGCATCGGATCCCGAGCCGGCCCCGGCGCCTGCTCCCGAACCGGAGCCGGAACCGCAGCAGTCGATCGATGCTCCTGACTGGTTTCTGAACCCGCCCCAGGCGGATGACGCGATCTATGGAATCGGCACCGCGAAAATGTCGGATCTCGCGCGGTCTCGAAACGTAGCAACCTCCCGTGCCCGGAACGATATCGCCTTCCAGATGAACGCACAGATCCAGGCGGCGATCACCGACTATGCCCAGGAGTCGGGAGTAGACGACAATAACCAGGTGATCAACTTCGTCGAGACGATCTCACGGCAGACGACCGAGACGACCCTGCAGGGCACCCGCCAGGAGGAGGCCTACGTAGCGCAGGACGGAACGGTTTTCATCCTCGTGAGCTTCCCGAAAAACAACTTCCTTGAGGCATCTGAGGAAGCGTTCCAGCGGAACGAAGACGCAGCCTTCGCGGAGTTCAAGGCACAACAGGCCCTTGACCGCCTCGATGCACAGATGCAGAACAATCCCACCTCCGCGGGGAACGTAGACGAGTAACCCTGTACCCGGGGAATCGGTAGCATGAACCGACAACGCCTCCGGAAACCCCGGAGGCGTTGTCATCACCGGAGCACCGCAGTGACGGAAAAACAGCTGATACGCAGGGAGATCGCCGCCGCGATCGCTGCCCTCCCTCCTGAAGATCGCATCATTATGGATGCTCACATCGCGACTCAGGTCACCCACGCGCCGTTCTGGGACGAGGCGCGGATCGTCGCAGGGTATGTGGCGATGGCCGATGAAGTCGACCTGCAGGCGGTGTTTCGCGCGGCGCGGCAGGCGGGTAAAGAGGTGGCGCTCCCCCGCGTTGAGGAGTCTGATACCGGTCACGGAAGTATGACGTTCCGCCGCGTCGCGGAGTTTCCCCCCCTCCTCGAGGGGCATCGCTTCGGAATGCTGCAACCGCCGGCGGACACGCCGATCCTGCACGATTTCTCCTCGGTGATGCTCCTTGTCCCGGGGCGAGCCTTTGATCGACGGGGACACCGTATCGGTCGTGGCGGGGGATACTACGACACATTCCTCTCCTCGCTGCCCCCGGTGTTGATATCGATCGGTGTGGGGTACGCGGTGCAACTGCTACCGACCGTCCCTGCCGAAGCCCATGATCACTCCGTTCAGCTCGTTATTACCGATACGGAGACGTGCTTCGCCTCCCGTCCCGGAAAAACCTAACGACCGGTCGGTCAATTTGTTGACACTCTCTCGCTGCGTAGATACTTTCGACGTCGGAGGTATCGATGACACGGCGAGGTTTTTTCGGGTTAGCGGGAGGAATCGTTCTAATCCTTTCCATCGTAACGTCCTGCGGGCGAACCGACGCAGGTTCCGCCGCGACGGGGCCCCGGGACCCGGGCACGGACACGCCTGAAACGGCGATCGCCGTCGAGGCCCTCGAGGTATCCCGGGGTACGATCCTCGAGACGATTGAGGCTTCCGGCACGGTCCGGGGAGTACGGGAAGTCGACGTCGTTTCCGAAGTGGAGGGGCAAATAGTCGATTCTCCCTTCGTTCTCGGGCAGCGCCTCGAAGAGGGGGATACTCTCGTCACCGTCCAGGCGACCCTCGCAGAATTACAACTGCAGGAAGCACGGGGCGACTACGAGACTACCCGGATCGATCTGTCCGCGGTGGAACGACGTTTCGAGAACGGTAGCGCCTCCCAAATCGAACTCACCCGGGCTCGCAGCGCCGCAGATGGTGCCCGGGCGCGCCTTCGCGCGGCAGAGAAGACATACAACGATCATACGATCCGCACGCCGATCGACGGACTGGTGGCCAGTCGGTTCGACGGGGCCGGGAAGGGTAACTACCTCAGCGCCGGTACCGTGGTAGCCCGGGTGGTTGATCTGTCTGAGCTCGAGACGGAGATCACTGTCGGAGAAGAGGAGTTGCTCTATCTGCGAACAGGAGTTCCCGCGGTGGTCACCCTGTCGGCCTGTGACGAGACGGAGTTCGAGGGGACGGTGACATCGATCGCAGCGGGAGCGGATCCCCTGACCGGAAGTTTTCCCGTCATCGTACGCTGGGAGAACCGATGCGACCGGACCCGCTCCGGTATGAGCGTGACCGTGTCGGTCGAGGCGTCGGAGAGCGAGCCGGATATCGTCGTTCCCGATGCGGCGATCCGCCGTCACGACGGAGAGGAATTCGTCTTTGTGGTGGCCGACGGCACGGTAGCAGAACGTACAATCGTTACCGGGCGTCGCCTCGGTGATCGTGTCGCCGTGACCGACGGGTTGCGGGAAGGGGAGGTGATCGTCACTTCGGGCTTGAACGGCCTTCGCGACGGGACACCCGTAGAGGTCACCCTCCGGGGAAAAACGGGAGAGGTGTTGTGACCCTCGGCTCGTTCTCGGTTCGGAATCCCGTTCTTCTCAATATCACGATGATTCTGATCCTCGTCTTGGGGGTGTTCAGTCTTGGACGCCTTCCGCGGGAGCAGTTTGCGGAAATTCCCTTCTACTACGTCAACATTATCGTTCCCTATCCCGGGGTTTCCGCAGAAGATATCGAGCAGAGCGTCACCGTCAAGGTCGAAAACGAGATGGCGGGCTTATCGATGCTCGACGAGATCCAGTCGGTCACAACCGAAGGGCTCTCGAGGGTAACCCTCCAGTTCGATCAGGGGCTTTCGGACGAAGAGTTTCAGGATCTCTTTCAGGAGGTCCGAAACCGCTTCACCAACCTCGACCTTCCCGACGGCACGCTCCAGGCGACGATCGACGACTTCTCTACCAACGATTTTCTCCCGGTGATTGAAGTCGTCCTTAGCGGAGAGGTTCCCTATGGTGTGCTGAACGAGACCGCCCGGGACTTGGCGGATCAGCTGCAGACGGTGACCGATCTCTCCGGGGTGAATCTGATCGGCTCCCGGGACCAGCAGATCGCGGTACAGCTCGACCGCGTCGAGATGGAGGCGAGGGGAGTATCCCTCGACGAGGTGGTCAACGCGATTGAAGGGCAGAATGTCACGATACCCGGGGGTACTCTCAAGACTCCGTCTCGGGAGTTCCTCCTGCGTACCGTGGGACAACCCGATTCGGTTAAACAGTTTCGCCGGATCGTCGTCCGACGGGGCCAGGGTGCCTCGGCCGGGACGATCCGCCTTGGCGACGTAGCCCGCATAGAGAGCCGGTACGATCGGGACGGAACGGCGGCACGGTTCAACGGGACGGAGGCGATAAGCCTTCAGATCACCAAGATCCCCGGGGGAAGCTCCGTCGGTGTGATCGACGAGGTGCGCCGCAGGGTCCGCGCCTACGAGTCTTCACTGCCTGCCGGGGTTGAGGTGGATTACTTCAATGACTCATCCGTTGCGATCAGGGACAGTCTCGACGTTCTCGTGTCGAACGCGATATTCGGTCTTGCCCTCCTCGTACTGATCCTGCTGATCTTCATCGGGGTGCGAAATGCGTTGATGACCGCTCTCGGGATCCCCCTGACCTTCGCGCTGACCTTTCTCGTTCTCGACATGCTCGGGGAGACGCTCAACAGTAATACCCTTTTCGGACTCGTTCTCGTCCTCGGGTTGATCGTCGACCACGCGATCGTGATCGTCGAGAACAGTTACCGGTTGCAGCAGGAAAAGGGATTGAGTCGTCACGATGCGGCGATCCACGGGGTAAACCAGGTGGTGGTACCCGTCATCGCGGCGACCCTCACAACGGTCGCCGCCTTCTTGCCCCTTACGTTCCTCCCGGGAATCATCGGAAAGTTCCTTCGGGTTGTACCGCTGACGGTCAGTATCGCTCTTGTTGTATCCACCTTTGAAGCGGCGGTGTTTATCCCCTCCCACTACGCCGACTGGCCCGGTGGCCGAAGGGCGACCTCCGGGCGGCGGTGGACGTTGCTTCTTCAGGCCTGGTTTCGTCGAGTGTTGCAGACTCTCTACCGTAGACGGGGATGGGTCGCCCTCGCCACCTTCGGGACGATAATCGTCGTCTTCAGCCTCGTCGGTTCTATCCAGCAGGATCTCTTCGACTCCGAAGACGCGACGCTCTATTACGTCGATATAGAGATGCCGCCGGGCACCCCGATCGCTCGAACCGACTCGTTCATCCGCGCTTACGAGGAGCGACTGCTTCCCCTCATCGGAAACGGGGAGGTGGTTGCGATCAACGCGTTTGTCGGATTCTCCGGCGGAGAGGACGAAAACGTCCGACAGTCCAACGTCGGACAGCTTGTCGTCGATCTGACCGAGGAAGATGAGGGACGCACGCGGTCGATCACGGAGATCATGGGGGAAGCGCGGGAGATGACCCGGGATATACCGGGGGCCGATTCGGTCCGGTTCCGGAAACAGCAAGGCGGTCCACCGACGGATCCTCCGGTTGCGTTCCGTATCTTCGGTGACAGTTACGAGGACCTGTCAGCGGTTGCCGCCGCGTTCCGGGAACGCCTCGGAGATTATCCCGAGCTGTTTAACATCGATGACAACCTCGACAGGGGGACACCGGAGGTGCGGATCAGGGTCGATGAGGTCCGGGCTGCCGAATTCGGGTTGAGTCCTTTACAGATCGGTCGGTTCATCCGGGGGCGTTTCGACGGAATTACCGCGGGGACCGTCTTTACCGACAACGAAGAGACCGATGTGGTCGTCAGTTACGGAACGGGAGAACCGGTATCGATTGATGAACTCCTGCAGTTGAAGATCCCGGCCGGAGACGGACTCCTGATCCCGTTCAGCGCGGTTGCACGGATCGAGGAGGCGTCGACGATCTCCTCGATCCGCCGGATCGACGGGAAACGGGAGGTAACGATATCGGCGGAGGCGTACACCGAGAGCGGAGTACCGGCGATCAACGAGGAGATCCGGGAGCTATTCTCTTCGGAACTGCAACAGCGGTATCCGGGAGTAGTGCTGAGCGTCGGTGGAGAGTTCGCCGAGTTCGCGGATACCCTTCGGGAGATTCTGCGCGTCTTCGTAATCGGGGTCTTTCTGATCTATCTCGTTCTGGCGACACAGTTCAATTCTTATACGCAGCCTCTATTGATTCTACTGACGGTACCATTCGCCTTTGTCGGGGTGATCGTGTTTCTCCTTATCTCGGGAACACCGCTCTCCACGACGGTGATATACGCCTCGGTGGCGCTGGCGGGTATCGCGGTGAACGACACGATCGTCCTGATCAGCTTTGCCAACGACGAGCGTCGTGACGAAGGTACGCCGGTGGGAACCGCAATCGAAAATGTCGCGGTCACCAGGCTCCGTCCGATCATTCTCACCTCCCTGACGACGATCGCCGGGCTTCTTCCGACGGCCCTCGGTATCGGTGGACGGTCGGTGGTCTGGGGACCGATGGCGAGTACGATCATATTCGGGCTGCTCTTCTCGACGGTTACAACGTTGATCATCGTACCGAGTTTCTACGGTCTCCTCTACGACTCGGAGCGAAGAGCCGCCCGCAGGGAGCGACGCCGGGATCGACGACAGCGACGGAAACAACGAAACAGCAACAGACGGGAGAATACAGAATGACAAACAACAGGTGCTCCCTTTTGATGTGTCCCGCAGGGATCACGTGGATCGTGATGTTGGTGGTGATCGCCTTTCCCGCGGCGGGGGATACCCCGTTAGGGATCGAAGAGGTCGTAACAGAGGCGCTCAGGAACGATCCGAACCTGGATCGGGCGAAGGAGCAGGTGAACGCCGCCGCCGGCAGGTACGATTTGACCCTGGCGTCTACCGTTCCTGATCTCGCCCTTACAATAGAGCCCTATTCCTATCGTCGACAGCGTTCTATGAGCAGTACCGAGGGGGCGATCACCGAAACCTCCGCAGCGGCGATGGGTATCGAACTTCGGCAGGCGTTGTCGACAAGCGGAACGATCACCGCCGGTATCGATCACCGGTTTGAGGTGACCAGTGTTGAAGGGGAAGACGATAACACGGTGGAGCAGACACCACAGGTACGATTCGGTTTTGAGCAGCCCCTCTTCTTCGCCGACGGAATCGTCGGAACCTCGGTATTTCGCGCCGGACGCAGAAGCGCCGAGATCTCCTACCGAAGCGCGGCGATCGTCGCGGAGGAGCAGGAGAACGGGTCGATTCTCAACGCGATCGGCCTTTTCATAGAGACCGCCTCGTTGCGCCGAAGCGTTACACTCCTTGAAGACACGATCTCGCTCCTGCAGCGACAAATAGAGACGGCGCAACTGGATCGGGAAGAGGGACTGCTCTCGGATACATCGATCCTTGGCCTCCAGGTGACGTTAAACGAGCGGCGGGAGACACTCTTTGATACGCGGCTCCGCCTTCTTGACTCGGAACAGGGTCTCGCGAGGATTCTCGGAATAGAGCACCTCGGTGAACGTCGGATCGACGATACTCTCGGGACCGTTCAGACCGACGATCTGTCGGAGTCGGATCTCGCCGGTGATGCTGCGGAAAACAAGACGGTTCGGGTAGAGCGTCTCGCCGTGGAGCAAGCGCGGATGGAGAATATCCTGAACGATCTCTCCGATCGGCCGACGGTACGAGTCGATGTGACGACTTCACCGCTCTACCCGTTCCAGCGGGAGGACCCCGCCGACGCCGCTTCTTCGTTTTCGGACTACCTCGAAGATGACGCGGATATCTCGGCAAACGTGTCGGTCTCACTGCGGATACCGTTGCTGACTCGCCGTGAGCGGGACGCCCAGGAGGCGATCGATACCACCGCAGAGAAATCGGCGTTGATCGAGCTCAACGATACCGAACTGGCAACGATCAACCGGTTGCGAACCCTTGGTATCACCCGGGAATTTCTTCTCGAACGGCAACAACTCCTGGAGACGGATATCGCGTATCAGGAACGCCGTCTCGGAAACGAAGAGGACCTCCTCGCGTCAGGAGCGTCCACGCAACTCCGGGTAGACGAGATCGCCCTCGACCTCGCAAGCCGGAGAAACGAAGCGTGGCAGGTCGCGGCGGAGTTGTACGTAAACGCCCTGGAGATCGCCGCGACAAAAGGTGAAGCTCTTTCCACGCTCCTTCGCAACTAGTCGCGATCATCGCGATCACCGCCTTCCGGCAGGAGGGTCAGTTCGATCCGGCGGGCGGGATCAAGATACCGTTCGGCGGTCCGCCGAACGTCATCCGCCGTCAGCGCTTCGATGAGCGACGGATAATCGATGATCTCGTTGAGATCCCGGCGATGCTGCAGATAGAACTCGAGATTCGATAGCCAATAACCGTTCTCCTGTTGCAACTGCCGGTATTCCTCGAGCTGCCCCGCACGGATCCGTTCGAGATAGTCGGAAGAGGGAGGGGTGGTCCGGATCTCGTCGATCACTTCGAAGACGATCTCAAGGAGCTCGTCCTTCCGTGCCGGGTCCATCCCGTACCCGATCTGCATGTACGCCCAGGGCTCCGGATACCGTTGGCGCCATCCGGCGGCACCGACGGAGTAGCTGCCCCCCGCCTCTTCGCGAATCCGTTCACGCAGACGAATATCAAGGAGTCTGCCCACGCTGTCGAAACGGTGGTTTCCCTCCCGAGACCATCGGTAGGGTCCGTGAATAACGCCGACGTACTGACCGACCGGTTCCCGACCCGCATAGAGTGTCTCCGATACGATCCCTTCCGGCGGCGGCGTCCCGTACGCCGTTTCCGGTGTCACCTCTTCGAGAAACGGTCGATGGTGGTGGTGTTCCTCCGGAGCCTGGGGGATTGCAGGAGCACCGGCGGGACGGGGAATTCCCGCGAGATACCGCTCCGCCAGTTCTTTTATCCTTGATGAATCGAAACTGCCGACAAAGAAGAGCGCGAAATCGGCGGGATCGGTGAACCGTGAACGGTATACCTCTTCGACCTGGTCGATAGACACCGATTCCACCTCAGCGACCTCCGGTGCGTGCAACCGGGGATCTCCGTTCGCGAAGAGCTCGCCCAGGCGACGGCCGAACCGCCCCTGCGGTGAGGCGAGAGCTCCCTCGATCGACTGGATCGTCGCGCTCTTGATGTTTTCAAGTTGCTTGCCGTCGAAACGGGGATCGGTAAATGCAAGGTGGATGAGCTGGAAGAGCAGTTCCAGATCCTCGCCTCGGGTAGATCCCCTCATTCCTTCCTCGACACGACCGATGCGGACGCCGAAATCGACGGAACTTCCGGAGAGTATCTTCTCCAGTGTGGCGGCATCGATCTCCCCGACACCACTTTCGCCGACGACGCCGGGAACGAGATCGGCAGCATGGACGAGACGGTCAGGCACGAGAGCAAGTCCGCCCGGGCTGGAGGCGGAAAAGAGGATCTCGTCCTCACGCAGGTCCGTCGGTTTCAGGAAGACGCGAAGACCGTTGGAGAGGGTAATCTCTTCGGTCGCCACATCATCAAACACCCGGGACGCGACGATCGTTCCCGGTTCTATCCGATCCGGATCGAGAAGCGTGTCCGGCAGTTCGACCTCTTCCCAGGAAGCCGGCTCCGCATCTTCGACGTCGGCGATTACCTTCCGAAGATCGGCTTCCGTCGGGACCGAACCTCCTCCCGGAAGCGTCTCCTCGTCGGTGACACGAAGCCCCGCGAGGATCACCCGGTTGTCTTCCCGGATGAACTCCGAGGAGACGGCGCTTACCTCGGCTACGGAGATCGAGGGAAGCAACTCGCGATACAGCCGGTGCTCCTCGGTGATACCCGGTACCGCTTCGCCTTCGGTCCAGTGCCGTACCAGTTCGTCGGCGAGACTCGACGCGTGGCGAGTATCAGCATTGACCAGCGCCTCGTCGATTCCCTGGAAGAAACGCCGCTTCGCGCGTTCCAGTTCCGACGGAAGTATTCCGAACCGCTCGGCCCGTTCCAGTTCCCGGGCGATGAGTTCCAGCGCATCCGTAACCGCGTCTCCCCGGACAACCGCGGTGGCAACGGCGATCTCCGTACCCCGGAGAAAGCGATTCCATCCGAGGCCCCCGCCGGTCATCGGCGCTTCGGGGTCGCGGGTCAGATCGTCAATGCGCTCGTTTATGATAGATGCAAAGAGGGAACGGGTGAGGAGCCTCCGATAATCGGAAACCGTCTCGAACGGTTTCGGCTCTTCGAGGATGTATATCGAGACGGTGCTGCGTTCCGCTTCCGGATCGGTCGCAATACTCACCCTCGTTCCCTCCTGTTCGGGTACGAACGGGTAGGGGCGGAGCAACCGTCCCTCCGGGCGGGGTATCGGGGAGAGGAACCGATGCGAGAGAGTCTCGAGTCGGTCGCCGTCGATATCTCCAACAGCGATGAGCGCCATATTGTCCGGTCGGTACCACCGACGGTAGAAACGGACGAACTCCTCCCGCGGCGCGTTTCGAACGACCTCCATATCACCGATCGGAAGGCGCTCGGCGTAAAGGGAGTCCGCGAAGAGGATCGGGACGTGTTGATCCAGGATCCGTTGCGCCGCATTTCGTCCACTACGCCACTCTTCGACGATGACCCCTCGCTCCCGCTCGATCGCCTCGTCCCGAAGGGAGAGGGCGTGGGCCCACTGGGCGATCACTTCGAACCCCGTTTCGAGCACTTCCGGGTCTCCCGCGGGGATCTCGAGCTTGTATACCGTCTCGTCGAAACTCGTGTATGCGTTCACGTCGGGACCGAACTGCATCCCGAGGCGCTCGAGATACGCGACCAGCTCATCTTCGTCGAACGCTTCGGTCCCGTTAAACGCCATGTGTTCCACAAAGTGCGCGAGACCTCGCTGCGATTCCGTTTCGACGACACTTCCGGCATCGACGATGAGGCGCAATACTACCGTGTCCTCCGGATACGGGTGTTCCAGAAGATAGTACTCCATCCCGTTGTCGAAGCGACCGGATTGTATCTCCTCGTTGAACGGAAGTAACTGGTCCTCTCTTCGAGTACGGACCGGATCGACGTTCGGGTCTTCCGAAACGCCTGTTGCCGGGACGATCGCGATCGTCACGAACAGGAAAAAAGCGACACATGTGATCAGTCGGTTGGTTCGGCATTTCATATCCACACCATACGTGCTCCGCCGGTACACGTCCAGCGGCAAAAGATTACTATTTTACAATGGAATATTGACAGTGTTCCCCCGTGGACGATATCCTGTTTAATAGTAGGAGTACAGGGAAATGTGGTCCCACAAGATACGGTATGCGACGCGGGCGTTGATCGCCCTGGCTGAACGGGGAAACAGACGGACCGCGGTCAGGGAGCTGGCGGACCTCCACGACGTCCCGAAGAAGTATCTCGAAGCGATACTCGGGGAGCTGAAAAGTGCCGGATTGGTTACCAGCACGAAGGGACAGCATGGCGGGTATATTCTCGCTCTTCCGCCGGAGCAGATCTCCCTGGCGATGGTGATCAGTGTGGTCGACCGCGACCTGTACGAGGCGCTTTCTGGCACGGTGATCCACTGGAAAGATTCGCGTTCCGACGATACCTCCCGGAGCGGGTCGGGGGCGGGTCGTGATCTGCTCCATACGGAGACACCTGAGGACCCGGTTATTGACCGGGTTCTCGGGCCGATCTTCCGCATCCTTGCGGATACATCGATCGCCGACGGCGTTGCGGAGTGGCACAAGGTTCGGAACGTCGTCGACTACGTGATATAGCGGTGGCGGGTGTCTACCCGCCTGAACGTGACGGCGGGAGCGGTCCCGCCGAAGCGAGAACGACCGAGAGGAGGTACGATGGGAATGCAGTATACCGATACGGTGGGGGCGACCCCCCTCGTTGCGATGGCGCGACTTGACGGGAACCTGCCGGGGAAGGTTCAACTCAAACTGGAGAACCGAAATCCCCTCGGGAGCGTCAAGGACCGGATCGCCCTGGCGATGATCAACGCGGCGGAGCGTTCAGGTACCCTAAAACCGGGTGGAACGATCGTCGAAGCGACCAGCGGGAATACCGGAATCGGCCTCGCCTGGATCGGGGCCCACCGGGGATACCGCGTGGTTCTCACGATGCCCGAGACGATGAGCGCCGAACGGCGACGCCTTCTCCGCGGTCTGGGGGCCCACCTCGAACTGACACCAGGGAGCGGCGGGATGCGCGCAGCGTCCGAACGTGCCCGACAGATCGTGTCGGATAACGCCGGAGCGGTGATGATGAACCAGTTTGCCAATCCGGCGAATCCGGCGGTGCACGAGGCGACGACGGGGCCGGAGATCTGGGAGCAGACCCGTGAGAGGGTCGACATCTTCGTTGCGGGAGTGGGAACCGGCGGGACGATTACGGGTACCGGTCGTTTTCTCAGAACGAAGCAACCGGAGGTAGAGCTGATCGCAGTAGAGCCCGAAGATTCCCCGGTCCTTTCCGGCGGTGAAGCGGGGCCCCACAAGATCCAGGGGATCGGCGCCGGATTCGTTCCGGAGGTGCTGGATACCTCGATTCTGACCGGTGTGGAAACGGTTTCTGCAGAGGAAGCGGGCGCAACGGCACGGCGTCTCGCCACGGAAGAGGGTGTGTTCACGGGGATCTCCGGGGGAGCGAATGTAGCGGTGGCGCTCCGCCTCGCGGAAGATCCGAAAAACGAAGGAAAAACGATCGTCACGGTGATCTGCGATACGGGAGAACGGTATCTCAGCACCTGGCTGTATGAGGAGGATCAACGATGAGTTACCGATTCGAAACGCTGGCGCTTCACGCCGGTCAACCAAAAGATGACAACGTCCCAAGTCGAGGTGTCCCGATCCATCGCACGACGGCGTACAACTTCCGTGACGCTGAGCACGCGGCGAACCTCTTCAGTCTGAAAGAGCTCGGGTACATATACACCCGTCTCCAGAATCCGACGCAGAACGTCCTCGAGGAGCGCGTCGCCGCTCTCGATGGTGGAGCCGCTGCACTCGCCCTCGCTTCAGGGACAAGCGCGGTGTACTACTCGATCATCAACCTTGCCCGGGCCGGTGACGAGATCGTCGCGTCGAAGTACCTCTACGGCGGAACCTATACGATGTTCAACGACATCCTTCCGCAGTACGGAATTACCGTTCGCCTCGTTGATCCCCTTGACCTCGGCGAGCTCGAGGGGGCGATCAACTCTCGCACGAGGGCGGTATACATCGAAACGATCGGGAATCCGGCGCTGATCGTGCCCGACTTTGAGGCGATCGCCGGGATCGCTCACCGTCACCGCCTGCCGGTGATCGCGGATGCGACGTTCACCACCCCGTACCTCCTGCAACCGATCGAACACGGTGTGGATATCGTCGTCCACAGTCTGACCAAATGGATGGGCGGCCACGGTACCGGAATCGGCGGGGTCGTGGTGGACAGTGGTCGTTTTGACTGGGATGATCCGAAGTTTGCTAATCTCGTCGAGCCCGACCCGAGCTATCATGATCTCCGGTACGCCTACGATCTCGGGGATCTGAGTCCGATCGCATACATACTCCGGATGAGGCTGGTACCGCTGCGGAACCTCGGCGCTGCGATCAGCCCCGATAACGCGTGGATCTTCCTCCAGGGGATCGAGACGTTGCCGCTCCGGATGCAGCGGCACAGCGAAAACGGTGCCGCCGTGGCGGAGTTCCTCGCAAAGCACAAGGATGTCGAGTGGGTGTGGTACCCCGGCATCGCCGGAAGCCCCGGTCATGAAAACGCGAAGAAGTACCTCACCCGGGGGTACGGGGGGATGGTAACCTTCGGGATCAAGGGGGGGCGCGACGGGGGTGAACGGTTTATCAACGCCCTCGAACTGTTCAGTCACGTTGCCAACGTTGGTGACGCGAAGAGTCTGGCGATACATCCCGCGAGTACGACCCACAGTCAGCTCTCGGAGGATCAACAGCGGGCGGCGAAGCTTCCGCCGGAGCTGGTTCGTCTCTCCGTCGGCCTCGAGCATCCCGACGATATCATCGGTGACCTCGAGAACGCCTTCGCCGCCGCCCGCTGATGTTACGACACGCATACGAAGCGATCTTCCCGTAAGGGAAGATCGCCGTCGTACCGGTAGGCACAAAGGCGCCCGCCGAGAGCGATGCTGTAGTCGACGCAGGCCACCCGCTCTCCCTGCAGGCGAGGCGGTCCGGTCAGCCAGTAGTGGCCGAAAAAGACCGGGCGGTCGTCGGTGTATCCGATGACCGGCAGCTCTCCGGAAGATACGAGGAGATCCGCCAGTTCCGTGTCCGCCGGCGGCAGTGCGATGCGGGGGAACGGAACGGGATCGATCGGGGGAGATTCCCACCAACGAATCCGCGTGCGGGCGCGTCGGGTTCCCTCCTTGTCCAGGAAAGAACGTCCCCCGGGTATCGGGATTTCGATCCCTTTCAGGAGCGTCTCGATCGCTTCGTGTTCCCTGGTGGCGGGGTCGGCGCTTCGCAGGAGGAATGATTCATCCATCAGCGCCCTGGGGTTACCCCGGAGTACCGCGATCGACTGGTCATCCCACACCGCATGGACTGCGCGTATCGAATCGTCTTCATAATAGAGCGGCAGGGAACGGAACCATCGGATCGCCTCTCGAAGGGACGGGGAGGTACCTCGCGTCAATCCCGGCGCCTCCCGGTGGTACGCGTCGAGGGTGGCCTGGTGCTGCTTTCGGTGCGCGACGCTGTGACTTCGGAGCGGTGCGCCCGCCGCATCCACCGTATGCCATAGTACCGCGTTGTATTCATGGTTGCCCATGAGCGCAATCGCATCGCCCGCCTCAACCATCGCCCTCACGATCCCGATCACCCCCGGAGAGTCGGGGCCGCGATCGATGTAGTCCCCGAGAAATATCGCTTTCCGGGAATTCCCGGGATACCTCCAGGAACCGCGGGAAACGGTATACCCCATCCGTCGGAGCAACGCCTTCAAGGCGTCCGCATGGCCGTGAATATCGCCGATCACGTCGTACACCCTTGCAATTGCGCACCACCTGGCGAAGAATTTCAAGGGTGAGTAACTCCATAGCGCAGCTTCGGGGAATTCCATTCCCCGCCATGCGATTTGATCGACACGGTACGGTAACGGGGGTAACCCCGGGGTTTTCGGATCTCTTCAACATTTCCCTTCGGGGAGGGGAGTCGATCGTCACGGTACTCGAGGGAATCCTCGAAACCTTGCCGCCCTGGGTGTACGCCCTGTCCAACCCGGAGGAACACTTCAATACGGATCAACGAACCACGAAGTGCGCCGTAACGGTACAACACGGACCGGTGTGTCTCGAGATCGGTCGCTTTTCGCCGTCTGAGTTCCTTCTCCTCTGTGCGGGCGGCGCCGCCGTGGGCCGCGCCGGCGTGCCGTCGATCCTCTCTGCCCACCGACGCCTCGTCGCGACGCTCCTCGACGCTGCCGCCTCGGGAACGTTCGTTCTCGACGGGGATGCACGGATCATCGATTTCAACGACCTGGCGGTACAGTTTACCCGTGTCCCCGAAGAGCTCTCGACGGACCTGATCGGTGCCGCGATCGACTCCGTCCTGTCGGTGTACCGGGGGAGTGAGCAGCTGTCGATCTCCGAAATCGTACGCCGCGCATCGGCGTCGGGCGAGCGACTCTCTCTCGGTATCGAGATTCGGAGTGCAGCGGGCGGGACCGAGTCGCGGGATGCCGAAGTGACGGTCCTTCCCGTTCCCGGCGATGGCGGTGAAGACGACACGGCGTCGGTGCTGACGATCGAGCCGGTAGGTGACCGTCGACGTATCGATCGGGATCTGCGGAACCAACAACACGCCGACAATATCGCCCGAGGAGCCGTCAGTATCGCCCACGATCTCAACGACAACGCGACGGCGATGACGGCGGTCCTGGACCGGATTGCGATGCATCGAACCGGGCGCACCGGAGACGCCACGGACGACCATATTCGACTGTTGCACAGTGCCCTCCGTCGAATCCGGCGTCTGGCAGCGCGACTGGAGCGGTTCAGTTATCGCGATTCCCGCGACACCGGAGAGGATGAATCGACGATCCCGGGGGACCGTGTTGTCGAGATCATCCACGATGCGGTATTCCTCGCGACGGGGGGTACCGGTGTCAGAACGACGTTTTCCTTCGATTCGGCACCGTCTCTCCGGTTTCCTTCCACGGATCTGACACAGGCGCTCTTCAACGTCATTCTCAACGCGACGGAGGCGATGTCCGAGGATGGAACGCTCCGAATCGGGTTGAGGCATGAACCCGGCGCGGAAACGGTGCAGCTCACCGTCCGGGACGACGGAACGGGAATGAACCCACGGATGATCGACCACGCGTTTCGCCCCTATTACTCAACCAAACCCAACGGAATCGGTCTTGGTCTGACCGTCGCCCTGTCGATCCTGGAAGCCCGGGGAGGACGTCTCGACCTTGAGACGGAGCCGGGATTCGGAACGACGGTGAATTTTACCCTTCCGGTAGCAGACGGAACGGATCGCGGGGTACCGAGGGAGCGGGAGGGACGGAATCACCGTCCGAAAATGCTCTCCGGGTGTCGGGTACTCCTCGTCGAGGACGATCCTCTGGTTCGACGATCGATGGAGATGATGATCCGTTCGTTGGGGTGTGAACCGGTCTCGGTGAACACCGGTGAGCGGGCCGTGGATGTGTACCGGCGGGAACTGCGGGAGGGGCGTGCGTTTACCGTACTCGTCACCGACCTTGCGATGCCGGGACGGCTGAACGGCGTACAGCTTCTTCGACGCCTTCGGGAGTATTCACCGGATCTGCCGGCGATCCTCAGTTCCGGCGCGCTTCACCGTGATAACTCCGACGGATATCGGGAAGCGGGGTTTCAGTATGTTCTCCGAAAACCGTTCGGCGAAAACGAGTTGCGCGAGGCGCTGCATACTGCGGTACAACGTTGAGGGCGGCGCCGACGCCAAACACCCGACGTGCTGCGCCGGGAAGGGACCCTCTTTATGAGGTCTTGCGAAGGGGAGTATCCCCGCCTATAGTCAGGACTAGATGGCGCGAATTATCGGCATAAGCGGCGGCTCGGGGTCGGGAAAGACGACGATCGTCCGGAAAATCTCGGAGATCATCGGAGATTTTACCTTCATCCCCCAGGACAACTATTACCGGTCCGCGGAGTACGTCAGCAACACGAACATCAACGCCTTTAATTTCGACCATCCCGCCGCGTTTGATACGGACCTTATGTTCGAGCATCTCGGGTTTCTTCGCGAGGGTCTGGCGATCGATATGCCTCAGTACGACTTCGTTCACCATCGGCGGAAAGAGGAGACGGTACGGGTTATCCCCGGGAAGGTGGTGATACTCGAAGGAATCATGATCTTTTTCGAAAACCGGATACGCGAACTGATCGACCTGAAGATCTTCGTGGACACCCCCGACGATATCAGGTTTATTCGACGGATGTCGCGAGATATTCATGAACGGGGTCGTACCGTCCAGTCCGTGATCGATCAGTATCTCGAAACGGTCCGTCCCGGGCATTACGAGTTTATCGAGCCGACGAAAGCGTACGCCGATCTGATCGTTCCTGAGGGCGGTCAGAACCAGAAAGCGCTTGAGGTCCTCGTATCGTTCATGCGCGGTATCGTCCAGTGAGGCCCGCACCGCCGTGCCGGTACTACTGGTACGGGTTGTCTTCCAGGATGAGTGCCGCGATCAGATAGATCAGCCCCCCTCCTCCTCCCGCGAGAAGAAGAATCACGAATGCGAGTCGAATCAACGACGGGTCGATATTGAAAAACTCGCCGATCCCGCCACAAACGCCGGCTATCTTCCGATTGATCCGGCTCTTGTACAGCCGACGTTCCGGTGGTCGAAAACTGGTCATACCGTAATAGTACGTGAACCCTCGACCTCACGCAATACGGAGCGCCTCGGTCGATGACCGACAAATTGACCACCCGAGGTTCATAGAGTATCCTTCCGGTATGGGCCAGCGGAAAACGACCCCTGCGAACAGAGAACGGATCATCGCCACAGCGGCGCAGTTGATCCGTGAGCACGGCATCGACAATACGACCCTTTCGGATATCGCGGTAGCTGCAGGAATCAGCAAGGGAACTCTGTACTACTACTACTCGACCAAGGGAGATCTGATCTTCGATGTCGCCGAACGACACATGCAGAACATGACGGACCGGATTTTTCGATGGCTTGAATCGAGTGGCACCGATCTCCCTCCACGTAAGGTGTTCCGGATGGTACTCGACACGGTGATGCATTCCCAGAGTCGCGGACTGATCCACATCTACCTGATCCAGGAAGCGCTGACGGAGAATCCGAGCCTCCGCAAGCGATTCGTCGAGGAGTACCGGAGGTGGCGTGGCCTGATCGAGGAGGGCCTCGATCGGATCTATCGGGATAACCGTGATCACGGCGCGGCGGCACGGGTGCTCCTCAGTACGATCGACGGGCTTATCATGCAGCGTCTGGTCGGGGTAGAGCGTCTTCCTGTTGACGCGATCGCCGAGTTCTTCGAAGACGCCCTTTCCCCGACGGCGCCCCGGCGGTAATGGCGGCCCGATACGATCTGTCGTGAACCTGATTCTCTTTGAGACCCATGCCGACCGGTACCATCTCGAAGGAAACGACGAACGCCACCGACATATCAGCCGTATCCTGAAAGCGACACCCGACGACACCCTTCGGGTCGGGGTCGTCGACGGCCCGGAGGGTACGGCGACGGTGGTGCATACCGGAAAAGAGGGGACCGATCTCGAGGTTCGGTGGGAGCGCTCGGGACGGTCTTCGCTCCCTGTGGACGTCATTCTCGGTCATCCCCGTCCACCGGTCCTGCGGCGCCTTGGTCGGGACCTCGCATCGATGCGGATCCGACGGCTGTTGGTATTTCCCGGTGACCTGGGAGAGCGCTCATATACCCAAAGCTCCGTGTGGGATACACTGGACGCCCGGTTGCGCGAAGGATTGAGCCAGGGACGGCATACGGCGCTCCCGGAGGTGCGTTGCGTCTCCCGGCTGGAGGATGCCCTGGTCCTGATCGGTGAGGGGCGCCGATACTACGGAACCCTCGGCCACGCCGGTGTGATCTCCTTTCATGAGATGCTCTCGGAGATAACCCGTGACCTGCCCCGGGGTTTACCGGTGTTTCTCGGTATCGGGCCTGAACGGGGACTCAGCAAACGCGAGACTGATCTGCTCCTGGAGCAATCGTTTCGTCCGGTATCCCTCGGAACCTCAGTCCTCCGTACCGAGACGGCAACGAGCGGATTTGTCGTGGGAGTGACTTCGGTACTTTGCCGATCCGAGAACCCTCAGGTATAATGGGTGCACCACGTGACGAAGGAAGGTTTCTATGAAGATTCTCATCGTTGACGATTCCGTCTCGATGCGACAGATGATCTCGATCATACTCACCGGTGCGGGCCACGAGGTTACCGAAGCGGTGGATGGTAGTGACGGCCTCCACAAACTGAACGAAGAGATCGATGCGGTTGTGACCGATTATAATATGCCGAATATGGGAGGCATCGAGTTCATCCGGAACGTCCGAGGCGGAACGGTCAACAAGAAGGTCCCGATTCTGATGCTGACAACGGAAAGCGAGGCATCGAAGAAAACGGAGGGGAGGGAAGCGGGGGCGACCGCGTGGATCACCAAGCCGTTTAACCGGGAGTCGCTCTTGACCACCCTCGACAAGATCACCCGATCCGTCTCCTTTTGACGGGAGCGTTTGTGACTGTTCGTACCCGAAAAAAGAAAAATGAAGCGGTGTTGACCGTTTCAGGTGACCTGGTGTTTCAGGAAGTCCAGGACCTTCTCGAGGCATACCGAAAACTGAACAACTCTTCCAGTATCGAGATCAGTCTCGCCGAGATCGGGGAGATCGACCTTCCGGGACTGCAGTTGCTCTATGCGATCCGGAACGACCGGAACGAAACGGGGCACGCCCTCCGTTTTACCGGGGAACAGGCGCTGGAACGGATTTCGCGGATGGCGGAATTTGCCGGATTACCTCAACTGGAACAGGAGTAATCTATGGCCACCCCTGATCCGATCGATGTTTTTCGCGAAGAGGCGCGAGAGCTCCTCGATGAGCTGGAATCGAGTCTTATCGGTCTGGAAAACGACCCGCAAAACCGTTCGTACATCGACACCGCCTTTCGTGCGCTCCATACGATCAAGGGTTCGGGAACGATGTTCGATCTTACCGGACTGGTTACCTTCGCCCACGATCTGGAGTCAGTGTTCGTCCGCATTCGTGACGAGAACCTCCCGGTCGGTCGTGCGATTATCGACCTTACCCTGGCTGCCCGGGACCATCTCGCGGCGTTGATCGAAGACGACACGATCGGCTCCGAACGGGCAGAAGCGGCTGCGGCGATCGTTGCGGAGCTCCAACGGATCGTCGGGGAGGATGCGGATTCGGGGATGACTCCCGACGACGCTGATCCGGAAGCGGACGCGTCAGCTGACGCGGCCGGCGAGGTGATACGTCTCCTGCGGGTCGAGTATCGCCCCTCACGGAAAACCTATGTGAACGGGACCAACCCCCTCGTCCTGATACAGGAACTGAAAGAGCTCGGGGAAGTCCTGACCGTTGGCTATACTGGTGATATCCCCGTCCCCGCCGAATACGATCCGGAGGCGTGCTACTTCGCGTGGGATTTCCTCGTCACGACGAGCGCCACGAAGCAAGCGGTGGAAGATGTATTCATGTTCCTCGACGAGGAAAGCTCCCTCGTCGTTTCCGAGGTCGAGCCCGGTGAGTATCGGCGTCTGGGAGAGATCCTTGTGGATCGGGGCGATCTGACGGAGGGGGAACTCTCATCGCTGCTGGCAGATCGGCCGCCCCTCGGAGAGGTGCTGGTGCGGGAGGGGGTCGTCTCTTCCGACAACGTCAGAAGCGCCCTCGAAGAGCAGAAATGGGCTACCCGTTACTCCGCCGGTGAAAAAGGTGCGACGGAGGGAGTCCCCGATTCCGTTTCGAGTATCAAGGTTCGGACCGACCGCCTCGATCACCTGGTGAATCTTGTCGGCGAGCTGGTCTCTCTTCAGGCACAGATCACCTTGCGCGCCGGTCAGCTGGGGGATCGTGAGATGGCGGCGTATGCGGAACAACTGGAGCGCCTTGTCCGGGAATCCCGGGAGCTTTCGATGGAGCTCCACATGGTTCCGGTGGAGACTCTCTTTTCGCCGTTCCGCAGACTTGTTCGTGATCTGGCGAAAGAGCTCGGTCGTGAGGTCCGCCTCGAGATGTCCGGGACGGAGACGGAGCTCGACAAGAACGTCGTCGAATCGCTCCGTGATCCATTGCTGCACATCGTTCGGAATTCGATCGACCACGGAATAGAGCCCCCCGACGTCCGGGAGAAGAACGGAAAGCCACGAGCCGGGCGACTGCTTCTTCGGGCGGGATACACGGGAGCCCTTGTTTCTATTCGAATCGAAGACGACGGTGCCGGGATCAATGACGAGAAGGTTCTCGCCCGCGCGCGCCAGCGGGGGCTTGTCGAGGAGTCGGCAACCCTTTCGCACCGACAGATCCTCGATCTGATCTTTGCACCCGGCTTTTCCACCGCTGAGACGGCAACACAAGTATCGGGTCGCGGCGTAGGGATGGACGTGGTGCGACGAAACGTCGAAGGTCTCAATGGAGCAGTGTCGATTACGAGTTCCCACGGTTCCGGTACCGTTGTCGAACTCCGCATCCCCTTGACCCTCGCGATCGTCGAAGGGCTCCTCGCCGAGGTGGGTGGTCAGTATTTCCTGATCAACCTCGCGTATATCCGGGAGTGCATCGACGGGGGTTCCCTCAAACGAAACAGGGAACAGAACATGTTCGATTTCCGGGGTCAGATCGTGCCGATTATCGATCTGGCGGAGCATTTCGGTATCGGTACCGCCGGGCCGAATGACCCGGTGGTGGTGGTTCAGGCAGGGAATACGATCGTCGGTCTCGCTGTGGCCGAGCTCCACGACAACCACCAGTCGGTTGTGAAATCCCTCGGCAAGATGTTTTCCCAGATCGAAGGCCTCTCGGGCGCCGTCTTTCTTGGAGACGGAACACCGGCGCTGATGCTAGATGTGGAGCGAATCGTTACGATAGCGCGCCGAATCGACGTCGACGACGACGCGTTGCGGTAGTCCCGGCACGAGAAAACCGGTACAATCCGGACGATGTCCTCCCGGGAACAGCCGAGCAGCTACAAGGACGCAACGATCCACATGACCGGAATCAAGGGAACCGGTATGGCCGCCCTCGCGGAGATCCTCCATCGCGCGGGGGCTCACGTCACCGGAAGCGATGTGGAGGAGCGTTTTTTTACCGACGATCTTCTCGAAGCGATCGGGATCACACCCCTCATCGGGTTCGACGGGGCCCACGTTCCTCCGGACGCCTCGCTTTTGGTGTACTCCGCCGCGTACTCCGACGAGAATCCGGAACGACGGGAGGCACGGAAACGCGGTATTCCTCAGCGGAGCTATACCGAGATGCTCGGCGATATCTCCCGGACTCGTACCGCGGTAGCCGTGAGCGGTGTCCACGGGAAGACTACGACAACCGCGATGCTCGGTGTGATGGTCGATGCATCGGCGGTTCCGGCGACCGTCGTCGTCGGCAGCGGCGTGCCCGGGTTTGGTGGTTCCGCCACGCTCGTAAAGGGAGAAGATGTTCTCATCGCCGAGACGTGTGAGTATCGTCGCCATTTCCTCGATTACGATCCCGATATTCTTCTGGTCACCAGTGTCGAAGAGGACCACCTCGACTACTACCGTGACTTCGAGGATGTGATATCCGGGTTTGTCGAGTTCGGATCGAAGCTGCCGGCAGGGGGGACCCTTGTGTACTGCCACGACGATCCGGGGGCAACAACGGTTGCTGCCATGTTGCGCGAGACGCGCCCCGATCTGACGATCGTTCCCTACGGATTTACCTGCCAGGGAATCGGCAGCATATCCGGTTATCGCTCATCGCCGGGGATGCAACGGTTCCATCTTGCGGTACCCGCGGGACGGGGTACGGAGGCGGAGACACCGGGCACCGGCTTTCGGGAGATTTCGACTGAGTGGGAACTTCGAGTTCCCGGACGACACTCGGTGCTGAACGCGGCGGGAGCGATCCTTGTCCTGGCGCTGCTGACCGGTGAAGTCGGTAACGACGAACCTGCGGCGTGGCGTCGCGGGCTGTCGGGGTTTACCGGTACCCGGCGCCGGAGCGAAGTTATCCGTGACACCGGCGGAATTCTCGTCCTCGACGACTACGCCCATCACCCCACAGCAATCCGGACGACCCTGGAAGGGTACCGGCAGTTCTGGCCCGGACGAAGGCTCGTCGTCGATTTCATGTCCCACACATATACGCGTACCGCGGCGCTCCTTGACCAGTTCCAACGCGCATTCGAGAGCGCGGATGTCGTCTTCCTGAACGATATCTATGCTTCCGCCCGGGAACGCTACGATGGGGGAATCACGGGGGAAACGTTCGCTGCGGCGGTGGCGGCGTGTCATCCCGATGTCCGGT
>JBKHFT010000005.1:0-51663 GCA_046540055.1 Alkalispirochaeta sp.
GGCGAACTCGGCTTCCTCGTCGTAGGGCTCGTCCTCGTAGGATTCGTTATCGTTCTCGTACTCTTCACTCTGCTCCACGATCTCTACGTTTTCGGAGATGATGCGACTCAGTCGGCCGGCAGTCTCCTCGTCCATACCGTCCAGGTCGTGGAGTTCCTCGTCGGAGAGACCGACGATCTCTTCGATGAGGGTGATATTGTTGCGCTCGAGTATGCGTACCATCTCGTCCGTTACCCCCGGAAGCTCTCCGACGGCTGTAATCTCTTCCTCTTCCTCGGGAGCGTCGCCGAAGAGCGCGGAAACCGCACGTTTCGATTCTGCGGCGATATCGAGGTCGTTGAACTGGTCGATCGTCTTGACGTCGATGTTCCAGTCGGCGAGACGGTTCGCGAGACGAACGTTCAGCCCCTGTTTCCCGATCGCAAGGGAAAGTTGATCCTCCGGAACGATCGCGAGGGCCTGGCGACGCGCTTCGTCGAGGACGATAACGTTCGTTACCTCCGCCGGGGAAAGGGCGTTTTTGATCAGGATTCGCGGGTCCGGATCGTACTTCAGGATATCGATCTTCTCTCCTTCGAGTTCCCGAACGATTGCCTGGATCCGGACGCCCCGAAGACCGACGCAGGCGCCGACGGGGTCGACGTCTTCCCGGGTCGACGCTACGGCGATCTTGGTCCGGTATCCCGCTTCACGCACGATCCGGACGATCTCAACGGTCTTCGCGTAGATCTCCGGTACCTCGAGTTCAAAGATCCGCTTGACCAGATCGGTGTGCGTTCGTGAAAGAGCGATCTGGAGACCCGAATTTCCTTTTGCGACATCAACGATCAACGCCTTGATTCGGTCGTTCGTACGATACGCTTCCCGGGGCGACTGGTATCGTTTCGGAAGGATCCCTTCCGATTTGCCCAGGTCGACGAAGATGTTGCCGTTTCGTTCGCGCTGAACGTATCCGATAACCAGCTCCCCTACCTTTTCGATGAACTCCGAGTAGAGCGTGTCTTTCTGAATTTCCCGGATTCGCTGCCGTGCTTTCTGTTTCGCGCTCTGGATCGCGACACGATCGAACTCCTGGGGATCGATCTCTATGAGGAGTTCATCCCCGACTTCACACTCTTCGTTCAGTTCGAGCGCTTCAGCGAGGGCGATCTCCGTAACGGGGTCTTCCACCTCGTCGACGATTACTTTCTGCGCAAAGAGGGTAACCTCGTTTCCGTCGTCGCTGAATTGAACCACCGCGTTATCGGCGTGCCCGAACTTCCGTTTGTACGCAGCGATCAGAAATTCTTCGATCACCTTGATGAGCAGGTCTTCGGTGATACCCTTGTCCTGTACTACTGCGCGGATCGCATCCGCAAGTCCCACTGACATGTTCGTGTTTCCTCCTGTCAGTCCGTCAAACGCGCTTTGATCACGCCCTCCGGCGAGAGTATGCGTTCCGTTTCTCCATCAATAGCGAGCAGACATCGAGTGTCGTCCGCTTCCATGATCGTCCCTTCGATCCATTCCATTCCGTCGACGAGAAGAACCTTCGCACGCTTTCCGAGGAACACCTGGAACTCGTGAAAGCTCTTGAAGCGACGCTCGATACCGGGAGAGCTGAATTCGATGTAGAGGTCGTCATCTTCGAGAAGCGTCTCGAGCCGGGGTTGCAACGCCGAATGCACCTCACCGAGGGCATCCAGATTGATGCCCTCGGGATGATGGAGCACGCAGTGAACGTGGGTGCGTCCCTTGACGCGTTCCGCCGAAAACTCGACTACCGCATAGCCCATCGGCGTCAGGATCTCCCGGACCGCCTCGGCGACGGCGCCGGTTGGCTTCCGATTCTGCAACGTGGCGCTCTCCCTTTTCGCTGTACCTTAACCCGCGATTACTCCGGGCAGGACGATCGATCTGTCGGGCATAAAAAAAGAGCCCGCCGAAGCGACTCTTTTCTGCCGGAACAGTAAGTTGTCACAGGTAGAGTACCCGGAGCGGTCTGCGGCGTCAAGTACCGACGAAGCGCGCTGTTGTACTATCGGGTAATCAGACACGCCGCAGCAGCTACCGGTTCAACACCCGCCTCCCGCAGGATATCACGACACCGCCGCAGACTCGCGCCGGTTGTAACAATATCGTCGACGATGATGACTCGCGTTCCCGGGGTGACCTGGCTGCCGATCTCCGCCGTTGGACGGTACCGGTGAACCGCGTTGATCTGCCGTGCTTCCCGGGAGAGGCGTTTCTGCTGCGCTCCCCGCCGCCGTCGAAGGATCGGGTACATCGGGAGGTCAAGTCGGAGGGACAACAGTCGCACCTGATCGAACCCCCGTTGGCGACGTCCCGCGAAGCTTGCCGGAACGGGGACGATACCATCGACCGGCGGGTCGCCCCCGGCGGCCACGATCTGCGTCAGGGTATATACCACCGGCGAGAGGAACGTCTCGGCGATCAGGGGAAGAAGCCGCCGGTTACCCCCTCGTTTTACCGCTTCCAGAGCGCGTTTCGCGACACCCCCGTATTCTCCGGCGACGCCGCACAGCAGATCTTCGAGAAAAAACGTCTCCATCGTCTGCTCGTTGACAAGGTCTCGCCGACAGACCGGACATACACCGGTCTGGTCCCTTCCGGATACAACGCCGCCACAGAGGGCGCACAGGTTTGACGGCGCGAGAACGTGGACCATCGCTGTGCCTAACATCAACTCAGGGTGGGTTCGCATACACATAGAGATGCCCCTTTCGTACCCGTCGCTTGCCGGAGAACTCGACGAATCTGTATGTTCTCTGAATGAGCGACCATTTTGACTTCGTCCTTGCCGGAGGGGGTGCTGCGGGGCTCTCCCTCGCGTATCACCTTATCCATGGCGGGTTCGAACGAAGTCGTATTGCGATCGTCGACCTCGACGAAAAGGGAAAGAACGACCGTACCTGGTGTTTCTGGATCGATCGTCCGTTTCTGTTCGACCCGATCGTCGCCCGTCGGTGGCGGCATATCTGGTTCCGCGGTCCTGAAAGGAGCCACCGATTCGCGTTGAACCCCTATGAGTACCGGATGATCAGGGGAGAAGACTTTTACCGGTACGTTCTTGACGATCTCCGTCGCAGGGAGAACGTCGTATTTGTTCGTTCCCGCGTCGAGAGCATCGATGACGGCGACCCCGATACGGGGCGACCGGGCACGGTTCACCTCGATGGAGGGGAATACCTCACAGGAACGTGGATCTTTGACAGCCTCTTTTTCCCCGGGGAGTTTCAGGTTGATACGGAACGCTACCGCTTCCTGAAACAGCACTTCCTCGGTTGGGTTCTCGAAACCGATGCGGACGTCTTCGATGCCGATGCGGCGACGATGTTCGATCTTCGCATCGAACAGAACGGTGCGTTCCGGTTCATGTACATCCTCCCTGCCTCACCACGGAGCGCCCTGGTGGAATATACATTCTTCTCGTCACGTCTGCTGTCGCGGGAGGAGTACGAAGCCGGTATCGTTTCTTATCTGGAGCAATACCTTCCGGGCGTTTCCTACCGTATCGTTGAAATGGAAGACGGAGTGATCCCGATGACCGATCAACCGATGCCCCGTCGCGGGGGGCGGTCGATCATGCGCATCGGTTCGAAAGGTGGACGCGTGAAAGCATCGACGGGGTTCGCGTTTTACCGCATTCAGCGGGACAGCGAACGCATCGTCGCGTCTCTCCGGAAACACGGTCATCCCTTCGACGTACCGACCCCACCAAGACGGTACGCGACTTTTGACGGGATGCTGCTGTCGATCCTGGATCGAACTCCCGATCGGGGACGGGAGGTCTTTATCCGCCTCTTCGAGAGAAATCCCCTTCCCCGGATCTGGCGTTTTCTCGATGAAGAGGCGGGGCTTCGGGAGAACCTGCAACTGATGGCGTCCGTTCCGTGGTGGCCCTTTATCGTCGCCTGGCTCGACGTGAAGTTCCGGAGAATGCGGCGCCGGGGCGTCGCGCCGCGGAGTGGAGGCGATCGATGATCGCTTTCGAGTCTCTTGCTGCCGTCGGCGTGGTGCCGGCGATCGGTTTTCTATTCTGGCTTGGTGTCATGATCTCGGTGCCGATCGTCGCAGGCAGGGGCGTCCGGTTTCGGGGACCTGCGATCTCGATGGGGGTCGTCGCGCAAGTCGTCGTCGTTACCGTCACCCTCTTCGGTGCATGGCCCGTCGAGAAGGCGATCATCGCAGTGGTGGTGGTGCCGGTTCTCGGATGGGTTGCGGAGTATATCGGTTCCCGGACGGGGGTTCCCTTCGGGCGGTACCATTATACCGATGTCCTGCAACCCCAGTTCCATCGCGTTCCCGTCGCGATTCCCCTCGCGTGGTTGATGATGCTGCCGCCGTCGTGGGCGGTCGCCCAGGTGGTCGCCCAGATCGTCTCGCCGGAGAGTTCCCGGCTGATCGTGGCCGTCCTCGCGGGATACGCGTTTACCGCCTGGGATGTGTATCTCGATCCACACCTCGTCGGGTGGCGGTTCTGGGAGTGGGAGGAGCACGGATGGTACGAGGGGATCCCGGCGAAGAATTTCTTCGGGTGGTTCCTCTGGTCGGCGGTGATCACCTTCATCGTCGATCCGGCAACGCTTCCCCCCTTCCCCCTTGTTCCGGTATATGTCCTTACCTGGCTTTTCCAGTTTGGTGGGCACATAGCGTTCTGGAGGCGACCCGTTTCCGGAACGGCGGGGTTTCTTGCGATGGGAATCGTGAGCGTACCTGCGTTGTTGCTGGCGTTTCGGGGGTGACGACGAGGGGGTTCGTGGACGCATACTCACGCGGCACGCCGCGTTTCTCTATCCCTTCAGCGCATTGATCCATCGATAGATCAGATCCAGCGCCTCCCGGGGGCTTAACGCATCGGGATCGATCCCCCGGATCTCGTCGAGGAGGAGCTCCTCCGGAGAGAACAGCGTATCCTGCCGCGGCGCCTTCGGCAAAACCGGAGCGGTCTCGCCGTATACGGGCGCTTCTCCGGGAGTGCCCCCCGTTCCATGCGCTTCATAGAACGCGAGGAGCCGTCGAGCGCGTTCGATCACCGACTCCGGTAATCCGGCAAGGCGCGCTACGTCGACGCCGTAGGAGTGGTCTTCACCACCCGGTACGAGACGTTTCAGAAAGATGATCCGATCGGCACTGTGCTCTACCGCCATGCTGAGGGTGACGAAATCGGGGTGGTCGATCTGTGCAAGTTCATGAAAGTGGGTGGCGAAAAGCGTCCTTGAACCGTTCCGTTCGAGGAGGTGTTCGCACACCGCCCAGGCGATGGAGAGGCCGTCGTGGGTGCTCGTCCCGCGGCCGACCTCATCCATGATCACCAGACTCTCTCCCGTTGCATTCCTGAGGATGTTGCTCGTCTCGTTCATTTCAACAAGGAACGTCGACTCTCCCCGGGCGATGTTGTCCGATGCCCCGACGCGACAGAATATCCGGTCGCACAGCCCGATCGTCGCTTCCTCGGCGGGTACAAAGGAACCGATATGAGCCAGAAGCGTGATCAACGCCGTCTGTCGCAGAACCGTTGACTTTCCGGCCATGTTCGGCCCGGTGACGAGGGCGAAGCGGGGATGCTCGCTACCGAGTTCCAGGTCGTTGGCGACGAAATCACCGGAAGGCATATGCGCCTCCACCACGGGATGGCGTCCGCCCTGAATCGACATCCGCGCTTCCTCCACGAGGGTCGGGCGCCGGTAGCCGCGCAGCGTTGCGACCTGAGCGAGACTTGCCAGCGTATCGATCTCGGCGAGGCGGTCCGCGACGGTCCGCAGGAGGGGGATCGTCGCGATCAGGTCGCTTCGGAGCTGGACATAGAGCTCCCGTTCCCGTTCGATAGCGGTGGCCTCGGCGTTGTTGATCTCGCTTTCGATCTCCGACAGCCGCGGTGTGGTGTAGCGTTCCGCCGATGCAAGGCTCTGGCGACGAATAAATGTCTCGGGGATACGAGCCGCCTGGCTGCGAGGGACTTCGAAGAAGTGACCGAGCATCCGGTTGTACCTGATCTTGAGTGAGGAGATCCCCGTTACGGTGCGCTGCTCTTCGAGGTAGTTTTCGAGAACGCTACGGCCGTTGTCCCGGAGGGAGCGTACCCGGTCGAGTTCCTCGTCGAATCCGGAGCGGAAGATTCCGCCCTCGTGCAACACGATCGGTGCATCTTCAGCGATCGCTTGCTCGATCCGGGAAATCACTGATTCGACGAGCTCGCGCTCCTCCCCGGTTTCGGTGATCGAAGCGATCGTGAACCCTTGAGGAACCGCGTCCTGCACCGCGAGGGCGACCTTCAGGGTCGCCGAGATTGCAAGGAGGTCTTTCGGGTGCGCTTTCTCGATACCAAGTCGCCCGACGAGGCGTTCGAGATCGTAGGCGTCGGATAGGCGTCGACGTACCGCCTGGAGCTCCTGCTGGTGGTGGTACAGCTGGTCGACGCCGTCGAGGCGGCGTCGTATCGCCGAAGGGTCCCGAAGGGGCTGAAGCAACCATCGCCGCAGTCGTCGGGATCCCATCGGAGTAGTTGTTGTATCGAGAACGCTCAGAAGGGTGAACGACTCGCCGCCGTCACGGAGATTGCGGACCAGTTCCAGATTCCGCACCGTTGCATCGTCAAGGACGAGCGTGTCCCCCGGGCGGTACCGTTTTACCTCCCGCAGGTGGTACAGACGGTGGTGCGCGTTCTCCCGGAGGTATTCGAGGAGCGTCGCCGCCGGAAGAAGAGCCGGATCGTCGTCGTCGAACCCGAATCCCTGAAGATTCCGCACCTCCAGCGTCTCCGTGAGACGGCGGTATGCCTCCGCGATATCGAATCCCCAATCGGGAATCCGGTTGACCACCGCTCCCGGACGTTGATCGGAGAAACGGGAAAGGAGCTCGCTCTCCTCGAAGAGTGATTCCTGGACGAGAAGCTCTCCCGGATCGAGGCGTTCGATCTCCCGGCGGAGAATGGCGTCCAGCGGATCTCCGGGGCCGTCATCGGTCGAGACTACGAACGCCGCAAGCGTGACCTCACCGATCGACGCGTCGCAGGATGCGATCGAAAGGAAGCGGGTACCCCGGCGTAGGATCGATCCTATCGCAACAAGATAGTTGTTTCTGTTTGCCTGGAGATAATCGGAGTCGAATACCGCTCCCGGAGAGAGGACTTCGACGACGTCCCGTCGGGTAAGGGTTTTTCCGTCGGGGGTCCCCACCTGTTCGCAGATCGCGACTTTCTTTCCGGCTTTCAACAGGCGCCCGATGTACCCCCGTGCAGCGTGGTGAGGTACGCCGCACATCGCTTTGTGCTGTCGATGGGTAAGGGTCAGGCCGAGAATTCGCGACGCGTCCCGGGCATCGGCCCCGAACATCTCGTAGAAGTCCCCCAGGCGGAAGAGGAGGATCGCGTCGCGATGACGCGACTTGATCTCCTCGTACTGCTGGAACATCGGTGTAGACACCGTTCCCGCCCCCCGGGATCGCTTCCGTCAGCGTTCGACGATCTGGATCAGACGCTGTACCACCTGGTCGCTGATCTCGACCTCGGAGGACCACCACTGAAGGCCGGGTTGGTCGGTCCTGAGCACGACGGTGTACCCTTCACTCTCGGCGACGTACTGAATCGCCTCCTGCATCTGCTGGAGAAACGAATCGGAGAGGAGGCTGTCCTGCCTCGCTTCGAGCTGTTGCCGTCGCCGTCGCGTGAGGTCCTCGACGAACCGCTGGAGTTCCATGATCTCCAGATCGAGATCCTCCACGAGGTTTTCATTTCCCATCTCCTCAGCCCGGACCCTTCGGTCCCGGAGCGTTTCCAGCTCGGCTACCTGCTCGTCGATCTCCCGCTGATACTCTCTGCGAAGGCGTTCGAGGTCGCGAACCGCCTGGGAATCACGGTAAAACGAGTTGTACACGCGGTTGATGTCGACGATACCCACGGTGGTCAACTGTTCCGCCGCGAGGAACGAGGGATGTTGTACCTCCGGTGTGAGAAGAAACAGCATCGCTCCGAACAGGAATGAAGCGACGACCTTTTGACCGGAGTGTGTCGTGCAGTATTTCATACGCCCTTTCCTTTCGTCCATGTCAGAAGAACTCCGCACCGATCGTGAAGACCAGATCAACGCCTTTTCCGCTTGTCGGGTCACCGTCGTTAAAGAGGTTCCCCGTCTGCCATTCAACGTTTCCCGATTCATCGTATTTGAATCGTTTTGCCAGGTAGAGGCGAATCGGAAACTGGGGAATCACAAAACGAATTCCGGTACCGATCGTAAACTGCCAGTCCTGGAGTTCCGTATCCCGAAGAAGCTCGCGTTCTTCGAAGTTGCTCCCGCTTCCGTCGGTAAACGTTCTGAGAACCGCTCCCTCGAGGAAGGAATCCCACCAGATCACCTGTTCCGCCAGGGGCATTCGCAACTCAATCCAGTTATTCCAGAGGCTTGCACCGCCTTGCTGGTACCCCCATCCGCGGGAGTTGAACATTCCGTCGATGCGCAGGAGGTTTGCGGTGGTTGTCGAAAAATAGCGTTCGTTGTCGGAATCAAGATAGAAGTTGGGCCAGATCATACTCAGTTTACTCTGGGCACCAAGGACCATCTTCCACGCCCATTCCCCGAGGGGAATGTCCCAGAGGGTGAAAAAAACCTCTGCGGTGGTGTCGGTCCGCGAATAATGGCGTTCGCCGAAGAGAAACCCTCCGACAAAGGTGAGCCCCTGGTCGAGACGATACCCGCTGGACGGGCTGTACACGTAATCCCTGGCGTCGAGGGCGAGTCCAAGAGACCAACTGTTCCGGAAGCGCCATTGGTTGAGGTTATCTCGTGTTGTTTCGTTAAAGGGGCGATAAAGGGTATCGTCGTAGGTGATGTAGTCGACGTTGGTTCGAATCGAAGTACTGGGGACGAGGCGACCCACAGGAGTACGAAAGGTGTATCCCGTATTTGCGCCAAGTCCGATCGTATAGGCGTCGTAACTCATCAGGTACTCATCGGGAATGTTCGCCGTCGAATTCCCGAGGTATTCGTACTCGGGAACGAGATCATAATCGTCGATATCGGAACCACTCGGGACTCCGGGAAACGTATCGCCTGGTTTGTAGGTCGTACCATTGACCTCAGTTGTTTCAGTGAACACGTAGCGATCGGCGTCGAAGGGGTCCGGAACGGCTTCGTCATCGTCTTCGTATATCGGTGCGATCGCGTCCTGGGGGATATTGCTGATGACGCTTCGTTCGAAGGACAGATTCAGACCACCGGACCACCGTCGCCCGAAGAGCCACCGCTCCAAAAAATTGAAGCTGAGGGTCTGGGTAATCGGCGACGCCGTACCCTGGATGCCAAACGTCTGTCCCCGTCCGAGAAAATTCTGGTCCTGCCACTGTACCTGAGCTGAGACGGGGAACTCCTGGTTCCCACCGAAAGCGACACCGAAGACGATCTCGGCGGTGTTCCCTTCTTCGAGGTTGATGATCAGGTCCATCAAACCCTCGGCGCTACCCGGCGGGGTCTCCGGGGCGATCGCCGAAAAGTACTGAAGGTTTGCGAGGTTCTGAAGCCCTTCCCGGATCCGGGTCGCGCTGAACACGTCACCGACCTCAAGGGGGATCTCTCGTTCGATGACGAAGTCTTTCGTTTTTTCATTGCCTCGGAATACGATATTCTCGATATGCGCCCGATTACGTTCAACGATATCGATCCGGAACGAAACGGTATTGGTCGCTTCGTCTCGAATTTCTTCACGGGTGATCTGATTGAAAATGTAACCACTTTCGAAATACCGGTCCGCTACGCGTTGGTACCCCAGGTCGAATCGGGTAAGGTCGAGGATCTCCCCCTCCTGGAGGCGGATCAGACTGTGTAGCTCCTCGTCTTCAAAGATCGTGTTTCCATCGAAGGTCACCCCGCCATAGGTGTACTGTTCACCTTCCTCGATGAAGAACGTGATATCCATCAGATTGACCGACTCGTCGTCTTCATCAGTTCGAATCTGCTGATCGACATCGACAACCTCGGCGTCGATATACCCCTCCTGGTTGTAGAATCGACGAATTCGGTCCTGGTCTTGCTCCAGTTCCGCGGCTTCAAAGACGCCCTTTTTAAAGAGACTTCGCTCTCGAAGCTCGATCTCGCCTCTCAGGGCTGAATCGGTGGCGAATTCGTTCCCAACGAACGAAATCGTATCTATCGTGATCTGATTGCCCTCACTGATCGTGAAGGTGACGATGTTTTCGCCGTCCTCTTCCTCTTTAAACTCGGAGGTTACCTCGACGTCCGGATAACCCCGTTCGAGGTATAGTCCGCGAATCGCCTCTTCGTCGATTCGCCTTTTGCTCCTGGTTACCATATCCCCTTCGGTAAGCAGGACGACATCAAGGATCCGGTTTCGACCGATGTTGTCATTTCCCTCGATCTCGATCTCGGTAATGACCGGTCGCTCCACGACATCAAACCGGAGTATGACACGGTCCTCCGACCCGTCATCCGGTCTCATCGCGTTGGGGATAATCTCCTCGAAATAGTCGAGGGCGTAGAGGCGGCGTTGTAGTTCGAGAAAGGTGGGCTCCGTAAAAGTCTCTCCGATAAAAGGATCGACGATACCGGACAACTCGTTTTCGCGAACCGTGTCGAGTCCGTCGAATGTGATATCCGCGATCGGTTTGTTCAGGTACCATGTACTCTCTGTCTGGGCAAAAACCGAACCTGCCATCAAGAGCATCGGCAGGACGTAGCGCACTATTCGCATGCAAGCTCCCTGTTGTGTTTTCGTTCCGTCTAATATGAAAACGACCACGAAAACGTGAACGTGTTGTCTCTGATAAACAGCTCCTCAGGATTTTCCGGAGCAAGACTCCACTCCAGCATAAAAAACGGCGTTTGCCATTCTAAACTAATTTCCGAATCAATCAATACCCCGCCGAGGCGTTGAATTCCATCATCGTTGGCGGGATCCTCCATATCCGCCGATCGCATCTGGAGAATTGCCTGACCGAATACCGAGTCCCCCAGGTAACGCCCCATAAAGATCGAAGTGTTATTCAAATAGTTGCCGAGGGTCGGTGCGAGCTGTTCCGTCGTTTCGTCTGTCGGTGTGATCGCCGTAAGGAGCAGGTTTTGAATGACACTCGTCCGGATCGCGAACAGATCGAGATCGAGGCGAGCCCGTACGTTGTTCTCGAACTCCCGAAACACCCCGAACTGCGTGACGATATCACTCGTCGAAAGCAACGCCGTCGAAAGGTTCGTAGAATCCTCAGTTCCCTGCTGAAAGATGTTTCCCCCCAGTATCGCGACGATGTCGGTACCCCCGAGGGGCGGATTCGATTCAAAACGCGGACTGAACTCGCTGAGGCGTTGGCCGTCGGCAACCAGATAGATTCGGACCGGACCGTCGGGGGTGACCTCCCGCAATTCCGCGCGGGCGGAGACTCTGGGATCAAAACGATCCTGGTTCTCCTGGAAGACGATCTCGCCTTCTCGAATCAAAAAATTACGATCGAAGTAAAATATATCTCCGCTTTGGATTCCAAGGTCACCGATGAGGGAGAACGTCTCATCTGCTCCGTCGAAGCGGATGGCGATTTCCTGTCCGACCTCGAAGTTGCTGCGGATCACCGGGAAATCGGCGGCGGGCCAGATGAAGCGGACGCCGCGTCCGGTCTCGAGAGTCAGATCTGCGGCGACGTTCATCGTCTCGGCGTTTGTCGTCGGCTCCATACCGGGAACGACGCCGATCTCCGCTCCCGATACAACCACATTTCCCGCGAGGGATATGTCTCGAGGTCGTCCGGTGATCCGAATTCCTCCCCGGAAATACCCGTCCACATCGATCGGCCCGGCGACGGTGTCGATATGGATTCCCTGTTCGTCGGGTATCTCGAGGTTGAGCTGGTATTCCGCAAGTGCGAGGCGGTTGAGAAGGATCGTTCCACCTCCTCGAAGCGACGCGTCACCAACGGCGGTCTCGAATCGGGTCAGACGGATCGCGTTTTCCTCAAGAATAAGCGCTGCATCGAGAGGCCCGATCATGTCGGGAGATGCCATGGATGTAGCTTCCAGACCGATGATACGTAACGTACCGTATACATCGGGATCACCGATCGGTCCGAGTACACGGAGCGAACCTTCCAGGGTACCCCGGGAAACCGATACGGGAACGTTTTCCGGAAGGTTCCCGACGAGTTCGGCGAGATCGACAGCGATTCCTGACGCGGTCAACTCGACTTCTCCGTCGCGGATTACCCCGGTCGCGACGGCACTGGCAGGAAGCGGCTCGGTCAGTTCAACTTCGAACTCTCCCGTATCCAGCACATAGCCGCGAATCGCGTTATCTGCACGGCGGATCTCGGTTCGCCGTGCGCCCTTTACGATCGAGTACGTGTACTCTGTGATCTCCTGCTGACCGGTGATCGCCGACGGTCTTTGGTATTCAGTATAGACCGATAGTGCAACAGGCAACGCCCGAAGCGACGGAAGTTCGAGAGACGGAATCGGGTCCGTTCGTCCGTCGAGGAAGGCATCGATCGTACCCTGCCCTTGTGGACGTTCAAAGCGAGCGTGTCCGACGATCGTTCCGTCCCTCCGGTCGACGGTCAGTTCTGATACCTCAAGCGAGCGTGACGCAGCGACAACCTCCACGTCGTCTGCGCGTATTGACCGGTCATCTCCGTACACCCGTCCCTGAAAACGCAATTGCTGCCCTCCGACGCGAATCGTGTCGCTCTCAAGGTATGCGCGTAGCTGCGGCGAAGTCCCGTCGCCGACGAGTTGAACAGCCCCCGTTAATGTTCCGCTCGATACTTCGTTGTGTAACCTGCGCAGCGGGGCCTCCTCGAACCGGAGGTCTGCCGCAAAGGACCCTTCGACATACCGTCCCGCGATGCGGTATTGTTCCGATCCGTCGATCGAGCCGACCCGTCCGGTAATACGGATCTCACGCTCCGGAACCGACGCGTACTGGACGTCGAAACGTCCCGCCAGCACACCGACGGGATCACGGAATTCAAGAAGCACGATCTCCGTCGTCTCCGGCGCGATCGCGATCGCGAGACGGGCGTCGCCGGTTCCGCCTCCCGGCATCGGTAACGAGGTGACGGCGAGGTTGTCAACGGTCAGGAACCATTCGGTCTGGTTCAGAAAGAGCCCATCTACCGATACATCCACACGACTGTCACCTATCGGTAACGGGATATCCGAGGCCCCCCCGGCGATAACGATTCCTCCCCGAGAAGAACGAGTGATCCTGACGCGGAAATCATGGGGGCCGAATACAGTCAGACTGACGCCGGGTGTGTAGAGACCGCGAAGATCATAGGGTACACGATTTACCCTGAAAGAGGTCTCGAAATCGATGGTGCCCCCGGACCCGAGGTGAACCAGGCCGTCTCCGTCGACGAACACTTCATCGTATCGAAGGAAAAAGCTGTCGAGCTGGATCGTCCCGTTCCGGTAGTTGCCACGGAGCGTCGCAATCCGATCGGGGGCTTCCGGGTCCTCAAGGATGACGTAGGGAACGGTAGCAACAATGTCGCCGTCCCGGTAGTCCACGGTGGCATCACCGGAAAGAGAGGTGCCGACGAAATGGGATGAGAGAGGAAACCCATAGCCGAACGCATCGGCGAGATTACGGATCGTTGAGGGCATCACCCTGGAAAAGGTGACGTCGCCGGTAAAATCATCGGTATCGGCGATGTTGAGGCGGGCGTGGAGTGCACTCTTTCCGTCAGGATCAAACGAGACGGAGAGGTCTACCGCATGGCGCGATGGCAGCGACGAATACGACGCCGTTACATCGTGCAGGGAAGTCCCGGAAATCTCGAGGTGATCCGCGGAGAGACCCGTTCCGCCGCTACTGGTACCCACCGTGACGGTGCCGCTTGTTTCGGGAACGTTGCCGAATACGAATTCTCGCGCTGTGATCGTCCCGTTCGGTCCGACGTCACCGAAGCGGTAGCTCCCCGTTCCATACACGATACCTCGTCGCCCTTTGATCTCGAATTGGTCGAGATGTATCGAGCGGGGGTCCACGGAGAAGCGCCCCGCGAAGCCCGTGTCGTGGGGCAAGACGCGATCGTTACGCAAGACTCCCGAGATTGAACCCTCGGCGGACAGGAGTGCGCCACTTCCGTCGACCACCACGGTGCTTTCTGTGGTGATCTGCGAATTGAACCACCGCGCATATTCGCCGGCCTCGCCGATCGGACGCACTACCGTCGCAGGTACGAGGTCTGCGCTTTGCACCTCGAGAGTAGTTGTCCCGTCGGACCCTATCACCGCCGATAGATCAAGGGGATCTCCGCTACGGACGCGCTGGATCCGCGTCTCATCTTGGTCGAGAGCGACGTGGAAACTCTGGTCCTCGAGAATGAAATGGCTACTCTCGATACGACTGAGCCCGATTGATGCTTCGAGGGGGCTTGAACGGTTGATACGTTGAAGGGAGATCTCGATATCCCCGGACGCGGTAAACGGTTCCGGATCGGTCAGAGCTACGCTGGTTTTTGTTCGAACCTCGCCGTTGATACCGCCCCCTCGCGGAAAGCGGACTTCCCCCTGAACATTCCCGAGCCGATACCGTTGGCGATCCCGGACGAGATCGACTTCGGAATCGGTAACCTTTACGGTGATCCTGGGTGGCTGGGCGTCGATTTCATCGATAACGCGTACCGTTTGTTCCAGGCGACGCCACCCGGCTCGCGAGCGGATCCGGATCTTCGCTCCGTGGATCGCGATCGTCGGAGAGGGGGGTATCCTGTCGGGGAAAACAAAGGATAGTGGATTGATCCCGACCGTCACCCGCCGGGCGTACCCCTCATCGGAGACGCGCACTCCGGAGAACGTTATCTGCCTGAGTACCGAGGGAGAAACGGAGTCCCACGTGAGGCGTTGGGCCGTCATCTCTTCCAGAAGAAACAGGAGTTCCTGCCTCTCCGCTTCAATCCGCTCTTCAACCTCCGTTATGAAGAATCGTGACACGAATACCGTTCCGATGACGAGACAGATGAATATGAGAGAACTGATAGTACGTGTGATCGCCTGTGTGCGATGGATCTTCATCTTCGCTCTGCCCGCCGTTCTGTGGTACAGTATCGTATCACAGAAGGGGAGTACCTATCACGATGCTAACCTTACCTTGGAACAATCCGGTCCTCCCGGGATTTATCGTCTTTGAAGGCCTCGACGGCGCGGGAACAACAACGCAGGCGCGTCTCCTTCACGAATTTTTGCGCGAAACCGACGGTTCTGAAGAAAAAACCCCAGTTCTCACCTGTGAACCGACAGACCGCCCCACGGGACGGTTGATCCGGACGCTCCTGGCGGCAGACGAACACGTCGAAGCGTGGACGCTGGCGCTCCTCTTTGCAGCGGACCGGAACGAACATCTCAAAGATCCGATCCGTGGAATCGAGGCCGCCCTGGGGAACGGTCAAATCGTGATCTCCGATCGGTACCTTTTCTCCTCCCTGGCGTACCAGGGCAGCTTTGCCGATTTCACGGAAGTAGAACGCCTGAACGGCGCGTTTCCCCTTCCCGAGTACCTTCTCTTTATCGACACGCCGCTGCACACCGCTGAAAAACGAATGAGTTCGAGAGCCGTCCGGGACCGTCTCGAACAGTCGACGGTACAGGAACGGGTGGAAGGGCGGTATCGGGCGGTGATCGACGAGTTCGAGGAGCGGGTGCCGGCGATGAAAGTACACCGTTTCGACGGGTCCGCCGCGCCCGGAGAGATATCCCGTCAGATTACCACGCTCTTCCGCCGATAAAAAAAAGGTATGAAACCGGTTTTCCGGCGTGCCGTTGCGATCGTACTGCTTCTCGTGCTTCCTGCAGGGTCTCTCTTTGCGTACCGGCTCCTCTATCGGGAACAGCTTTATCGGTTGTACCATCGACATTTCACGGAGACCCCGGAACGGGTCACGGAGAACATATACTGGCTTGAACAGGCGTTGCGCAGCGACTTCGCCAATCCTCTCAATGCCCTCGCGGTGGTGGAGAACGAGCGTGAATGGGAGTGGTATCGACATCTCTTTACGATGCACATCAATCTCAGGCTTGTTGACCTCTACCTCCGGTGGGGTGCCCTGTACATGAAACACGAAGCGTACTTTTACAACGCTCCCTGGCGGGATGACAACATCGAGAGCCTTGATCGCGCGGAGGAACGGTTCCGTTACGCCCTTCACTACTGGGAGGCGGCGCAACGGGCATCCCGGGAAGTTGCGGATACGCGATTCCTCCATCTCGAGGAGATCCAGTCCTGGGAGGACGAACACCACCGGATTCGAACCGGCGATCTCGACTACGGAGCGATCATCGATCGGCACCTGGACCGGGTCGCCGAAGTGCGCGCAGCCTTCGCCGCTATGGATGGGACGACGTACTGAACGAGAGGCGTCAGAGTATCAGCATCGCGTCACCGTAGGAAAAGAAGCGGTACCGCTTCCGGACCGCGTCTCGGTACGCAGCAAGGATCTGCTCCCGCCCCGCGAAGGCACTCACCAGCACGACGAGGCTGCTCTCGGGGGTGTGAAAGTTCGTAAACAGATGGCGAACGACGCGAAAACCGTATCCCGGGTAGATGAACAGGTTTGTCTCCCGGTGGCCACTCCGCACCCGATTTGTCTCGTCGTCCCAGGCGGACTCGAGGGTGCGGACCGCGGTGGTTCCCACCGCTACGATCGGTGTCCCCGTGTCGCAGGCGGCGGTGAGGGTCGCGGCGGTCCCGGGTGAGACGTAGTACTCCTCGGCGTGCATCGTGTGCGCCTCTACCTCGTCGGTCCGGACGGGGAAGAAGGTGCCGATCCCGACGTGGAGCGTCACGAACTCGAGGCGTACCCCGTGATCCCGTAAGGACTGGAGAATCTCCGGTGTGAAGTGCAATCCCGCCGTCGGCGCGGCGATACTCCCGGTGGTATCGGCGTAGACCGTCTGGTACCGGCCTGCATCGGTCGGGGTATCTTCCCGATCGATATACGGCGGGAGCGGCACATGTCCGTGGCGGTCGAGCCAGGTATCGTCGATCTCACGGTCGAAGATGATCTCCCGGTACTCTTCTCGGCGGGAACCGATCGTTCCGACGACGCCCGCAGGAAATCGCAACGCCCGACCTTCTCTGAGACGACCGAGACCTCTCCCGATCGCGAGCCAGCGGTTTGCGGCGGTTCTCCGAACGAGGAGGAACTCCCGGGGACGACCACCATCGGAAGAATCGCTGTCGGTCGCCTCTCCGAAGATCCTCGCCTTGCGGACACGGGAGTTGTTGAAGACGAGAACGGAGCCGGGGGCGATGAAATCCCGGATATCGGTCACATGACGGTCGAACCGCTCGCCGCTGTCCCGGTCGAGAACCATCAGGCGACTCGTGCCCCGCTCGTCGGGTGGGGTCTGGGCGATCAGTTCGTCAGGGAGGTCAAAAGAGAAATCGCTGGTCTTCACTGGAAGATTCACCTTCGTCTTGTGCCTCCCGCGGCGTCGGTTGCGGGAGCCCGATAATCTCGTACGCCCGGGGCGTCGCGATACGGCCGCGGGAGGTCCGCTGGATCAACCCCTGCTGGATCAGAAAGGGTTCGTAAAACACCTCGAGGGAGTCGATCTCCTCGCCGACCGAGATCGCGAGGGTCTCCGCACCGACGGGGCCTCCGCCGTACATCTCGATGATCGTCCGGAGAATCTGCCGGTCCTGCTCCTCGAGTCCGGTCCGGTCGATGTTCAGCCGCTCCATTCCGTCCCGGACGACGGCGATCGTGATCGGTCCCTCTCCGAGGACCTGGGCGAAGTCACGCATCCGGCGGAGGAGGCGGTTTGCCACTCGCGGGGTCCCGCGGCAGCTTTCGGCAAGGGCGATCACTGCTGCTTCATCGATCGCGACGTTCAGTATCGACGCGGAGCGCCGGATGATCGCTTCCAGTTCTTCTCGCCGGTAGAAATCGAGGCGGAGGGGAATGCCGAAGCGGGTAAAAAGCGGCGACGCCACCATTCCCGGTCGCGTCGTCGCACCGACGAGGGTGAACCGCGGGAGGGGAACGCGAAGGGTTCGCGCCGACGGTCCCTGCCCGATTACCCAGTCGATCTCGTAGTCCTCCATCGCGACGTAAAGCATCTCTTCAAGAGTGCTCTTCAGACGGTGGATCTCGTCGATGAAGAAGATCGTACCGTTCTGAAGGGTTGTGAGAATTCCGGCGAGGTCCTTCGGTTTTTCCAGCGCCGGGGCGGAGGTGACCCGGAAATCGGTCTCCATCTCGTGGGCGAGAATGTTCGCAAGGGTCGTTTTGCCGAGTCCGGGAGGTCCCGAGAGAAACAGATGGTCCAGTGACTCCCCCCGTTCCCGGGCGGCCCGAATGAACACGCGGAGGTTATCCTTGATCTGTTCCTGTCCGAGGAAATCCTCGAGACGTTGCGGCCGGAGCCGGTTTTCGAAGGAATCTTCCTCGTCGAACTCAGGGTGTACCGGATGGTCGTCCATCATCTCCTCCCGGTCAGCTTCCGCTCAACGCGACGATCGCCCGGCGAAACAGTTCCTGCTCGTGGACGGTGTCCGGTGCGTGGGGATCGGTGCCAAGCTCCCGGGCAACGGACGACAGAACCGTCTCCGCCCGGCGGCGGTCGAACCCCATCTCGGTGAGCGCTTCGAGAAGCTCGGTCCGGAGATTTCCGCCGCCGGGTTCGGTGGTAGTACCACTGCCGCCGGATTCGACGACCAGGTGCCCCTTGAGCTGGAGAATGAGGCGCTGCGCCGTCTTCTTGCCGAGGCCGGGAATGCGGGTCAGCCCGTCGACGTCGTCGCTTTCGAGGAAGCGGCCGAGTTCTTCCACGGTGGTCCCCGAAAGGATCTTGAGCGCCTGTCGGGGACCGATCCCCGAAACGGAGAGGAGCTCGAGAAATGCGGTGCGTTCCATCTCGCTCCAGAACCCGTAGAGCCTGAGGATATCCTCCCGGACGTGGAGGTGGGTGTAGATCCGGTGATCCTGATCGTGCGGCGCCGCGATCACAGACTGAAACGTCGCCGCGCTCACTTCGAGCTCCCATTCGACGCCGTGAATCGTAAGGAACACCAGGGGGTATCGGTGGCCGGAGATTCGGCCGGTCAGAGTGTTGAACACCGCTTCCTACCTTTCGGAACCACTATGGAGCATCGTCACCGCGGCGGCAAGGGCATCGGCGGCGTGGTCCGGCCGGGGTACCTCTTCCATTCCGAGGACGATCCGGACCATCTGCATCACCTGTTCCTTGTCCGCCTGCCCCGTTCCGACCACCCCCTGCTTGATCACCTGGGGAGTAAACTCCCGGGCGGGTACTCCGAGCTGATTCAACGCGAGAAGCACAACGCCCCGCGCCTGGGCGACGGGGATCGCGCTTGTGGTGTTTTTTGTGAAGTACAGGCCCTCGATACCCGCTGCGTCCGGGGCGTACCGTCGAACCATGTCGACGATCGCGTCGTAGATCTTTCCGAGGCGTTCACCGACCTCTTGAGACGAGGCGGTTCGTACTACGCCGTAGCCGACACAGGAGATGCGTCCGCGATCTCCACGGATGACGCCCCACCCCGTCGAGGCGAGTCCCGGATCGATCCCGAGAACGAGGGGCATTACCCTTCCGGATCGAACCCGTCGGGAATATCGAGGTTCGTCGCCACCTCCTGAACGTCGTCGTGGTCGTCCAGGAGATCGATCAGTCTCAGCGCCTTCCGGGTGCCCTCGTCGTCGAGAGATACCGTCGTCTCCGGAACGCGGGAGATTTCCGCGACGGAGTGTTCGAGTCCCGCTGCGGTGAGCGCCGCGAGAACAGTTTCGAAATCGTCGGGGGCGGTACTCACCTCGATCGAGTCTCCACCGGTTGTAACGTCTTCGGCCCCCGCTTCGAGGGCTACCTCGAGAATCTGGTCCTCGGTGTACCGTTCGGTGTCGTAGGCGATGATGCCCTTTCGGGAGAAGAGATAGGAAACACATCCCGTTTCCCCGAGGTTCCCGCCGTTTTTGTTGAAAATGCTGCGTATATCCGCAGCGGTACGGTTCTTGTTGTCCGTGAGGGTATCGACAAGGATCGCAACACCGTTGGGCCCGTACCCTTCGTAGCTGAGTTCAACGTAATCGTCGCCACCGAGCTCTCCGGTACCCTTTTTAATCGCCCGATCGATGTTATCTTTCGGCATATTAGCCGCTTTCGCTTTGAGCACGGCGGTTCGGAGGCGCGGATTGCTCTCCTCCTCGCCGCCGCCGATCTTCGCTGCGACGGTGATCTCTTTGATCAGTTTGGAGAAGAGTTTTCCCCGCTTGGCGTCCTGAGCGCCTTTCTTATGTCGTATTGTCGCCCATTTACTATGGCCGGACATCAGTCTTCCTCCCGTTGTGCGTGCGTGTTGCCGAACCTATCACTACCGGCGGGGGCTGTCAACTGCGTCGGACCGGCGGGTCATCGCAACTGTCGGTCCCGTAACAGTTTCGGTAATCGTCGATGTCCCGGAACAGGTCTACCAGAATCGAATCGAGGAGATTCCACCGGCGTCGATCGAGAGCGATCAGATGATTCTGACCGTCGCCGCCGGCTCCCGGTTCAGGGACGCCTCTTTCCGGAAGAGGAGTGCCGGCAATAAACGCATCCTTATAGGCGTCAACCGTTCGTGCGCAGATATCGAAGAACGATCGTCCCGCGTACCGACGAAAGACCGTGTCGTCCAGGCCTTCCACGGTTCGCAGCCCCATCATGCACAGTTCGCCGGCGACATCGAATGCCGACAGCGGTTCGATCGTCATCCCGAAATCGGGGTCGTTCAGATATGAAGTGAAGGATCGGGTATTCGTGACCCGCGCGAGCTGCGGTGGTACGTCCTGCTGCGACGTGTTCGAAGCGGATAGCCCGGGAATCCCCGACTCGTCAACGCCGGCGTGCGTTGTCGGGTGGAGCGGAAACGTTCCGACCGCACCCGGCCCCGCTCCGAAGTGCGATCGCATTCGCCAGTATGCGAGGTTGTGCCGACTCTCTTCACCGGGGATCGCATAACTCGAGATCTCGTACCGGCGCAGACCGTGTTTTTCGAGGATCTCTTCGACGAGCCGCAGGTGTCGTACGGTATCGTCCTCGGGGAACGCGGTGATGAATCCGTTTCGTGCGCGGTTGCCGAGGACGGTATGATCCTCGATACCGAGCTCGTACACGGAGACGTGGGACGGTTCGAATGAGAGAAGCTCAGCGAGATCCCCGGCGACCGTCCCGATGTCTTCCCCGGGGACGGCGACGATAAGATCCGCGGTCCAGCGGTTGTCCCACCCTTCGGCGATCATCTCGAGGCCCCGACGGGTCGCTTCGATCGTGGTGTGTCGTCCGATCGTGCGGCGTACCGCCTCATGGAACGTCTGGACCCCCAGTGAGACGCGGGTAACCCCGGCACTCTTCAGGCGATCGAGATACGCCGGCGAGAGATCCTCGGGGTTGATTTCGACCGTCACCTCCCCCGTCCCGGCGTACCGATGTAATAGCGCGAGAAACGACCGTTCCGCGACGGGATGCAACGATGACGGCGTACCTCCCCCTGCGTAGAAGGTATGGAATGAGGGAGACGATTCGGCGTCCACGAATTCGTCGATCTGCCGGGCGATTCGTTCAACGATCTCCCGTTGGCGAACCGGTGTGACCGCGGTACGGGTAAAAAAGTCACAGTAATCGCACCGTTGACGACAGAACGGAAGGTGAAGGTAGATGTGAGATCCCCGGAAACGCAACGGTCCGGGTACGCTATCGTTGACCATTTCGGTACAGGGAGGACTCGCCGGTAAGAACCGCCCGTCGTTCCCGGGGCCACGCGATCCGCCGAACCACCGAGGAGATCTCCTCGATTCCGATCGGTCCGAGGACCCGTGAGTCGATCCGTCCGGGTGCAAGGGCCAGGAGAAACACCTCGTCCGAGGCAAGACGTGCCTGGCGTATCGGGGCCGAGAGGCTTCCATGGATCGGATCGAGAGAATACCGGCGAATACCGGTATCGCCACGGACGGTGATCACCGAATCGTTCCAGGTGACCTGCTCCCCCGAAATCGCTGCCACCAGGCGCGGGACACGAGCGGGTTGCCGCAGATCTTCCGAATCGAGCCGTCCGGTGACGGTGCCGGAATCGGTGCCGGATTCATCTACCGCGTCGGGCGTCGCAGATCCTTCGTCCCGGGATACACGTCTGCTGCGGGCTCCTACCCAACCCGTTACGGACTCGATCAGGCGTCGCGTCGGACCGTCCGGTTCCGGGGGGATCGGTACGGTGACGACGTCGCCGGGACTCAGTTGATCGAATCCCCGGGTGGTAAACACGACATCCCCGGGCTGAAGGAGCGGCTCGAGAGAGGTAGTCCGGACCAGAGCCGCTCCGGGACCGAAGGCACGTATTACGATAAACGCCGCGAGCAGAAGGGCGACCCTGAAGGACCACCGTTTTCGATTCTTGCTCCTGCGAAACCGATCGGTCATTGTCGTCGTTCCCGACCGCTATCGGATCGTCCCGATTCTCGAGAGGGGCCAATAGATAAACATCGCCCGGCCGAGAACATCCTCGGTACGAACGGGCCCGAAGTATCGACCGTCTCGAGAGTTGTCACGGTTGTCACCGACGGGAAAGACCCGGCCTTCGGGAACGTACCATCCGATACGCACGAACTGGATGCGACGGCGAATCCGTTCGTTGTGAGGCGACGCGGCGTACAGATACCCCTGCCTCGACGCTTCGAGAGCGAAGGGATCACCAAAACCCAGGCGCTGCAGATCATTGATCCTCTCGGCATCGGTTGTCTCCGCGGGTAGCGCCAGGTCCCGCCGCGCCAGGGCACGTCCCGCGCTGTCGATCACCGAGTAATCCCCGTCGTCCAGGGTTCGCCGGGGGGTGTAGTCTGCCCTGATCGACTCTCTGTAGACGTTCTCGGAGCGCCATCGTGATTCACCGGCGGGAATGATTTCGAGGTCCCCCCGGCGATTCCGGAATCTGTCTCCTTCGGCGCCGACGGCGCGTTTGATAAGGAGCTGCGCCCGGGGCTGACCACTTTCGTCGCGGTCGATATCGACGAGGGAGAGGGTGACCATATACAAAACGCGCTGGAGAACGGTGAACGCCGTTCCCCGGGAGATATACGAAGGGTTCTCGAAGATCACCACCTCAGTCCGTTCCGGTCGCTCGAAGCCGGGAAGCTTTACCAGCCCCGGTAACAACTCGGGTCCGTAGACGATCTTGTTGACAAATATTCGGTCTCCCAGGAGCAACGTATCGATCATCGAACCTGAAGGGATCTGGTACGCCTGTAAAAGGTACTGGTTGATCACCAGCACGAGGATCGCTGCCTGGAGAAACGCCTCAACCCAGTCGACGATCACGTTTTTCCGGGATTGTTTCAGGTGTCGCCGCGCCTTTCGACGGACTCGAAACGTCAGGAGCGCCTCGGTCCAGCCTACCAGACGCCGGGAAAGGTGTCTCATCCGGCGAAGGCTACCACCACCGCGCGCTTTCGGCAACTGTTCCGTCCCGGGGAGTTCGTTGACACGGTGAATCGCCGGTCCCTATACTCGGACGGTATATGGCCCCATCCTGGAAAGAGGTCGAGACCGACGAGGAGATAGAGAACCTTCGCGTTACCCTCCCGCCGGTTCTCGGTGTCTCCCCCGAGCGATACATACCTGTTTTCTACAGCGTTCTTATCGCTGTGGTACTGTTTCTCGTCTTCGTGCTTCCCGGGATTCGCAGATACGGTACGGTGCTGACGGTTGTTTCCGCTCCCGTCGGAGCGTCGGTCACCGTCGATGATGTACGATACGGAACGACTCCCCTCGAAATCTTCCTGCCCGCGGGCGAACGAGAGGTGACCCTCTCGTTTCCGGGACTCGAAGAAACGACACGTACCGTCGAACTCGGGGGAAGACGGATCGGAAGTCTTCTGATGCCTCGACGGCAGAGACTGGAGGTAACCTTTGATCGCGGCCTTTCACCGGACGGCATTGAACACCTGATAACGGAATACCACGAGTGGGCGCTTTCGGGGGAGCCGGGCCCACAGTTTCAGCATCCCCCCCTCGCGCGTACGCTGGGCCGGGCTATCTGGGCGACGTCGGACCCGACGCGCGGGTCCGCGAAGGTATCCGAGGGCTTGCCCGATTCGGACGATCGCGCAGGGACGACCGATAGCGTTCCCGATACCGGAGTTTCGTCGATATCATCCATCGTCGCTTCGCTGGTCTCCGGCGCAGCGGCGCCGCAGCTCCCGGATCTGACGGGAGGGCTGCTGCGAAGCGGGATCCCCGGCGCGGTGCAATCTCACCAACAGACCGAACAGTTGGTACACTTATTTGTACATTATGATAACAAATATCCCGGTTTCACCTCTGTTGTTGAACGCTGGATCGAGGCGGAACTCCCCTTCGATCGTTCCATCCTTGAGGAGTGGCGGGATGGCAGGATGGAGACGTTGTCAACGGAGCTCCTCGCGGCATCCCTCGAGCTCGATGAACGGGCGATCCCGAGGATCGAGAAGATCTCTATCGCCGATACGTCGTTTCACCGCGTTCCCCGGGGAACGTATATACTCGGGTATCCTGCTCGCGATGAGGAAGAGACGAGTATCCCGATCGATATGAATGAACCGTTCTACCTGATGGAACACGAAGTGACGGTTCGCGAATTCGCCCGTTTCGTCGAGGCCAACCCGCGATGGGCTCCGGATCGGAGAGATGAGTTGGTGGAGGCGGAGCTGGTTGATGACCGCTATCTCCTCGATTGGCCCGCCGACTGGAAGGGTATTCTGGACGGCGGAAGTCCGGCGGATCTTCAACGTCTGGGATCGATGCCGGTTCGGTACGTTTCGTGGTACGCGGCGGTAGCATACGCGGAGTGGTTCGCGTCGAACGCGGCAGGCGTGTCCGTGCCGGGGATCGACAACGACATTCGTGTTTCCCTCCCGGATATGGTCGGATGGGAATACGCGGCGTTCCTCGATGCTCTCGGTCCGGCGACGCGCGTCCTGGAGAATGACTCACCCCGTCCGGCACGAGATGGTACCGGTGGTGCCCTGGGACTGCTTCATATGCGGGGGAACCTCTGGGAATGGTCATCCGACTGGTACACCGAGAACGCCCCGGTGGTACCGGCTCCGTTTGCGTCGCAGCGGGCGGTGATGGGCGGTTCCTATGCGAACCCTCTGCTTCCCCTCGGGACCGTCGGCTCCCAGCCACCGGAATGGTGTACGCCGTTTCTCGGGTTTCGCCTGGCGATATACGGTGAGTCCGACGCTGCGTCCGAGTCCGATTGAGGGAATGTTGAAAGGTCGTTATGAGTGAACACAAGCGGCTCGCGCGCAACAGGCGCGCGTTCCATGAATACACCGTTGATGAACACCTCGAGGTGGGAATCGTCCTCACCGGAACGGAGGTGAAATCGATGCGACACGGGCAGTTCTCCTTTGCCGATGCGTATGCACGCGTCAAGGAGGGACAACTCTGGCTGGTCGGGCTTCACATCACCGAGTACACCCACGGAAACCTCTACAACCATGAGCCGACGCGGGAGCGGAAGCTTCTTGCCCACGCGGCGGAGATCGACCGTCTCCGGCGACGGGTTGAGGAGAAAGGATTCACCCTCGTCCCCCTCGAATTCTATCTCAAACAGGGACTGATAAAGCTCGATCTCGGTGTCTGTAAAGGGAAAAAGCTCTACGACAAACGGGAAAGCCTCAAACAGAAAGATCAGAAACGTGACATGGAGCGAGAGATCCGTCGGGATCTCTGACGACAATGAAGAGAACAACCCACACCCCTTACGAAGAGTATCTCGAAAGCGCAATCTCCTTTGCTCGCCTGGGCGGCGACCATACGATGCATTTTTTTCGACGACGCATCGAGGTGGAACGGAAAGCGGACGACAGCCCCGTGACCGTCGCCGACAGAGAGACGGAGCAGAAGATTCGGGCCGCGATCACCGATCGGTATCCCGATCATCGTGTCGTCGGTGAGGAGTACGGCGGTACCCTCGGTTCTTCCGAGTGGGAGTGGATCGTTGATCCGATAGACGGCACGAAGAGTTTTATTCGCGGCGTTCCCCTCTATACCACGCTGGTTGCGTTGCTTCATCGCGGGAGACCCGTTGTCGGCGTTATCCATGCGCCGGCGATCGGCGATACGGTAGCAGCCGCGGTTGGATCCGGGGCCTACGATCAGAACGGCGATACGATTGCGGTCTCAAAGTGTACGACGATCGGTGACGCGTGGTTCATGACGACGGATCCCCACAACCTCGTCGATCTTCACCGCGATGCGGGATGTGCGCTCTTCGCCGAGACCGCCGCGGTACGGACCTGGGCCGACGGATACGGTTACCTTCTTCTCGCCCGGGGTGACGCCGATGTCGTGATCGATCCTTTGATGAGTCCCTGGGATATCGCTCCCCTCTCGGTGGTGATCCGTGAAGCCGGCGGAGTTTTCACCGCTCTTGACGGATCGATCGACGATCTCGGTCGCTCCACCCTCGCAGCGGCAACGCCGGAGCTGCACGCGGCGGTGGCGAGATTATTCGCTTGACCGGATCGCCGGAGCGCAGTATTGTAGAATACGTACGGGGGCGTTCCGGATTCGACTGGGGCTGTCGTACGCGTTATGTTGCAGGTGGAGCGCCATCTCCTGATTGGCAACCTTTTATCTGCCGAAGAAGCAGACTATCTCCCGGTAGCCGCGTAAGCGGTCCGGCGGGCGCGAGGGGTGCCGTTCTGAACGCCTCGTTGCTTGACAGAAATCAGGACTTGCCGTCGGTTTTGCCCGGTTAATCGGCGGGACTCTTAATCGGGATCGGGTGGTGTTCGGCTCGTCTGCGCGCCAATAACGCCACCGACACTTAAAAGCGCAGACTAAACCTGTAGAGATGTAGCGCGGGCGTCTCAGGACAGGGGTTCAACTCCCCTCGCCTCCAACGCATCGCCTGTTCGGCTCTTTGTCGACGGCGATGCGACCCGACGGTTCAACGGGTCGGCACCGTATTCGGTGCCCTCCGGTTGCTGCCCGTTTCCCCTTCCCGCCCCGTCTTTTCTTGTTGTTCTATACCTTGTTGTTCTATTCCCACTCGATCGTTGCCGGGGGTTTACCGGAGACGTCGTAGACGACACGTCCGATCTGGGGAATCCGGTTGGTAATCGCCGCTGCGATGTTCCTCAGAACATCCGGTTTGAAGTCGTAGACATCGGCGGTCATCCCGTCCCGGGAGACAACGGCACGGAGGGCGACGACGTCACCGTATGCGCGACTGTCTCCGGCGACACCGACGGACCGTATCGGCAAGAGTACCGCGAAAGCCTGCCAGATCTCGTCGTAGAGCCCCGAGTCGCGAAGGGCCTGGATATAGATCGCATCGGCCTCCCGCAGGATATCGCACCGTTCCTTCGAGACCGGACCGAGTATTCTCACCGCAAGGCCCGGCCCGGGAAACGGATGGCGGTGTACGATCGAATCGGGAAGCCCCAACAGCGTCCCGAGGGCGCGCACCTCGTCTTTATAGAGCGCCCCCAGGGGTTCAAGTATTTCGCCGGCGTCGCGCTTCGCCCGAACCAGCGGGCTCGCGACGTTGTGATGGCTTTTGATCGTTACCGCGTGTTTCCCGATACCGTGGCCGCTCTCTATGAGGTCCGTATAGAGGGTTCCCTGGGCGAGAAGATACTCCCCGTCAAAGCGTTTCCTGACTTCCCGCTCCTGGACCGTTACGAAAAGGTCACCGATGATCCGACGCTTCTCTTCCGGGTCCGCAACATCGGCGAGTTCCCGGAGAAACTCGTCGGCGGCGTCGATCAGATAGAGGTTCTCGGCACCGAGGGTTCGAAGGGCGCGACCGATCTCTTCAGACTCGTTTTTCCGCATCAGCCCGGTGTCGATATACATCAAGTGAACCTGCGATGCCGGCAGGGTGTCGAGGAGCAGCGCGGCGACCACCGAGGAGTCGACGCCGCCGGAGATGAGGAGCAGAACCGGGCGATCTCCCACGCGGCGGCGGAGGTCTTCTTCCAATTGGGTGCGATAGTCCTGCACCGACCACTGCCGCCTGGCGCCACACATCCTGGTTGCGAAGTTGTCCAGGATCAGCGCCCCGTGCTGGGTATGGGTGACTTCGGGGTGAAACTGGAGGCCCACGAAGGAAAGCGAATCGATCGCGATCACAGCCGGTACGCCATGGGTCGTCGATGCGACCTCCCGGGCCCCTTCGGGAAGCTGTTCGATCGCGTCACCGTGACTCATCCATGAGAGAAAGCGGGACCCTATCCCCTCGAGGATCGGGTGCCGGGCGATCATGTCGACCGGTGCGGGTCCGTACTCCCTCGCCACTGACCGGCTGACCCGTCCCCCGTTTACACGAGTTGTATGTTGCAGGCCGTAACAGATGCCGAGGATCGGCACCCCCAACCGAAACACACCGGCATCGGGTTGAGGCGCGTCATCGTCATGGACCGATGAAGGGGACCCGGAAAAGATGATGCCTCGCACCGTATCGTCGAACCACGCATCAGGCGGGGTCTCCCCCGGAACGATCTCGGCAAACACACCACGCTCGCGGATACGTCGCCCGATGAGATGACACGTCTGGCTGCCGAAGTCGAGAATGATGATTCGGTCGATCCCGGTGGGCGTGGCCGGCTGGGGTGTGTTGCCGTCGGTCATCGGGAACGCTCCCACAATGACGACCGAAGGATCGTCTGTTCCCGCCGGTACCCTACGGAGACGATCTCGACGGGTACCCCGACGTACTCCTCGATAAACCGTATGTAGGAGCGGGCGTTTTCCGGGAGGTCGTCGTAGTTCCGGCATTCAGCGATCGATCGGTTCCAGCCGGGGAACTTTCGGGTGATCGGACGCGCCGATTCAAGAAGGGGTATCGATGCCGGGAAATACTCGAGGGTCTCCCCCTCCGTTTCGTAGCCGACACAGGCACGAACCTCATCGAGCTCATCGTACACGTCGAGGTGGGTCAACGCCAGGGCGTCGATGCTGTTCACCTGGCAGGCGTACCGGAGGGCCACGAGATCGAGGTATCCCACTCGCCGGGGGCGGCCGGTGGTAACGCCGTACTCCCGACCGGTCTCGCGAATGTAGTTCTCCAGATCTCCCTGCTGGTTCGTATCGAATTCGCTCGGAAAGGGGCCGTTTCCGACGCGGGTGCTGTACGCTTTGAACACTCCGAGGACGTGATCGATACTGCGTGGACCGATCCCTCCGCCGATCGCTGCCCCCGCAGCGGAGGAACTCCCGCTCGACACGTAGGGATAGGTCCCGGAGTCGATATCCAGAAGCGCTCCCTGCGCTCCTTCGAGAAGAACACGATGGTCCCGATCGGCGGAACCGCCGTCGACGTGCATGAAGGAGACGATATCGACCGCCATATCGAGCATACGATCGCGGTAGCTGTCGATCACCGACCGGTCTTCCTCGGTGAGCTCCGCGATATGGTCCGTCCACTCCAGATCGGCGACCCGGATTCCGTCGCGGAGCGCCTTGTGAGCGTAGGCGATCCCGATTCCCCGTCCCGTCGTTCCGATCGGTCTCGTCCGTTGTGCATCCCGGTCCGCGTCTTCCGTGCGATGGCTGGGAAGGACCAGGTGGGCCCGGTCGGAGATGAGAACCCGCCCGTTCCAGGTGATTCCCGCCTCTTCCAGTTCAGCCAGCTCGTTGAAGAGCGCCTCCGGATCGATCACCATCCCGCTGCCGAGGATGACCGTCGTTTCGGGGTACACGATCCCCGACGGTATGAGGTGTAGTTTGTAGGTACGATCATCCGTTACGATCGTGTGGCCGGCGTTTGCTCCGCCGGAGTACCTGATCACGATCTGCGCCTCGCCGGAAAGGTAATCGACGATCTTTCCCTTTCCTTCGTCTCCCCACTGAGCCCCGATCACAACAACGTTCACTGTATCTATCCTCGAGAGTAGTTTGCCGGCTGTCGGACCATCGAGACGTCGTGGACGTGGCTCTCCTGCAGACCGGCGGCGGTTATCTTAACGAAGTTTCGATACTCCCGCAAACGCTCGAGATCACGAACCCCGCAGTAGCCCATCCCTTTTCGGAGTCCTGTGACGAGCTGGTGCAGGTACGCCTTCAGTTCCCCCTTGTAGGGGACGCGCCCTTCGATCCCTTCCGGAACCGGTTCTTCTCCCTCGGCTACGTTATACCGGTCGGCTCCGCCGTGTTTCATCGCCCCCTCGGAACCCATTCCACGGTAAGACTTGAAGATCCGGCCCTCGTAGAGAAACTCTTTCCCCGGAGCCTCCTTGAGTCCTGCGAAGAGGCTGCCGATCATCACCGCGTGCGCCCCCGCCGCAAGAGCTTTCGTGATATCACCGGAGTACTTGATACCTCCATCGGCGATCACCGGCACACCCCGAGGTTGTGCGACATCTACGGCGTCCATCACCGCCGACAGTTGGGGAGACCCGATTCCCGCTACAATTCGGGTTGTACAGATCGAACCGGGACCGACACCGACTTTGATCATATCCGCACCGGCATCGATAAGGCGTCGTGTACCGTCGGCGGTAGCGACGTTGCCGCCGATCACCGGGATATCCGGAGCGGCGCGTTTTATCGCACCGATCGCCGCAACAACGTTCGCCGAATCACCGTGGGCGGTATCTACAACAACGAAATCGACTCGTGCCTCCAGAAGAAGGGGGAGACGGGTCTCTACGTCGACCGGCGCTACCGCCGCTCCAACGAGGAGGCGCCCGGCGTCGTCGGTAGCTGCCCGGGGAAAGAGGTTATGCTTTTCCATGTCCTTGACGGTGACCAGTCCCGTAAGCCGTCCCTCTTCGTCGACAACGGGAAGTTTTTCGATTTTGTGTTCGTTGAACTTCCCCTGGGCGCTTTCGATCGTAGGAACACCCACCTCGACGACCGGATCGGGAGTCATCACCGCTCGAACGCTTTCGGTATCGTCAGGGGCGAACCGGAGATCTCTGCTTGTAATGATCCCCACGACCTTTCCCTTCTCGCCCACCGGAAGCCCCGATACACCGTGATCACGTACGATAGCGCGGACCGTTCCGATCGACTGCTCCGGTCCGACGGTATACGGTTTGTCGATGATCCAGTTCAGATGCCGTTTCACACTGCGAACCTGCCGTGCCTGTTCCTCAGGGGGCATATTTCGATGGATCACCCCCACCCCGCCTTCAAGGGCGAGAGCGATCGCGAGGGTTTCCTCCGTTACGGTGTCCATCGCCGCGGAGATGATCGGCACGTTCAGCCGAATCGTCGAGGTCAGCGCGACGGAAACGTCTGTCTCTCCCGGGAGGAAATCGGCAAATCCGGGTTGCAGAAGTACGTCGTCGTAACTGTATTTTTCGGGAAACGGAACGTGATAGGTGGTTTTGTTTGCGGTGTCCATACACCATAATGCCGGAAAAGCGATCGAGCTGTCTATGCTACCGGTCGGCTCTCGTGGCATACTCCGGCGTGATGAGATTGCCCCTAAGATTCAGGATTGTTGCGGTCGCCATCGTTACGATCGTATTCACAGGTTGTTACAACGAGACCACTCCCCCCTCTTCAGCCCGGAGTCGCCAGATCGTGCCGGAAGCATCGGAAGGCATCGCGTTGTCCCGGGAGGGTTCGAGCGGCCTCGCGATCCAGGGTGCGGAGGAGGCGATCAATCCCCGGGTCGAATTGCCCGACGAAATGCTGTTTATCTCCGCGCAGGACGCAAATCTTGATATCGATGAACCGGAGGAGCAGATCGTCGTCGTGAAACGACGGGATGATCCCGAGGACCGGATCAGGATCGTCGTTGCCGATTTTGACACGTTACGCAATACCTATCGCATAACGTGGGAAGGAAAGACTCTCGCGACGAATATCAGGACCTTTGCCGTATCGAGTCAGGATCTTATCGGTGATCACGTGGACGAGATCGTCGGCGTCGGAACCGATCGACAGGGACGGCAGACGATGGACGTTTTTCGTCGTCAACAGGATGAGGCAACCGCGACGGGAATCGCTTACGAAAGGATCTTCTCCGTGGCTACCGACGGGAGCATCGAGATCGCTTCACAGCAACGTTCCGACTCGTATCGGACGCTTCAGAGCAACGGGCGGAGTTTCCCCATCGATGTGTACCGGCAGAATCGGGAAACGGAGACTCCCCTCGATCTGATCATGACGCGATGGACGTGGAACGTCTCCCAGGGGAGATACATTCAGTCCGCGGTAGAACCGATCCCGGCGATGCAGATCGAAGAGGAGCGATTACGGGTTCTCTACGACGGTGAGGCGGAAGAACTCGAGCAGTTTATCACCGGACCGTGGTTTCGTTCCCGGGGGGAGAGCATGTCTGAAGATGTGGAACTCGCGTATTTCGACCCCGAGAGCCGGGAGGTGGTACTGTTTCACGAGGATCGTCAGGAGCGATACGAGTGGATGAACTCGTATAAGACGCTGTACGCCGAGGGGCCGGGGCTGTGGATGAACCTCAGGAACGATGTACTGTCGACGGTTCGCCTGCAGCTCTCTCTCACGATCCTCGGTGTCGATACGATGCAGCTCAGCGTGGACGGAGCGGAATACTGGAACGGCAGCTACCAGCGAATGACCTCGGGGATACAGTCGGGGGTGTTGCGGCGTTACAACCTCAACGCCCCATCCTTCGTTCTTGACGGTGTCTATACGAACGAAAACGACGTCGAACTGCTGTTCAACCGACCATTTTTCCACCTTCGAACCCCAACGATCGACTGGAGCGGGGGGTATAACCTCGTCGAGATCGGTGAGCCCGTTCTCGAGCTCAAGGTTGTGGAATATGGAGAGGTTCCCGAAGGTGTCCGTGTCAGGGAAGACGGTAGTTTCACTGTTCGATACATGATCGAATACGGCGAGTTTGAAGCGGAGGGAGGCCAGATCCGCCGTATCCTCCTCACGCCGGTTCGGGTGACGGTTGACGGTCTCGAGCCGACGAGCGGTCCCGAGTACAGCCTCGAACAGGTGCCGGATTCCGATACCTGATCGGGACACTGTCCGGTCGGTGAGTTTCGCGGGGGATCGGCCCGCCCCTCCGCGAGTGCCACCCAACCTGATCGGGACACTATCGGGACACTGTCCGGTCCGGTATCCGCCACCTTCTTCTGGAGGCGTTAAGGGTTCCAAGCCGTTGCGAGTCAATCGAAAACGAGGAACCCTTCGATACCGCGATCCTTGAGACGCACCACCAGCTCTTGCGCGTCCGCAACGGTGCCGTCTTCCGGGGTGGGTACGATGACCCGATAGAAGCGGCCGTCGTCGACGGTGACCTCCCGGACCACCGCGGAAAACCCGAGTTCTTTGATGTCGATGACCATGTACTCCGCGTTTTCCCGGTCACGAAAGCTGCCGGTCTGTATTCCCGTGACGGTGTTCTCCTCCCGTTCTTCGTCGGCGGACTCGACAGCGTCGGTACGTTCCAGTTGCGGCAGGGAACGTACCACCACCGGCGTCGTCGTCTCGAGAAGGTCGGTTCCGATGAGGCGCGACGGATTCGGATAGAAGGAGACCACCCCCTCCGGTTCGGTGAGAAGCGTCGTTTCCGGTGCATCCGGAAAGAGCTTCTTCATGCGCCGGATCACTTCCTGACGAAGATCATTACGTCCAAATTGCGTCGCGAGTTCTCCGAGCAGAAAGAGACTCGCGATATCCACCGAATCTATCGACTCCGACGAAGCGGTACGGGAAATACCCGCCAGCGAGGCCGCATGGGCGATCGCAAGGTCTTCTCGTCCGGTCAACGCGTAGGCTCGCGTTCTCAACAGTGCTGCTTCTCGTTGCTCCCGGTACGAGTCGGGGGTATGGATCGTCCGGGACAGAACGATAATCGCCTCGTCCGGATTACCCGTTTCGATCGTCGTCCGGGCAAAGGCAAGGGCATATCGGTCGACTCCGGGTCGGAGCTGCGTCGCCTGGCCGTAGAAGGTACGGGCGCGATCGATTCGATTGGTGAGTTCGTAGAGTGAACCGATCTCGAAGAGGATCGCTCCCCGACGTTCGGGATTCTCGATGCGGGGCAAGTACTGCCGGGAAAGATCGTCTACCGCCGCAATATCCGGGGCGCGACGCAGAGCATCGATCAGAAAGTCGGCGAAACGTGGTGAATCGGTCTCCTCCTCGAGACGCCGGAGCGCCTCGCGATACGCCTCCGGTCCCGTACCGTCCCGAGGGGTGGCCTCTCCTCCGGTCTGGGCGGAGAGCGGGGGAGAAAAGAAAACGGTCAGAAGAGTCGTAACCACCAGGAAGAACGATACCGGTTTCATTCTCCCTGACCGTCTCCGTACTCCGAGCTTCTGCCTGCGTTTTTGTTCCCGGGAAGGAGGCGGGCTAACCCGCCTCGTTCGGTACGTTCCGTTTTTCGAAGTTGTTTGCGTTCCGCGCGCTCCTGCTTGCGCTCCGCCCGCTCCCGCTTTCGTTCCGATCGCGCTTTCGTCTTTCGCGACGATGACTGTACCGCAATCGGAATCGACACCGCGACTCCGAGGAAAAAGGCGACGAAGAGTCCCATGAAGACGGGAATCTCCTCGTACGTTACGAACCCGAGAGAGATATCCGTCGTATGTCCGAGATTGAGACCTACAAAGACGAGGATCAATCCTACGATGACGAGATAGAATATCAGCTTCCACGGCATAGTTTACTCCTTGGTTAATGTCGGAAACTTCGTTGTCCCGTAAAACACATCGTTGCACCGAAGCGATTTACCGATTCGATCACTGCGTAATCTCTCAGCGCGCCTCCCGGCTGCAGAATCGCGGAGACTCCTTCTTCAAGGCCGACTTCGGCGCCGTCGGGGAAAGGGAAAAACGCGTCGGAAATCATCACCGAATCGGCGAGACCGCCACGGATCTCTCCGGCGAGGCGCAGAAACTCCGCCTGCTCCTCCCGGGGGAGCTCCTCGATCCCTTTCCCGACGGACTCGACGGCGATCCGGTCGGCGGTCTTCCAGTACGCTTTGTCCCGGGCGATTCGTGCAACTCCGACCCGGTCCTGTTCACCCGTCCCGATCGCGACGGTGGCGTTGTCCTTCACGTATATCACCGAGTTACTGGTAACACCGCTTTCGACAAGCCACCCGAACCGCATGTCCCGTCTCTCACGTTCAGTAGGCGTACGGTGCACCGTATAGGTTGTACCCTCTTTCGTGACCGTCGCGGGAACGAGGTCGTCATCATCGAGTATCCGGGGTTGGTACGACCATTGGGCGACGATCCCCCCGTCGATCAGACTCTTGAATTCGACGAAACGCGTTCCCTGGTATTCTTCAAGGCGCGCCATATCGGCAACTTTGAGGAGTCGAAGGTTTTTTTTGTTCCGGAACACCGTGAGAGCCTCACTGCTGTAGTCCGGGGCCACAACGAGTTCCGCGTAGTACGACGCGATCCGCTCCGCCGTCTCCCGGTCGACCTCCCGGTTGAGCGCGATCGCACCGCCGAAGGCGGCGATCCGATCTGCCGAAAGAGCCCGGTCGTACGCCTCGACGAGGGTTTTTCCGAGGGCGACGCCGCTGGGGTTGTTATGCTTCACAATCACACATGCAGGAGTCTCCGGGAAGTAGCGGAGGATGTTCAGCGCCGCGTCGGCATCGGTGAGATTGATCTTCCCGGGATGCTTCCCGCTTTGAAGGAGTTCCGCCGCGGAGACGAGGACGCGGGACGGATCGATCTGGTGGACCCCACCGAGAACGAGGTTCCCGTTAACCGGACGGTAGAGAGCCGCCTCCTGATCGGGGTTTTCGCCATAGCGAAGCCCCCGCTCCTCGCCGCCGACAACCCACGTCACTTTCCGGTACAGCAGGGTCTGTTCCTCACCGCCGGACCCGAAGGTAATACGCATATCCCGGGGAAAGGAATCTTCCAGAACGGTGCGGTAGATCGAACTCATCGGCGGTCCACCGTTTCGGAGAGATCGTATACGGAATCCCACGCAGCGGTACCGGCGATATAGCTTCCGAGGGCGCCGGCGATCGCGTTCTCGTAGTGAGCAGTGTATCGGAACGCTTTCGCAGCCATCGCCGCCCGAAAGGAGAGGGTTGTCGCGCCGTCGCCGTTTCCGAGTTCGTGGATAAGCGCCGAATAGTCGTCGGGGTCCCACACCGCCGTTACGCGAAGAAAGTTCTTCGCTGAAGCTCTCAACATCGTGGGTCCTCCGATATCGATATGCGTTCGGAGATCCTCGATGGTGACGTTCCGTTCCGCCGCGGTCGATTCAAAGGGATAGAAGTTGCATATCGTGATGTCGAAATTCAGCGCCTTGAGACGGGCGATATCGGATTGGTGCGACTCGTTGTACCGCTCGCTCAGAAGGCCGAGATAGATTCGGTAGTCGAGGGTCTTCACCAGCCCTCCCTGCATCTCCGGTTGTCCGGTGTACTCGGAGACTTCGTGTACCTGCCCCCTCTTGCCGATCTCGTCGGCTACCGATTCGACGGCACGAAACGTCCCGCCGCTGGAGTATATCTCCAGATTCGGGACAGTCTGCCACAAGGCGGGTATGAATTCCGGAAGTCCCCGTTTGTCTGCGACGCTGATAAGTGCGGTTTCGGCGGGGACCAGATCGTCGGCGCGGGTGACGCGATTGAGATTCATCGTCCCCCGCCTTCTTCGTTCACGATCCCTTCCGCAGCGGTCACAGTATTGTAGAGGAGCATCGTCCGGGTCATCGGACCGACACCACCGGGAACGGGGGTGATCGCAGACGCTTTTCGGGAGACGTCGTCGAAATCAACGTCTCCGACGAGACGATATCCCCGCTTCCTGGAGGCGTCGTCGATGCGGTTGACGCCGACGTCGATGACCACCACCCCCTCCGACACGTGGTCGGCGGTGACAAAACGGGGAGAACCGATCGCCGCGACGAGTATGTCCGCCTGACGGGTGATCGCGGGGATATCCGCCGTTCGCGAATGGCAGACGGTGACCGTCGCGTTTCCTCCCTCCTTCTTGAGGGCGAGGAGGTTCGCAAGAGGGCGGCCGACGATGTTACTGCGACCGAGAACGACGACGTGTTTCCCGGCGGGATCGTTTCCGCTGCGCATCAACATCTGGACAACGCCGTGGGGAGTGCACGGCAGAAGCGTCGGAAGTCCTGTCAGCATTCGGCCCAACGAGAGCGGATGAAACCCGTCGACGTCTTTCCTGGGATCGATTCGCTGCAGGACGCGATCGCTGTCGATATGCCCCGGAAGGGGCAGTTGCACCAGGATACCGTGCACTGCGGGGTTTCCATTGAGGTTGTCGATCAGGGCAAGGAGCTCCGATTCCGGTGTCGATTCCGGGAGCCGATGGTCGAAGCTCACGATCCCGACTTTCTCGCAGTCCCGTTCCTTTGCGGTCACGTAGGAGATACTCGCGGGGTTCTCCCCCACCAGGACGACCGCAAGACCCGGAGGCGATCCGGTGCTTTTCAGCGCTGCGATCCGGTGTCCCAGTTCGATTTGGATTTCTTCTGCGATTTTCGTTCCGTCGATTATCTGTGCCGGCATATCGTAGCCATTGTACACGACTCCCACCGTGTTGTCAGGCCGATACCAGCGTGATAGTATTGGCCGCGCAAGGAGATACTGGTCATTGCAATACAGCCGAAACGTTACAGCTCGCCGGGTTCTGCTCGGCATCATGATATGCCTGGTCCCGATCGTCGCATCTGCCCAGGAAATTGACGGAGAGACAAGAGAGGAACGGTTTGAACCAACGTACTCTTTGGGAGATCAGATGCTCTCCCTCAACCTTGGTACGATCTTTCCCCTCTTCTACTCCGGCGGTCCTGATGGTGTCGAAGATGCAAACCTGACCGTCGGAGGTACCGGGCATCTGCACTGGAGCGCCTTTATCAATAACAACCTCGCCGTCGGTGGTGAGTTCGGCGGAATGTTCGCGTTCACTCCGAATCAAAACACGCTCTTCATGATTCCCCTCGCCGCGCGCCTCACCTACTTCCTCAGGGCGTACCCCTTTGAATTTCCGTTGAGTCTTGCGGCGGGAGTGAACTTCAGTCGTTTTGAAGAGAACTTCAAGACCGACCCGATCCTTATTCCCGGTGCCGGAGTGTACTGGAACTACAACACGGAATGGGCGTTCGGGCTCGATCTGCGATGGTGGTGGGTACCACAGATCTACACCGGGCCAACACCTCCGTCTGAAGACACCCGGTTCGGGAACTTCCTCTCGTCGACACTCTCGGTCATGTACCGCTTCTAGGAGCACATACTATGGTAGGACGATCCAAGCGTGTAGCATTTGCTCCACTCCTTCTCTTTTCGATCGCCGTCTTTGTTGTCCTCTCTGGTTGTACCGAGGGAGAACGGGGGATACTTGCCACTGTTGCGATCGAGGAGGAGATCAAGAAGGGAAACCTTCCGAAGGGAAGCAACATCGGAGGTATTGTACGAGCCTCGTTCGACGGAAACGAACGATACGTGACCGTTGTCGGGATAAAGGTATTTACTCGCGCCGTTGACAGCACCGACTGGGATGAGCTTACGGTACCGGGGAATTCGGCACTGTTTATCGCCGGTCTCGACGCGGACGCAACGGGGAGCGATAATTCGAGCGTAATGGACGAGGTCTACGTCGTATCGGGGACGAACGTCTACCGTCTGACCGACGGACTGGGTTGGGAGTTCGTCTACTCGCCACCCTCCCCGGCGACGCGTATCGACGGTATGGTTACGATCAAGGGGGATCTCTTCGTTTCCGATAACAGCGGGGAGGTCGCGGTTTGGGAGAACAGTACCGTCGATGAGACACCGGACGCCACTTTCACGTTCAACGACGGTATCCTCGACGGTACCTACTATGACCGAAACGACAGATACTACATTGTTGGCGACAAGAACCTGTTGGCGGAAGTAAGAGACAATTCGACGACGGAATGGGACGTTGAGGTTTTTTCTCCGGTGGATAGCCCCCGAGGCATCGGGAGCAGGGATGACACGGAGAGCGACCTGCTGTTTGTCAGTACCGCGGACGGCAATGTCTACGTTACCGATTCGGATGATCCGAAGTCCGCATCATGGGAGAATTTCGGTGATGTCGAACGCCCCGCATCGGACGTGATCTGGATCGATCGACTCAACAACGGGAACGGAGGAGTTCTCGTTTCCACCGAGATTCGAACCGCCTCGGATATTACGAATTTCGGTGATAACGCGCGCGGATATTATGAGGGCGAGTTATCCGGATCAACCGGTAATTATTCCGGGACATTTACGAACGATATTGGGAAAAGTTACGGCGCAAGCGATCTTGCGGTTCATTCTATCGGCAGTTTCCGGCACTTTGGAAACGGCGTTGTGTTCGCCCTTACCCGTGGACTTGGCTTATGGTCTACTACTTATCCGGACAGCGCCAATCCTGAGTGGCGGTGGGAGTAAACGGTATCCTCCGCGCGGCGGCTCTCGCCGACTACCTGCGTCCACCGGGGTATAAAGCGTTCGCGCCTCATCTGGTTACCGGCGTTCGTCGAAGGTTGCGGTGATCGCGGCCTGAAGGGTTGAAAACACCGCATCAAAATCTTCTACGGTAACGGCGCGAAACGCCGGGTTCAGCAGGATCGGGTGCAGCGACTCTATCGGGAGAACATTCCCGGCCTCCCCGTGTCCAACGGCGGGATCCGAACCGGTCCCGCGGGTTCGCCATTGGAGAGCTCCCGTTGCCCGGCTGCGAAGAGCGGTCCAGCCGGCAAATGATACACTCCCGATCTCGATGAGGCTCTCCGCATCACTTCGAATCGCCGCGTCCGAGGAGACCGTTTCAGTCCGCGACCTTCGCTCGAGAGCCGAAGTCCCGGATCGAAGGACCGGGGACTCACCGGACGCCCCGGAGATCACATCGGTGTCACCGGGAGTGGAACCCGCCCTTTCGACGGGGATCTTCGCGAAAAGTGTGCCGTGAACACGTGTGTCCGTTACGCCGGGGCCGGCGACGCGCATCGCCCTGGCGAAATCGGTCGGTTCGACGACGTTTATGATCGCAGAAGTGGAGAGAGCGGTTCTACTCTCGGAAGCGGAGATTCCGATCTGTTCGCCTCGCCCACCGAGGGCAACAACGGCTTCGGAGACCGTAACGTTCCCGTCTCTGGTCACGATCCCGTACGTATAGAGCTCTCCCGACGCAGAGAGGTAACTTCGCCGTACCGTGAGGTTGCCGCGGACGTTCCGGATCGCGATCGCCGGTTCCTCCGTTGAAGACACCTGGATCACCGAATCCTCGATCGTAACGGCACCTCCCTGCAATGCGAGTAGCGGCGGGCCGCTACGTACCGTATCGTCCCGGAAGATCGCCGTTCTCGCGATCACAAGACGTCCCTCTTCGACGGAGACACCTGCGGAGACACGATCCCCCCTGCCGTTCCGGACTACGGATCCGACGATCCGTCCGGAGGCGCCGGGACCTACGTGGAGATGTCGTCCCGTCATGCCTTCCATCTCGGCGGAACCTGATGAGACCACAACGCTTTCCGTCGTGGCACCTCGCAGAGTCAGCTCCGGAGAGCCCGAGACCAGCGACACCGCACCGAAACGCCCCGATTCGATCTCGAGTCGTCCACCACGCAGGATGATCTCCCCCGAAATCGCTTTCGCGTTCCGTTCTCCTTCTATCGTTATCGAATCAAACCGCGATCGACCACCGGAAACGACGATCCTGCGCAAGGAACTGTCGAAGTGAAGGGAGTCGAATCGGGGCTCCCCGGAAAGCTCGATCCCGTCACCGCCGGTGAAAGCGATCGTCGTCGTGCCGGCGTCACGACTCCATTCAGCAGGGTCGAAACCGCCGATCACGGAGAGATCGGGAATTTCGGCGGCGGTGCGAGTAAACTCATCCGCATGAAAGCGGTACGTTCCTTCTCCAAGAAAGAGTGTTCGCCGTCCCGTCCGCCGAAGCGTCGCAAGCGCTTCCGATGGATCCGTGAACGGTGCGTTCCTGGTTCCCGCACCGGAGCTGCGACTGTCATCGGATACGAGATAGACGATCTCTCTATCGACGTACAGCTCCCACCGGGGAATGCTCTGACTGCGATTCCCGGCATCATCTACGGTGTATCCTTCGAGAACGTACCGTTTGAGCATACCCTCTTCGGCGGGAAGCACGATTTCGTCGTTTTCGTAGGGTACGAACGGTTCCGGCACTCTCCCCTCTTCAACGACACGGAAAAAAATCCGACCGGCGTCGAAATCGGCAAACCTGACGATCCCGGTGTCGGGAAAGAAATGTCCCGTCGTGATCGTGTCGAGAATCGGTGGTTCCGGTAGGCGTCGGTCGATGCGGACCGAAAAGAGTGTCTCGGGACCGATATTCCCCTCCGGATCGAACGATGCCGCCCTGATCCGGTACAGCCGGTCCTCGCCTTCGGCGGCGCTAAGTGTGATCGGTGATCGATAGAGGGTGGCGCGTCCGTGGAGCGGCGGCGGTTCCCGTCGGTCCGTCGATACGGTGTAACGGATAACGGCCCCCCCCGAGAGGACGACGCGCTGAGGGGTATTGTAGACGCCTCCCGGACTGATTCCTTCCACCACCGGTGAAGGGACCGGTTCAACCCGGGGAATCGTGATCGATTGTGTTTCGGAACGTCGACCCAGCGGGTCGACCACAAAGTACGTGATCCGCAGGGTATCACTGTCCGCAGGGATCGCCCACGGCGTCTCATCTTCTACCGCTTCGAACGTTCCCGCATCCGTTGAAGTGTCCCCGGTGATCGCAGCATAGACCTCTTCGTCCCGAGGACCCGTCCACAGAACGGATCCGGCGTTCATTGTTCCGTCCCGAAGGATGAAGGGGTGTGTTGCAGGTGTCGCCGAAGCGGTATCGACAACGACTGACAGGCGAGCGGTGGAGCTGCGTTCCTTGGTCACGGTGTCGACGGTGTACGCCTCCACGAGATAGTTCATCGCCGTCTCGCTCATGTTGATGACGAAGGGCTCTTCATAGGGGATAAACGGTGGTCGAACCGATGCGGTGGCACGATGCACTCTCCAGAACGTCTCGATCGTTTCGGAAGAACTGTCGACGATCATTTCGAGTATCGTCTCCCGGGAGAGGAGTACCTGGTCTCCTGAAACGGAACGCCCGTTCATAGTGAAACGTGGAGAGCGCAGGGCCGCGGTATCGAAGGCGATTCGTTGTGGATCCGTGAGGTAGCTGCGGTTTCCCGCGGTGTCCTCGGTGTACGCTTCGAGAACGATCGTACGATACCCATCGTCCGGCGATACCGAGAACGGTCCGAGATACGGTTCGAACAGATCCTCCGGTCGCAGGCGATAGAACAGATCAACCCCCTCCTCCTCGGGAGGGATGAAGGCGATATCGATCGCCCCCCGTGCTACCGACAGATCCGGAGATGGAGAACTGATCTCCGGTGGCTCCGGCGCTTCCCGATCGATCGTGATCGTGTACGTTTCCAGGGGTGACCACTCCGTCCGTCCGACGAAGCGACCCCGGAGGCGGAGATAAAAGGTCTCCTTCGTTACCTCGTCGGTCCCGACTATGATCTCCCTGTTCGTCCACCGGCTCTCCTCAGTCGGAATTCGGGGGACGCCGTCTGAAGAAATCTCGTAATGGATGCGATAGTCGGGATAGGGATTCGCGAAGGCGATCGTGTAGGGAGCCCGGCGGGTGACGATCTCCTGAGGTGACAGACGTTCCCGACCGCCGACACGGGGAGGAATCACCGCGGGACGCGAGTCGATCGATACGGTTCTGTGTACCCGTGTTCCCGCCTCGCCGTCCTCGCCGATCGTGTACGCCTCGATGCTGCGAGTGATACGGGCGTCGCTGGTTCCCTCCAGACGGATCCAGCGGTTCGGATACGGCTGAAACGGTCCCCCGTCGACGCGATACATCACCTCTCCGGTGCCTTCGATCCGGAATCGATCGTCGGCGACGATAATCTCCGGTGGTGGAGGCGGAACGTTTTCGACGAGAACCGGCCGTTCATCATCAACGAATTCGGTGCGAAAGCCGCGTGGCACCGTCCACTCAAAGGTGCCGGGGGATTTGCCGCGGAATACGATCGTATCCGCCACTCCGCGATCTCCGGAATCAGGCGCTTCGGTTTCCACGGGTTCCCCGAAGAATACCACCCCTTCAGTCTCAGAGACGATACGGAGAATCTCGCCGTCCAGGACGACCGTCGTCTCCCCGGCCGCTGCGTCTTCTCTTCTTCCGGCGACATCGGGGATCGTCGTTTTGGCGGACATACCCCAGGTAGAACCATGGTATCGCGCGCGGTACTCGATCGTTGTTGCATCAACGGGGATCGTTGCGGGTGGGATCGGTGTATCGTACATGAGGAACTGTTCGTTCAAGGGTGTTCCCGATTCATCGAGAAACCGGTAGGAGATCTCGGTGTCCGCCATCCCGTACAGAAGGAGAGAGCCCTCAAAGTACCGATAATCCGGCGGAGGCGCCAGACGACCGTCAAGGATGTAGACGTATCGGAACTCCCTGGATCGGGAGGGATCGTTCTGAAGAGGTTCCCGGAACCGAAGAACTACCGTGCGTGCCGCATCGAGATCGGGGGTAAAGCGGAAGGGACGAATAATCAGATCGGCGTTGACCGCGACAGGGGTGTCGTTAAGGGTGTACCGAAAGGAGCGATCCTCAAGCCGGGGGAAGACGGAAACCTCTTCGGTATAGCGGCCGCTTTCAGGAAGATCGAGCTCACCTTCGTCCTGGGTCCAGGTGACCGACGCGGCGACGGGTTCTCCCGTGAGGGACTCCGTCGCAGAGACGGTGACGGTAAACGTCCCCGATCCTTCTATGAGCCGTTCGGATGTATAGCTACGCCGGGGAGGCGCATCCTCGTCGTCCCCGTCGGATTGAATCGTGTAGGTCACATCCTCCAACCCGTGGGTATCTACCAGCAGGAGTTGCTCATTCTTGTATGATCCGGAGCGCGGACTCCGAAGGAACCGTTCCGACGGAGACACATCGTTCCTTCGGTCAATCCGGTACGACCACTTATCGATGGCGCTGCGGTTATCCGCCGAATCCGTCGAAAACGAGTAGAGCTGATACTCCTCGACGTTCCCGGCGGACCCGGGCAGCGTGATCTCTTCCGAGGGATCGATGGATCGAATGATGTTTTCCTCGAGGCGATCGGAAGACCGCAGTAAATACGCGACGGAGCCCTTGTCACCGAGATCAGATCGTTCCAGACGGAGCGACACGGGCTCGTCGTACACTCCGGGGGAGATCGATGGAACCGGTGATTCCGGCGGAAGACGATCGATCAGATAGTGTCGTTCAACCGACTCCCGGGATTCGATCGAACGTATCTCCAGATGGTACGAGATTTCGCTCCCTGACGGTGCGTCGAGTCGAAGAGGACCATCGAGGGGAAGATAGAACCCGGTGTGCCCCGCGCCACTCCCTCGGAGGAAGCGATACTCCCACCGATCAGGTTCCGGAGGCTCCAGGATAACCCGATCGGGGTACACCCCCGAGGGAGGAGCCGGAAATACCGCTTCGACGGACTCTCCTGATACGGTAACGCCCGCGAAGAGCAACCACAAGACCGTACAGGTACGACGAAGAAGACGGTACGTCGCGGTCATGGCAAACTGTGAAGTATCTCCCGGATCGTTTCATCCGGAAACTGCCGATCGATCTCATCCGGCTCGAGGCCGACGAGCTCATGGCTCAGATAATGGATCCATTCGTCCTTCGCCGGTTCGGTGATGTCGTGCTTCCGACAGTAGAAGTCGGGCTGAATCGGAAGACGCTCACCGGCGTAACGGCGAATCTTGTAGTCGTGAACCGCCACTTTGATATCCTCCCGGGGTATACCTTTTTCGAGGATGATCTCCACGAGATGGTTGATCGTTCGGCCGGTATCAAAAATATCATCCACCAGAAGGATGCGGTCACCGGAGCGCAGGTGTTCCGGCGTGTAAGTCCAGCCGTCGACGCTGACCCGATCCTGCTGATGGATATCGGTATAGGACCGGGCAACAACGGCGGCGTAGAACACAGGGCGGCGTCCACGGCGAACGAACTTGAAAAACTCGCTGATCACGTTCCCCATGTACGCACCACCACGGAGACTCACGTAGATTACGTCGGGAACGAAGCCGGAGCGATAGATATCGTGAGCGAGGCGAATCGCGTTGTTTCGTACCGAATCGTAGGGTATGAACTCTTTGTTACTCATATGGATCAATCGCCTCTCTTCAGTATAATCGATAGTTCCGTTCCGTCACGCAGAATCGTCAGCTCCGTATCGGTTCCCGGCTGCGGGAGGTGCCGGTACAGGTCGTACATCGTTTCCGTCGGTGTTCCTTCGACAGAGAGGATGATGTCTCCGACGCGAAGCCCGGCGAGAGCCGCGGGGGTTCTGCTTTCCACGGTGCCTACCAATAGTCCGACGGTCTCATCGGTCAGCTCCATATCCTCCCGGATCTGTTCGTTCAGGGGAAATACGGAAAAACCGGGCCACAACCTGGTATTCAGATTGGCTATCTCCCGTTCCGATTCCCGCTCCGCGATGCGGACCGCGATCTCGATTTCTTCACCGTGGCGGATCAGTACAAACTCTGCGTCCTCACCGACGGGCAGTTCCCCGACCTCGAGAACGAGAGCGTCTGAACTGTCGACGGTGATCCCGTTGATCTCGGTGATAAAATCTCCGGGGCGCAGGTCCCCTCGATCGGCGGGACTGTCGAGAAAAACGTGGTGAACAAGGGCGCCGTCGCGGTCGGACAACCTGAGGTCCTCGGCGATCTCGTCGGTGACGCTGCGGATACTGACACCCAGCCACCCGTACCGGACCGCGCCGGTTTCGATAAAGTCATCGATAGAACGGACAATGTTGTTGATCGGAATCGAGAACCCGAGTCCGACACTTCCTCCCGTCTGGGAGGTTATCCACGTGTTGATCCCGACGACCTTTCCGTCGAGATCGACGAGGGCGCCGCCGCTGTTTCCGCGATTGATCGCCGCGTCGGTCTGAATAAAATCGCTGATGTTGCCGGCGGGGCCGCCGCGCCGGCCAAGGGCGCTTACGATGCCGGCTGTAACAGTCGATTGAAACCCGTAGGGACTGCCGATCGCGAGAACCCAGTCACCCACCTGGAGGTTGTCCGAGTTGCCGAAGGTCGCGACGGTAAGTTCCTGAGGAGCTGAGAAGGAGATCATCGCGAGATCTTTCCGCGCGTCTTTTCCAACGATCTCCGCGTCGTGCTGGGTGCCGTCATCAAGAGTCACGGTAATCGCATTCGCGTTTCCGATCACGTGGTCGTTGGTCAAGACGTAATACAGATCACCCCGTCGGCGCACTATCACCCCTGAACCGAGACCCTGGGTGCGAAACTCGCGTTCTCCCTCACCGTTCTCCTCCGAGTCGGGTTCGCCGAAAAAGAAATCAAACCACGGTTCGCTTTCTCCGTCGGGGGTTGCTTGCGTCCGAACCTCCTCCACGTCGATCTGGACGACACTGGGAAGGGCAGCACGGGATACCGCCCGAAACGTCTGTTGCAGCGTACGGGCATCGCTGATCGCCGGGGTAATCGCGGCATCACCGGAGGGTTCAACGGTGCGTCGCGACGAGTCTACATCGGTGGAGCACGATACAAGGGTCAGAGAGAACAGAATCCCAACAATCACGCCCAGGACAATCAGGTTGATGGCGAGCAGTTTTTTCATACGGTAGAAGCCTCCACTCCGGAATGTACCACTTCGTGGGCGCGTCGTGTGAGCACCTCCGTATGGTCCCGGAAAATCGCAACGGTGTGTTCGAAGTGCGCGGAGATCGAACGGTCGCCGGTGACTACCGTCCAGTCATCGTCGAGAACGTCGACATCGTCAACACCAAGGTTGACCATCGGTTCTATCGCGATGACCATACCGTGTTTCAGGCGTGGGTTCGGACCACGGCCGACGTAGTTCGGTATTTGCGGGTCTTCATGCAGTGAGAGTCCCACCCCGTGCCCGCAGTAGGGGCGAACGATTCCGTACCCTTCGACACTGATTGTCCGGTAGATAGCGCGTGAAATATCGTTGACTCGATTACCGACAACGGCGGCGGCGATACCGTCCTCCAGGCTGTTCCGGGTCACCGTGAGAAGGCGCTGAACATCCGGCGAAGGGGTTCCTACGGGGACGGTGATCGCCGAGTCGCTGTAATACCCGTTGTACTCGATACCGCAGTCGATACTCACGACGTCCCCGGGATTAAGTCGCCGGTTTCCGGGAATGCCGTGAATTACCTCTTCATTTACCGAGGTGCACAACGCGCCGGGAAAACCCTGATAGCCGAGAAACGCCGGACGTCCGCCCCGCATGGTTATCTCGTTCGTTGCGATCTCGTCGAGATCGGAAGTGGTGATACCGGGCTTGACAGCTTCCTCGAGGATTTCGAGAACTTCTGCCAGGAGATGGCAGGATTCTCTGATTCCTTCGATCTGTCTGGCCGTTTTGATGCGAATCATTGGATGAGCGTAGCACGATCAGTTTTGCCGTGCAAGGTTGGCACGATACGTGTAAAGCGCATTGCTGTAGGGATTTACCGCGATGGCACGGTCGATAATCGCGACCGCCGATGCGTGGTCTCCCTGGAGTCGCGAGAGTTCCGCGGCGAGAATCGCGGCATCGGAAGTGATATCGGGATCCTCCGACGGATCCGCGCGATTTCTCAGTTCATCGATCAGGGGTGCCGCAGTGTCGAGAAACGCGTGGTGCCGAAGGGCAAAAAGCGCGCGGTTGTAGACTCCTTCGATCGTCGTATCTTCAGCAAAGAGGCGGTCCGCGTCGGAGAACTGCGATTCGGTGACCGCGTGCATCGCGTGAACCGTTCGCGCCCACGGCGCGGAGTCCGGTCGATAGCGGCGTCGCAGATCGGCAAGCCCCCGCAGGTCGTCCCGGATGAGGAAATACCGGGCAAGAAAGTGCGCCACAAGATGCGCTTCGGTTTCCTCGTTCAGATAGCTCCACAGATCTGCCTCCAGCCGCTCTACCGGGGTTCTCGATCCGAGAACGGTCCGAGCGAGGAGCCAGTGACGTTGCGTCGTTTCATCGGCGGCGATCCTTTCGATCGGCCCGAGAGGCACCAGCGTCCGGACCGCGTCAAGACGTCGTCCCGTTGCGATGTAATACGCGGAAAGATCGAGTCGCAGTCGGGCGTCGTCAGGATGCGCACTGATACCCCGGGCGTAGATCTTCTCGATCGTCTCGGCGGTGGTCGGATCGTCGGGAAAGGGTGCGGTCCGTCGTTCCAGAAGGGCACCGTTCCCGAACGGGATCGGGCTGTACCGGGGGTATCGCTCCCTGAGTTCGCCGTAGATCGGCGCAACCCGATTCCACTGCCGCTGTTCCACAAGGAAGTCGGACTGCATCAGCATCGTCGCAGGCTCGACCGCGATACTCCCGCCGACGGACGCAACGGCGGAGAAAAACCAGGTATCGTCCCGAAGCCAGGCGGCGACGTACAGTTCCGCGGGGTCGACGCCGGCAAAGAGGTCTTCCTCGCGGAGTAGCATCGCCGCGCGGCGCGCTCCGTCGTGATCGCCGTGTCCGGCGGCGGTAAGCGCGCTCTGAAGATAGAACGCTCGCAGGTCGGTATACTCCCCCGCCCGAAACCACCTGTCCGCCGAATCGTCCCGGAATGCAAGGCCGATCGTGCGGGCGATCCTCTCCTCGTCAGGCCGCTCGGCGAGATCGACAAGGCTTTTCTCGATTTTCGATGGTTCGTCAGGATCGAGAGCAGCGAGGACCCGGAGCTTCTGGGTGAGATCCGAGGGTGAGTCGACACCGTTCAGAACGGTTCGCGCGTCCTCGTATCGACCGCCGCGTATCATGCCGAAGACTGCGAGGAGATCCCACGAATCGTCCCGGGGAAAGCGCTCCGCTGCGGTGAGGGCATACTCGCTGACGTTCGCCCACCGTTCCGGCTCCGGCATGCTCCAGGCGATACGCAGGATCCGGTTCCAGTCTGCGGGGCGACGAGCGTACTCCGCCGCCTCGGAGAGATGCTCTTCCGTAGCACCGTCCCGCTCGATCCGCGACAGTATCCGGGAAAACCAGATCGAGTCTCGGATCGTGCCGATCGATACCACGAGAAAGAGCGATGTCGACGCGGCGATGATGATACCCAGCAACAGTACCGCGACGGACCGGCTCTCTTTCATTCGACCCGATTCCCGTCCGTTTCGAGCCGCTTCCGAATCCCGTCGAGTACGCCGTTGATAAAGCGGTAGGCGTCGTCGGTAGACAGCTCTTTGGCAAGTTCTACCGCCTCATCGATCGTGACGTGGGCGGAGATCTCCCGTTGGTAGATCAGGCTGAAGGCAGCGACCCGGAGTATCGCAAAGTCAACCCGATGAAGGCGGGAGAGATCCCAGTGTTCGAGTTGCGCCTCAACCATCGCGTCGATCTCTTCAACGTGGCTCAGAGTGCCGTGAACCAGAAGGCGAGTGAATGTCGTATCCAGAGCGTCACGGTCGTCGACCCAGTCGAAAGCGAGAATCCGTTCCTCGTCGATACCCCCGACATCCCAACTGTATAGCGCCTGTACGGCGATGCGGCGACTCCGACGTCGTGATGCCATGGACCGAACCGCTACCAGTCCAGGCGGTCGCGATACCGGGTTATCTCTGCGTCTTCTCTGAGTTCGGACACAACGGAAGATACGGTCTCTTCAAAAATCTCCTGTTGGCGTTGGTTGATAACGAACGCCCGAACCTGTTCGCGTACGGTGATGCTTTCGCCGGGAAGTATCGGATCGTTCAGTCCAGGGAGTCGTGGAGCGCGGCGTTCGGTGACACGGATGATATGGAGCCCGACGTTGCTCTCGAGCACCCCCGAAACGTCGTCGTCATCCATGCGAAATATCGCTTCCACGAATGGACGACCAAGGCGTTGTAACGCCTGTTGATCCCCGTTCACGAGGTACCCGAAGTCTCCTCCGGAATACGAGACATCGTCGAGGCTTTCGCGCATCAGGGACTGAAAGTCGACCCGGTTTCTTCGGAGATCCCTCGCCATACCCTCAGCACGTTGCCGCAACTCCCGTATTCCGGCATCACTCTTGTCCCGGAGATCGAAAAAGAGGTGTTCGAATCGGACCATGAGGGGATTGAAGAACTGCTCCGCATTCGTTTCGTACACGAAGCGGATGTCCTCCACTGTCGGGTCGGCGATACTATCAAACCGTCCACGCGCCCGGGAGAGAACAAACTGTTCCTGGACAAGACGATTGGTGATCTCTTCGACAAAGGCATCCCAGGAGAGCCCCATCTGCTCCTCGACGATTTCGCGAAACTGCTCGTCGGTGACCGGTTGACCGAGGGATTGGCGCTGTGCCGCGATCGCTTGATCGACTTCGTCGTCGGAGACACGTATCCCCTCCCGTCGGGCAGCCTGATTCAGGAGGACACCGTTGATCCGCTCCTCGAGCAGTTCCGCTCGCTCATCGACAGACAGTTCCCGGCCCGCCTGGCGCTCGATCAACTCGACGTCCTGCCGTAGTTGGCGTTGGCCGATATTCACCGTTTCAGTGAGACGTACGACTGCGACGGGCATATCGAGGACTTGCGCGAAAACCCCGGATGCCGGAAAAAGCATCGCGACAACGAGAACCAACAATGCCGGCCTCAAGGGATGGTTCCGAACCGTACTGTTTTGTTTTGTCTGTTTCATACCTGTTACCACCATATCATGCAGGCTCATAATAACCGAGTTCCTGCTGAAGTTTTTTTATTCCAGCGATGCGATTATCCAGGGATACCGCTCGTTGCAGGTACCTGAACGCCTGTCGTTTCCGTCCTGTATCAAGATAGATTTCTGCTGCCTTCTTGTAAAAGAAGGCGACCTCTCGTTTCGGAAGATCCCAGTCGATCATCGTGTGCAAGTGATGTAAGACTTCGTCGGGAGGCTCCGTTTCGATCATCTTGAAACATACGATCGATCGAAGGCGCTCGTACACGTCCTGCATGAAGTGGCGGAAATACGGTTTTTGCCGTTCGAACCGAACGATCGCGGAGAGGAGCGTAAACGCCTGCCGGTATTCCCGGCGCGACTCGTACTCCTCAGCCAGCAGAAACGCGCAATCCATGAAGTCCTCACGACCGAGATACGCGGAAAGCTCGAAATCACCTGTTGCGACGAGGGTTCCGTAGATCTGTAGCGCCTCATCAGGATTGTCATGGAGAAGGTCATAGAATATCAGCCGTGACTGGGATTCCTGATCGTCCCCCATTGAGCGGAGGAACTCGGCGTAATCGAACTCATCGGGTGCATCCGGGCGAATACCGTGGATCCGGTCGTAGTCCTCCCGCCGCAAGGGATCGCCGAGGACCTCCCAGGCAAGGACGACCGCTTTCATTCGCTCGACACTACCGGGATCTCCGTTGTGAACATCGGGATGTACCGATTTCACCTGCCGGCGATAGGCGGTGCGAATCTCCTCCCGGTCGGCGTCCGGTGAGACGCCCAGAACGTGGTAATAGTTGCTCAATGATCCAGTTTGAGCCGGGTCCCGACCAGCTCAGCCTCACTTCGGGAACGAAGAATTTCGGAATAGCGAATAAACATACCTTCGTGTTCCATGACACCCATAAGGGTTTTTAACACCTTCCCGGCACCAAAGAGGCGGTGCGAGGTAAAGGCGAAACACTTTTTCCCGCCGACGATACTTGCCTGAGAGAGAAACTCTCGCACCTGAGGGGGAATCTTTCCGCCGAAGCAAGACACACCCGGTGCACCGAGAGCGCTGTACT